>CBFHGZ010000001.1:0-3050 GCA_965655535.1 Candidatus Actinomarina sp.
TTAGTGTTGAATTACAAAATTCAACAAACAAATCTTAGAACATAAGGCTGTAAAAAGTTAAAGCCAAAAATTAAGATTATTGGAGATAAATCAATACCAGCCATACCAACTCTGAAAACAGGCACTCTTGATCTAATAGGATTTAATAATTTTTCATAAAATCTATCTAAAACTGCTTTTATTTGACCAATAGGATGATCATAAGGTACTTGAATCCAACTTAAAATAATCCAAGCAAACAAACTGTAGTAAAAAAGTCGGAAAATTAAATATACAGAACTACACATTTAAGCGATATAATCCTAATTGTTGAAGTCTTTCTCTTTCTGATGAACTCAACGAAGTAGAAGATGGAATTATAAGATATACACCATCTTTATTTATAACTCTCATAGTTGCATTGCTCATAAACGCCATACCTGTAACGAAATCTAAAATCCTTCTTCTTTCTTGTTGGTCAGGTATGTCTCTTACATCCATTGCTACGATAAATTCATCTTTAATTGCAACACCTAAGCTTTGTATTTCAGAAAAAGACCTCAAAGCTTTAATTTCAACTTCATCTTTTGAATTGTGAATTCTTACATCTCCAACAAATTCTTCATTTAGAAATTTATTTTCGTTACTAGGTCTAACAGTTTTTGGCGGTAGGTTGTCAGAAACTTCCAAATTAGTTGGTTGCTTTAAGCCAATTGAGATCAAAAATTTTTCAAACATTATTAAATAGTTTAGTACCGATTCTAACGATTGTTGCACCATAGTCTAAAGCTACTTCATAATCGCCTGACATACCCATAGATAATTCTCCTTTATAAAAATCATATTCTTTTTTAATACCGTTATTAATTTTTTGCATTCTTGAATATATATTTTTTGGATCAGATTTGATATTAGGTATAGTCATGAGACCACTTGGAAATATGTTCTTTTCTATACAATTATGAAGTATTTTGTTTAAAAAGTTCTCGTTTATTCCACTTTTGTTTTGATCATTATCTAAATTCATCTGAATAAAAAAATCACCTTTGTAATCAAACTTTTTAATTATTTCAATTTCTTTTAGACGTGAAATAGTGTGTATATGTGAAAAGTTTTTACAAATTTCTTTTAATTTTCTCGATTGTACTGGAGCAATGAAGTGATAATTGACATCTTTATACTCACTCGAATGTTCGTAAAAATCAATGAGTCTATTTTCTCCAAAATCTCTAAAATTCATATCATAAATAAATTTAATTTCTTGAATGCTTTTATTTTTAACAACAGGTAATAAATTGGCATTGTAGCTTGAAACCCTGCTTATTATCTTATCTAAATTTATCGCCATATTAGTGAAAATTGTCTTTCAGAAGTTCCGTTTTCTCGATATGAAAAATAATCCTTATCACAAATAGTACAAATTTTTGACACTTCTAACTTAAATGAATACTTTTTAGATAAATCTTTTATTTTTTTTGAAAGTTGTAAGTAATATTTTAACTCTTTAACTTTAACAAATTCACCAAGTTTTTTATATAAATCGCTTTGTACTTCATAACAACAACTTTGAGCATGTGGTCCGATAGACACTTTTAAATTGTTATGATCAAAATTTTTAAGTGCTTTCTCAAAAATTCCATTTTCGATACCTCTCCAGCCTGAATGAACAGCACCAACAAACTTGTCGTCATCTAATAGTATGGGCATGCAATCAGCAGTTTTTACAACCAAAGCAAGTTTTTTTTGTCCTGTTATTAGAGAATCAGATTCAAATTCACCATTTGTATTAACCATTTTGACAATATCAGAATGGGTTTGAAACATACTGGAGTGCATTTCAATATTATGTTGTTTTAAAACGCTACTAAATTTTTCGTCAAATTTATTTAGATATAAAGCATTTTTAATTAATTTTGATGAAATCATCCTTGAATAAAGTCAGGAAGACCTTCACCTCCATCAAAATCTCCACTATTTTCATCTTTAAGTCTTCTATTTGGTCTTGGTCCAAAACCAGCTGCAACAACAGTAACCTCTACTGCATCACCTAATGTTTCATCAATAGTATGTCCGAATATAATTTCAGCATTGTCGTCAGCTTTTTCTGTAATTACTCTTGCAGCTTCATTAATTTCCTGAAGTTTTAAATCTTCTGATCCTGTAATTGTAATTAAGACTCCCTCTGCACCGTCCATAGTAGCTTCGAGTAATGGTGAGGAAATAGCGGCTTGAGCAGCATTTGGAGCTCTTTGTTCTCCTGTTGATCTTCCAATTCCCAAAACTGCGTTACCAGCATCCTTAAGAATAGTTTTTACATCAGCAAAGTCTACATTTATAACTCCTGGTTGAGTTATTAATCCTGAGATTCCTTTTACACCATTTGATAAGATTTCATCAGACTTAAGGTAAGCTTCACTTGCTTTTAAATCTTTATCACTAATTTGCAACAATCTATCATTAGGTATGACAATTAAAGTATCTAAGACATCTCTCAAGGCTTGAACTCCTTCTTCAGCTTGAACAGATCTTCTTCTTCCTTCAAAACCAAAAGGTCTTGTAACCACACCGACAGTTAGTGCACCCAATTCATGTGCAATTTCAGCAATAATTGGTGATGCACCTGTTCCAGTACCTCCACCTTCACCTGCTGTGATGAAAACCATGTCTGAACCCTTAAGTGCTTCTTCGATTAATTCTCTTGAATCAATTGCTGCTTGTCTACCTACTTCAGGATTTGCACCAGCACCTAGACCACGAGTTGTTTTTCTACCTAAATCTAATTTTAAATCTGCTTTCGAACCTAAAAGACTTTGTGCATCTGTATTTGCTGCAACAAAATCTACTCCCTTAATACCCATTTTGATCATTCTGTTAACGGCATTTGTACCACCGCCGCCAACACCAACAACTTTAATTACCGCGGTGTAATTTCTTGGTCTCATGTTTAAAGTTACTCCTTTTTCTTTGTTTGTTTTTCGAGTTGTAGCCATTTATAAATCTCCAATTTGTTAAAAAAAGAATATCACCTAACACGTGTTAAACAAACTATTTTTTTATAATTTATCTAAACC
>CBFHGZ010000001.1:3149-6477 GCA_965655535.1 Candidatus Actinomarina sp.
TAAAGTTTAGATTTAGATATTACAATTTGTGATTAGTTCTTCTGAACCGATAAAACTAGCATCTCCATTACACGAGTTGTTTTGCAAAAAGTAGCCCAGAGCGGAAGCCTTTTTCCCTAGATCTATTGGATATCCGAAGTCAACAGTTGTTTCTTGGAAGTCCCCTACTAAGTTGCTTCCAGAGAAAGTTAGTTCTATCGTTTTCGAGGCAAGGTTATAACTATCTAAAGTTGCAATAAATGAGACTAATTCACCATAAAATGTTTCAGGAACAGGTCCATTGCTTATGGTAATAGAAGCTAAATCAGCTTTATTTTGATCATTGTATGCAACTACACTTGCGTTTTTTAAAAGGACCAATGTCTCAGGAATTGACTTTCTTAAATCAATTATGATTGCCATCTTTTTAGTTTCGATTAGGTTTATTGACAGTGAGTTTGGATAATTTTTTGTGATCTCTATCCCCTCGAGCTCGTCATATTTATTCAGAATAGTATCAAAAGTTGTATCGCTTACAGTCCATATAGAGTCTCCTTTTGATATCAACATGAACTCTTTTACTAAATTTTGATATGATACATTCTCAACAACAATCTGAGAAACTCTATAAGTTGAAGAATTGTAAGTAAATAAAATGTTAATGGCGAAAATTATGAAAAATGTAAAGACTAAGAATTTCTTTAGTAGATTTTTTTCTTGCTCAGTATAATTTAGAGCCATTACTCGAAAGTTCCAACAAATTTAATCTCTTCTTCAAGTAGGATTTCATGCTTTTCTCTAACAACACCCTTTACATGTTGTACTAATTCATACAGAGAAGAGGACTTGGCACCTTTTTCCGCTATAAAAAAATTAGCATGTTTTTCACTCACTCTAACTTTATCAATTGAAAATCCTTTTAAACCTGATGCTTCTATCAAGTACCCTGCAGAATTTTCACTAGGATTTTTAAAAACACTTCCTGCATTGTATATGGCTGAAGGCTGTGAAGACTTTCTTTTTGCATTCAACTCAGACATGAAATTGTATATATCTTCTTTTTTAGATTTACTAAATTGAAATTCTGCAGAGAGTATAAGGTAATTATCTAGAAAATCTCCATCCCTATAGCCAAATTTGAATTGACTTTTTTGTATAGTTTTAATAGTTTTATTACTAAATTCATAAACTGTAATCGACTTTAAATTCTCTGAGATTTCACTACCCCAACAACCTGCATTTCCTCTGATTGCACCTCCAACTGACCCAGGAATTCCTAAAAGAAACTCTCCACCTGTTATTGAATTGTTGTAAAGTGCTCTAGATAAATCTGGAAGAAATACACCACTACCAGCCACTACTTCAGATGTTGTATTATTAATTGAGATATCTTTAATTTGCGGAATTATAAGAAGCTTATCAAAATCTTTATCCGAAAAAGCTACGTTAGAACCTTTACCTAATATATAAAAATTATCATAATTAATTTCATCTTTTATTTGTAAAATATCATCTATTGTCTCAATAATTACAACATTTTCACAAACACCACCAAATCTGTAGGTGGTTAAATTTGAAATTTTTTCTCTAGTTCTTTTCATTAAAATACTTTAATACTTGAGGACCAAGCAAAGTTATATCACCTGCACCAAGGGTCAGTATTAAGTCTCCTTCTTTAATTATATCTTTAAGAAAATGAGGTACCATTCTTGGTGATTTTAAATATTTAATTTTTTCAGATGAAAAATTTGCACTATTTACTCCTGGTATAGGCTTCTCACCAGCAGAATATATATCCGTTATTATAGAAATATCAGAAAGTTCAAGACTTCCCTTTAATTCATTGAAATTATCTTTTGTTCTTGTATATCTATGTGGTTGAAATATTGTAATTAATCTTCCCTCTGAAAATTCTTTGAACGAATTTATTGTTGAAATAATTTCTGTTGGGTGATGTGCATAATCGTCATAAATCTTAACTCCATTGAACTCTCCTATGAATTCAGCACGTCTTTTAACTCCATCGAAATGCTCAATAGCAGACAAACTGTCATCTATTGAAATTCCATTCAGATACGCCAAAGCAATCACACCAGTTATATTTGATATAAAATGTTTTCCAATTAACTTTGTGTTTATTTTGTATTTTTTAGAATTTACTAATATTTCATTACCACCTAATAGCTGAAAATCAGAACCTTTCTCTTTTGAGTAAGTTATATGACTATCCTTAGAAATCAACTTGAGACTTTTATCATCTAAATTTAAAACAGTATTATTTTCTACATTTGAAATTACAGATTCAAATGCATCTACTAAATTTTCAAAAGATCCATAGTGGTCAATATGATCAAAATCAATATTTGTAGCCAAAAGTGTATTGATTTTAAAGTTTTCAAAAGTATTAAAAGCTTCATCTGTTTCTAGTATCAATGGATATTCATATCCAGCAAAATTTCCTCCTACACCTCCAAATGATGTAATTCCTCCAAAAATAAAGGAAGCTGGTATGTTGTTAAAATTATAAATATGAGCTAACAATGCTGTACTAGAAGTCTTTCCGTGAGTACCCGTTACTCCTACTACATTAAAATGCTTAGTAATTTCATCCAAGAATTCAGGTCTAGTTAAGACATTTGCTGAACCCATATGGTTTTTTAAAAATGTATCTTTGATATTTATTGCTGATGAAACAATATAAAGTGAATTTTGATTATATATCTTGTTAGAAAAATCCAAATCGATTGATAAGCCATCATTAGATAACAAATCTGTAACGTATGATGTTCTTTGATCATAACCTTTTGTGTGTACCCCACTCTGGTGTAAAAATTTTGCAATAGAACTCATTCCTGAGCCACCTATTCCCAATATATAAACTTCTTTATATTTATTTAAAAAACTCTTCATAAACAATTTCACTTATTACACGTTTACCATTTGGAATTTTAGTTGTTTGCGATTTATCTTTTAAATAAACATCATTTATATTTTTTAATAATTTTTCTAATTCATCAAAGTTGTTAACGATATTTGCAAAATTATTATCTTCCAAAAATTTTGCATTTAAATATTGATGACTTGAGGTTGTTCCATGTTTAAAAGGAATTAAAATTTGTGGAATACCTAAATATGCAGGCTCTAAAGATCCTCCGCCAGACCGTCCTACAATAAGTTGGACTTTTTTATAAAACTCATCCATATTTTCTACGAATTCGAAGGATATATAGTTTTCATGTTGTAAATTTAAAGACTTCTGTTTTCCTGTAATATGCAATACTTTAAATGACCCAATTAAATCTGAATATATAAATTTTTCAACAAATGAATTAATTTCGTCAGAACCTTG
>CBFHGZ010000001.1:6575-11606 GCA_965655535.1 Candidatus Actinomarina sp.
TATGCAATACTTTAAATGACCCAATTAAATCTGAATATATAAATTTTTCAACAAATGAATTAATTTCGTCAGAACCTTGGCTACCACCAACAAAACCAATAGAAACTATGTTATCGATTTTTGAAAATGGTTTTAAATTAGTATTTACAACTGGACCTGTATATATTAATTTTTTGTTATTGATATTTTCGGTACTCTCAAAAGAGGTAAAAACTTTGTTAGCGAATATCGTAGCAATTTTGTTTCCTAGACCTGCAAACTTATTTTGCTCCTGAAGAAAAACTAAGGATTTTTTTAATTTTCCGACTATTGCAGCAATTGGTGAAATATAAGAACCTGTAGAGAAGACTATCTTTATATTTTTACCTTTTACTATCTTAAGTATGTCAGTTGTAGATTTAATTAATTTAAAAGAATTAAAAATATAATTCAACTTTCCAGAACTTGATGAATAGAAATTTATGACAAAAACATCAACATTTAAATCATTTAAATACTTTTCACCTCGATAGTCAGTAATTACTCCAATTTTTTTATTATCAAAACCATTAGAAATTAATTCATTAATTATATTTTTGGCTGGCAAAACATGGCCACCAGTACCTACACAAAAAAAATATATATAATCATTCATCACTAATTGAATACATAACTCCAAAACCTACAAAAATTGAGACCATTGCACTCGACCCGTAGGATACAAATGGTAACACCATTCCTGTAATTGGAACGATACCTACCGCACCTCCTAAATTTACTACAGTTTGAAAAAGCACCCAAGCAGCAATGCCAAAACAATATAATTTTTTAAACTCATTGTTGGTGTTTAGACCCATTAAAAAGGTTGTTGTAATTAATATAAAAAATCCGAGAATTATAAGAAACAAACCAAAGAATCCGTACTCCTCACCAATTATTGAAGATATAAAATCTGAGTAGGAATTGGGTAAAGATCCCCACCTGGCCCTTGATGTACCAGGTCCTAGACCAAACAATCCTCCTGAGCTAATAGCTATTCTACTCTGATTAAGTTGATAGCAATCTCCTAATAGGTCTACTCCTACATCACACTTACCTTCTAGCCAGGTTTTGATTCTTACCAATCTATAGCTTTCTGCTCTAGCTAGAGAAATTAATGGCAATAATGAAAAAGCAACAATTGATGTAGGGTAAATAATTTTAACTCTAGACATAAAAATTTGTGCTAAAACAATTACACAAAGTGTTGCAAATGTTCCATAATCGGGTTCGAGTAATACAAGGAATGCGCATAAGAAAGGTAGCGCTACTGCTCTTGTTAACACTGTAAACTCTGGCAATTTGCTTAACTCATTAGACAATATTTTTGCAACCCACAAAATAATAATTGGTTTAGCTAATTCACTTGGTTGAAGATTAACTATACCAATGTCAATCCACCTTCTACTTCCACCAACGACTATTCCATAAGTTAAAACTAAAAATAAAACCACTGTTACAGATACGATTAGAAAAAATGAAAAGTCGAGAATTGTGTCTTGATTTAATTTTTTAATTATATTGAAAGCAACAACACCAATAATTATTGCAGTTAAATGCCTTTTTATAAAATAAAAATTATCACCGTAAAGATTAAGCCCTTCAACTGATGAAGCAGAAACATTCATTAGTATTCCAAAAGATATTAAAAATACTAAAGAAAACATATTAGTTCTTCTAATGTAGTTGTCTAATATCATTTGAAATCTTTCAAAATAGTTTTTTTAAAAAAATTACCTCTATCTTCATAGTTATCAAAATCATTAAAACTTGCCCCTCCACAACTAAACAAAACAGTTTTAATATCATTGAGGTTTTCTTTAATAATTTCTGATATTTCAAAAATAGAATCATATTTTATAAAAATTTGCTCACTTGATTCTTTTTGAACATTCATATTTTTTGGAAATAAAACAATCTTTACATTGTTACTAACTTTAAAATTCGATAATTCTACATTTTTATCTATTCCATGCAATATAAGTAAGCCATTGGAAATTTTTTTTGTAGCTTCGTACACTGCTTTAAAATTTGTAGCTTTTGAATCGTTAATAAATTCAATATCGTTGTAGGTATGAAATCTCTCAAATCTATGTGGGGAAATAGAAACATCGTTCAACATATCTAAGACTTCGCTTTTATCTATTTTATAAATCTCACTAACTAGCAACAACGTGTTAATAAATTCATCAAATAAAAAACTATGTTCATAGGTGGTTGTATCTGATGGTCTTATTACATCTTTTGAAATCTCATTGTTTAATTTATTATCTACACTACCTAAAATCTTTATATTTTTATTATTTTCAAAATTAAATAATTTTAATTTTGTAATTGCATAGCTGTTAAAACTCTTGTGCCAATCAATGTGATCTGGGAAAATATTTAATATAACTGCCGAATCAAGTTTAAGATTACTAGTATATTCAATTTGAAAACTTGAAAGTTCAAGGACGACATATTCATAATTAACTTCGTCTAATAAAATTTCTAAAGGTGAGTTGCCGATGTTTCCAGCACTAATGGACGTAAAGCCACGTTTTACAAGAAGATCATTTAAAATTGTTACAAAAGAAGATTTTCCATTAGTGCCTGTAACTGCAATCAATTTTGAATTTGTTAATTCTGAAAATATTTCAATATCTGTAGTTATCTTTATTTTTTTACTTTTTGCATTTTTAATAATGTGATGATCAGGGTTTATACCAGGCGAAACTATTACTTCATTAATGTTTTCATATCCATAATCAAGAAAAGTATTGTTATTTGGAAGATTGTCGTCAAATATACAGTATTTTTTATCATTTTTTTTAAAATACTTTTCTACTGACTTACCAGTTTTTCCATAACCTAGAATTAATGAAATCATTATTGACCAAATAAAACAAAATCTGCGTAAAATAAACCAAGACCAAAGACAATTGCGATTCCATTAATTATCCAAAACCTTACAATTATTGTTGTTTCGGCCCAATTTTTCATTTCAAAATGATGATGAATAGGAGCCATTTTAAAAATTCTTTTTTTACGATATTTAAAAGATAAAATTTGTAACACTACTGAAACTCCCTCAAAAATAAATAAAAAACAAAAGAAAAATATTAAACCATCCGCCCCGAGAGCAAATAATACTAATGGAATTAAAGCACCTATAAAATGTGAGCCAATGTCACCCATTATAATTTTTGCTGGATAAGTATTCCACCAAAGAAATGCCAAACAAGCACCTGCTGTTGCAGAAATTAACCTTGAGATATCAACAAGTAAAAATGAATCTATAACAAAATTGGAATAATACCCTGGGTGCCTATAAATCCAGAAAGATATTATTAATATACCACCAAGAGTTAGAACACTACTTCCACCTACTAGCCCATCTAAGCCGTCTGTGAAGTTTACTGAGTTAGTTATTCCTAAAAGTAAAAATATTATTAAGATCCATTTAATTATTCCAACTTCAATGCCTAATCCACTAAAGAAATAAAATTGTGTATCGTAACCAAGATTGTAGAAATAATAAGAAGCAATAACACCGATTATTAATTGGAGTAAAAATTTCTGTTTTGGCTTGAGTCCTAAATTTCTACCTTCTTTAACTTTATAAAGATCATCTATCAATCCAACTAAGCCCATCAAGCTTGCAATAACGAGGAGGTTAACAACTTCTACATTAACATCAATAAGCTCAACTTTAAAACCCTCTCCAATCGTCCAGAAATTAATATGTGATAGAAAATAACCAATACATGTTCCAACTATTATAAAAATCCCACCCATAGTAGGTGTTCCCTTTTTATGATCATGGAACTGAAGTTCTTCTTGTATTTCTTGACCAATACTTTTTGACTTAAAGTAGTTAACACCAAGATATGTTGAAAATAAAACAAAAATAAAAGAAATCCCACCTGAAACTATAATCCCTATCATTTAATTAACTCCAAAATTTCCTCAACTACTTTACCATCTGAGAATTCGAAGTGTTCTCCGTTTATTTCTTGGTATTTTTCATGTCCCTTTCCCAATACTAATAACACTTCGTCATTTTTAATTAAATTAATGCCCTGCTTTATTGCTTGATACCTGTCTAAAACTATCTCAACATCTTTATTTAAAGGTATTCCAGATAAAATTTCTCTTGCTATTTCTAGTGGGTTTTCTTTTCTAGGATTGTCATTTGTAAGTATTATTTTGCTGGAATTACTTAATGATTTTCCCATAAATTTTCTTTTAGAGGAGTCTCTGTTGCCACCTGCCCCTACAATTGTTACTACTTTATTATATTTTTCTAAAGCAAAATTTATAACTTCACTTATAGCTTCAGGAGTGTGAGCATAATCAATAATTACATTTTTATTATTTTTACAAATTAATTGAAATCTTCCGGGAGGATTACAAACTAAAGGAATATTATTTATCAATTTGTTTAAATCATATTCTTCTGAAAAATACAACATTCCAAAAGCTAACAAGAAATTTTCTACAAATTTTGGTCCCATAAAGGAAATATTTGATTCTACATAACTATCTTCGATTCTAAATTTAATTACATCTTCCTCGCTAGAATATTGAATTAACTGTATGTCATTTTCTTCACGTAAGCCAACACTATATGAAGGTATCTTCGTATTATTTTTTAACAGATTGCCATATTCGCTATCAATATAAACAAACTTCTCTGAAACATTATTGTTAAATAATTTTGATTTTGCTTCAAAATACTTATCTAAACTACCGTGATAATCTAAATGATCCTGACTTAAGTTTGTAAATCCTGAAACCCTAAATTTTAAATCACGTAATCTGTTTTGATCTAAAGCATGTGACGAAACTTCTATAGCAACTGATTCAACACTCTTTGAACTAAGAGATAACAATTTAACTAAATTAAATAATTTTGGTGTTGTCAAATGAGTTTCATTTGTAAATTGGAATAAATCTTTTTCATCTACTGTACCAACAAGCAAATTGGATTCTCCTATTAATTGATTTATAAAATAACAAGTTGTTGTTTTC
>CBFHGZ010000001.1:11704-17422 GCA_965655535.1 Candidatus Actinomarina sp.
ATCTAAAATTAAAATTGACTCATCAACTACATCCAGAGTACTGTTTACAATATTTTTGTAATCTAGATTTAGACTATCTAATTCATTTGTTTTCATTTATTATCACCTGATGAAAAATAGCTCACAATTGTTTTAAATATTGGAGCTGCAGTAGAACCACCAGTAACATATTCATATTCTGGTGAAGTCGTTGATGCACCCCATAATATAACTGAACCAACTATAGGACCTTCGCTTGTTTCTACGAAGCCTGTAAATGAAGTATTAAATCTCTCACTAGAATATCCGACGCCTTCAATGTGTGTTCTGGATGTGCCAGTTTTTCCGCCAATGATATAACCTTCCATCTGTAGCGACTTTGCTGTACCATTTTCACCTTCAACAACATTTATTAAAAAACCCTTTAGTGTTTTTGAAAGCTCCTCATTAATGACTTGAGTCCTATTTGAATTTAAATATGGCTTCTTTACTAATGAAAGGCTAATGTCTTTTCCACCATTAACAATTATGCTATAAGCTTTTACCATTTGCATTTGTGTGACGTTAGCTGAATAGCCAATAGACAATGAGCTTAGACAAGTTGCACATGTTTTATTTTTATCAAAACTACCTTTCGCTTCACCGGTTAACTCAATTCCAGTTTTACTTGTAAAGCCAAATTTTGTTAAAAAATCTTCTAGTTGATTAACATCTAAGTCTTCAGTAGCTAATATTGTGCCAACATTTGAAGACCTTTCAATAATCTCTTCAACCGTTAAAACGTAAGTATCATGTTTAAGAAAATCCCTGTAACAACCTCTGTATCCTTCATAATTTTTGTCACAGGACCCTGGAATTATTTCTATTGTATCTTCGACAATATATTCTTTATCTAAAGATATTTTCTTTTCATCAATCGCATGACCTATAGAAAATATTTTAAATGATGAACCTGGCTCATATTGAGCTCTTGTACTGATTAGATTTATATTGTAAAATTCATTTTGGTTTTTTTGCTCAGCCGAAATAATTATTTCACCTGTTTTTGCATTTGCAAATACAACAGAGCAATTAAAAGCATTTGTTTCTAACAAAGCTTCAGAACAAAGCTGTTCTGTAAGGTACTGTAATTCTGAATCTAAAGTTAATAGAAGGTCCTCACCATGAATTGGTTGTGTAGTTCTTATTTCTCCTTGTGGAATTATTTTTCCATTTGGTGATACTTCGTACTTTATTTCACCATCAATTCCTTGAAGTTGGTAATCAAAATATAACTCAAGTCCTTCTATTCCATTTCCATCTACATCAACATTTCCAACAATACTCTTAAAAGATTCATTGTGATTAATTCTTTTATTTGATTCTTCCAGAATTACACCATCGATTAACCACGATTCTATTTCTAATCCTTTTTCGTAGTCAATATTTCTAACTAAATAGAAATATTTATTAGAGTTTGTAATTTTTTCATATATTTTTTCTTTGCTAACACCCAAAAAAGAAGAAAGTATATTTGATACTTCATAAGGATTCTTTATTTCTTTTGGTCTTATTCCAACATTAAATGATCGTGTTGTTGAAGTAATAAGGTTTAAGTTTCTGTCATAAATGCTACCACGTTTAGATTTCAGTACCTCAGTTTGAACCCTATAGGACAACGCCTGATTTTGAAAATATTCTGAATTAGAAAATTGCAATGTGTAAACATTTTGTAAAAATAAACCTGAAAAAAATATAAAACCTACAACGACAAGAGTTGATAAGAGCCATATTTTAAATTTATATACATTCATCTTCCAAATATTCCTAAAGTTTTGGGTTCCTCATTATTAATATGTGATTTGTACGGAATAGTTAAATTTTTATTGACTACTTTTACCTCTAACTTTCTCATATTTAAATCTTTAGAAATTTTGTCAATATTTACAATTGAGTATTTTTCTTCATATAAATATTTTGTTAAATCACTTTGAATTTCTAGCTCAATTAATTCAGAATTTAAATTGGAAAGTTCATCTGAAAGATTGTTAATAGTTATATTTGTTATCAAATTAGCCAATACAGATCCTAAAAATAAAAATGACATCGTAAGTAATAAATTTTTTAATTTCACAATCTCACCACATGTCTTAAAATTGCAGATTTCGATTTTGGATTATTTTGAACTTCTAGTTTTGAAGGTTTTATTTTTTTAGGTTTGCCTATTTTGAATTCTGGTTGAATTTCACAATTACAAATTGGAGATGAAAAGTCACATATACATTCCAATGAAATATCATTAAAAAAATCTTTTACAATTTTGTCCTCAAGAGATTGGTATGTTAAACAAATAATTTTTCCATCTTTTGATATGTAATTACTAACACTCTTCAAAGAGTCTTTTATTTGACTCAATTCGTCATTAACTTCAATACGTAAAGCTTGAAAAATTCTTCTTATACTTTTATTTGTATAAATTGGATTTTGTTTAGGCAAAATATTTATTAATAACTCAACCAAGTCATTAGTTGTATTTAAATTACGGTTTTCAGATAAAACATTTGCAATTTTTTTAGAATATTTTTCTTCACCATATTCTAAAAATACTCTTTTCAATTCTTCAGATGAGTAATTATCTAAAATCTCCTTGGCCGTAACTCCACTTTCAGTATCCATTCTCATATCTAGAGGCCCATCCAATTGAAATGAAAAGCCTCTAGAAGCAGATGAAATCTGGTGAGTTGAAACCCCATAATCGAAAAAAATTCCTGATATATTTGTAATTTTGTTGTTATCAAAATAATTAGGAATATTAACAAAATCACACTTACTCACATTATGAGAAGAGTCAGCATTAACAATTGAATCACCATCTCTATCAAATCCAATTAGGTCTAATTGAGGAAAATCCAAAAAAGTTTTAAAATGAGAACCATTTCCGTAAGTTGCATCAATAAAAAACCCTTCAGGTAAATCTGCAACTAAATTTTGCACCTCAGAAACCATTACTGGTTCATGTATTACATACTCTGCCCTGTTTGTATTCATACCCAGCTCTCTAGTACTGGCACCAATTGGAAAGTTGGGCGGAGTAAGGGTATTCCAATTTAGTTGTCTAGAGAGCTGGCTATGAACTTATTCTTTCACCTCATTAATATTTGCAAAAGCATGATCAGCTTCATTTTGAATTTTTTTCCAACTTTTAGTTGACCAAACTTCTACCACGGGACCTGAACCAGTTACAGTAACCTCATCATTGAAATCTATTCCGCTATATGTACGTAAGTTTTCTGGAATTGAAACTCTACCAGCTGTGTCTATGTTTGCATCAATAGCGCCGCTAAATAAAGCTCTTCTTAGTTGGCGAGAAGTTTTATCAGTCGAAGGAAGAGATGCCATTTTTGATGATTCTAGTTCCCAGTTTGATTTTGTTAATATTTGGAGGCAGTTGTCTTGTCCCTTGGTGATTACACAGCCCTGTTGAAGCTCATCTCTAAACTTAGATGGTATTACCACTCTTCCTTTGGAATCCATCGTATGTTGATATTCACCAAGGAACACTTTATCCGCCTTTCGTGCCTTGAACCACTTTCTTACATTATATGACACAATATGCCACAATGCAACACTTTTTTAGAAAAATTTTTTTAAGATAATTTTATGCAGAAATTAAATACTCTTCCCATGATGGGTCTGGATTTTTTCCAATTATAGTTTGAATCCAAAAATTTCCTTTAGGACTTGATGGAGATTTTTTTAAAGTTAAGTAAGTTTCATGTAGAAGTTTGTCTGCTTTAATAAGATTACATTTTTTGCAGCAAGCAACAACATTTGACCATTCATGATCCCCACCTTTTGATTTAGGTTTAATATGATCTATTGATTCAGCATTTTTTCCACAATATTGACATGTATGAAAATCTCTTATAAAAATATTTTCTCTGTTCAGTGCAACTCTTCTAGAATAAGGTGCTTTTACGAAATAAGTTAGCACAGCTACTTTAGGTAAATAAATTTCTTGTTTTTCGGATTTTATTAAAATATCTGAATTTTTTAACGAATTAATTTTTTTTGAATAAATTAGAGATATAGCTCTTTTATAAGAGACTACAGATAAAGGTTGAAAAGTAGAGTTCAAAATCAACGTTCTTTGATTTTGATGGATCATTATTTGATCCTAAATTTTCTATTACGCTTGTAATTCTTGATTGTGGACATCTACTTCCACTTTAGTCAATAAATTAATAAATTTTTCTTTGTCCAAATCAAATTTTGAAATATCATCTTTCACATCTCTTGTGATTGTATCAATTGTATTGAAAAATGTTAGTTGACCACTCTTAAGAGCATCAAGAACATATTCATCTTCTTCTATATAAATTGTATTATTGTCTGAATGAAGCTTTACCTCTGATAAATGTTTAGACAAGTCACCATTTCTTGACAAATATCTCCAAGCTCTTCTTACTCTTTGAATGCTCATCCCATTATCTAATAGAGTTTTTATTACCCTCAGCGCAACAATGTCTCTAAAAGAATAAAATTTTGGTACTCCAGGTTTACCATTTGAAGACTGAATAGATGGAGATACTAAATTGACCTTATCCCAATACCTTAGTTGATGAGACGTACAACCAGTCAAATAACATGCTTGCTTTGATGTGAAAGCATTATTTTTCAAAACCTTACTCCTAAAAAATGATGTATATTTAATCTAATTTATTTTTTTATTTTTGTCTAGAGCTATCTTGGTTTCTAAGAATTTTTAAAACTTGAGAAATGTTCCATTCAGTTATATTTTCAGCTTTTAAAAGTGCCTTTGTATTAGTTACAAATACGTATCCTGAAATTGCCATGAGAGAAAAGCCAATAATTGCAAAAAGTGGTTGAATTATATATGTGCCAAGCATTACAAAAAGTCCGATGAAGAAAACAAATAACGAAACTACTGCTCTTGACCTAGTGAATTTAGATAAAGTTGTATCTTCAACTGTTTTAGCAAGATCAGGAGCTTCTTGAATTAATCCCTGTTCAATTTGTTTTAATATTTCTTCTTCTTCTTTATTCAATCCCATATAGAAATATTAGTAAAAACATGCGGTAGTCTAAATTTATGAACAATTTATTTTTAAGACATGGTGAAGTTTACAACCCTAAAAATATTCATTATTCCAACTTACCAGGATTTAGCTTAAGTTCGACTGGAAATTTTCAGGCAAAATCAATTGGACAAAAAATTAAAAAAAACTTTGAAATTGAAAAAATTATCACATCCCCACTTTTACGAGCAAGACAAACTGCACAACTAGTTAACGAATTTTTAAATGTAAAGATTGAAATAAGCAATGATATTATTGAATGGCAAGGACCTGAGGGTTGGACTGGAAAAATATTTAATGAAATAACTAATTCAAAAGCTTACTCCAAATATAAATCAAACCCATTGACTATAGACACAGTTAATGAACCTTTAGAAAAAGTGTATGAAAGAGTAAATAAGTTAGCTAGTGAGAATCAACATTGCCTTATGGTTTCACACCAAGATACTATAAGGGCATATTTTTATTTCGAGTTAAAAGAAGCTAATTTTAATTTAAACAAACCAAATCATTGTGATGTACAGTATTTAAATAATGGAGAACTTAAAGTCTTATCATTGACATAGTTGGTATATATTAAGAAGTTAAAGTTAAAAAATAATATAAAATTAATAGGCCTCCACCAAAAGATGATATGAAACCAATACTCCCTATAATTGGC
>CBFHGZ010000001.1:17520-19322 GCA_965655535.1 Candidatus Actinomarina sp.
AGTTAAAGTTAAAAAATAATATAAAATTAATAGGCCTCCACCAAAAGATGATATGAAACCAATACTCCCTATAATTGGCTCTAAAGACTTAAGGAAATTATTGTCTTTGAATTTATCTAAATAATTACTCACAATTACTTTACTAACTAAAAATGATCCAATACCCAGCAGAAAAATATAAACAAAACTTAAAATCGTAATCCAAGGATTAGGAAAAACCATATTAAGGTAAAGTTAATATATATATGAGATTTAGCAACAAAGTTAGAGCTATAATTTTTATTTTAGTTTTAGCAACTTCAACATACATTGGATTCTTACTTGGAAATACTTTTTGCGCGGTAGACAATAAGCAAAATTGTAATTTTGAATTAACGATTTATATAGCAGTAATTAATATAATTGGTTTCGTTGGTGTTGGTATTTTATTAAATTTGGCTGAAAAATCTATAACTGAATGGAATCAAAACTCAGAAGAAGAGTGAATTATTTTATCGGATATTTTGTCAACATCTTCTAAAGGTATATCTTTATGAAAAACAAACCTAATCGTATCTTTATTTAACAATCCTGATTTAATATCATTTGAATTTAAGATTTTCAAAAGTTTATTTGGCTCCTCATCTTTTGCTATTTTTAATAAAATCATATTTGTATTTTTATAATCAATACTTGTAATTTTTTCATTATTAATTTTTTTAGAAATATTTTCATATACAGAACTAGCCTTTTTATGATCTTGCAATAAATTATCTCTACTTTCAAGAGATGCTCTTGCCATTGAAGCGATAACACCAACTTGTCTCATTCCACCACCTAATTTTTTTCTATATTCTCTGGCTTCAGCTATAAAATCAGCACTTCCCAGTAGCATCGATCCTATTGGTGCTCCTAATGCTTTAGAAAAACAAAAAGTTAAACTATCAACTACACATCCGTATTCAGTGGTTGATTTTTCTTGTAAGATTGCATGCCAAATTCTTGCACCATCCATATGAAGTTTTAAATTGTTTTCTTTGGCAACTTTGCTAATTAATTTTATGTGATCATATGGAACAATAGAACCTCCCGATGCTAAATGTGTATTTTCAATAGAAATTGTTGATATTTTTGGTTTATGAACTTTAGATTTACTTATAAGGCTTGTAAGTTCATCAATATCTAATACCCCATCATTATTATTAATATCTCTAAATTGAACTCTTGAAAGAAAAGCAGCAGCACCGTGTTCATAGTTTTTAATGTGAGAATCAAATGGTGTTATAACTTCTGTACCAGGATCGTTATGAACAAGTAAAGAAATCTGATTACCCATTAACCCTGAAGTTACAAATAGTCCCTTTTCAAATCCAAATATTTGAGCACACAGATCTTCTAGCTTGTTTACTGTTGGGTCTTCACCATATTCATCATCACCCAATTCAGCGTCTATTGCAGATTTAATTATTTCTTTAGTTGGTTTTGTTACGGTATCTGATCTTAAATCAAACATCAAAAATCTAATCCCTTGGCAATATTTTTCATAGCTTGTCTTGTTCTTTGTTTATTCTCCACTAATGCAATCCTTATATAACCCTCACCATATTGGCCAAATCCTATTCCTGGAGAGATTGCTACATTTGAAATTTCAAGTAACTTTAAAGAAAAACTCAAAGAATCTTGTTCAAATTTTTCTGGTAACTTAGCCCACACAAACATAGTTTCATTACTATTTTGTACTTCAAATCCTGACTTAAAAAGTTGTTCGACAACTATATCTCTTCTTTCTTTATATATGCTTGAAACTTCAAAAGGAAATTCAC
>CBFHGZ010000001.1:19421-25746 GCA_965655535.1 Candidatus Actinomarina sp.
CCTCATCCAATATTGACATTAGTAAATGTGTTAAGCCCTCCTTGCTTCCAATAGTGTTTACAATATTTGAGTCTGGATCAAGATCTACTTTATAAATATCTTTATATCTTTTTGAAATTGCATTTCTTAATCCATAAATACCTTTTGAAACAGAATATTTATGATTCTTTGAAATTTTTGCTGACTCAATGAGTTTATCTACAACAATACTGTTCGTAGGAATGTCGGGGTTTCCATAACCTAAATCAATTATGTCTTTGCCACTTTGTCTGGCTTCTAATTTCTTATAATTAATCTGATTAAATAAATACTCAGGAAAATTTTCAACTAATTTATTTACATATTTCGGCATCTAAAAAATACTATCTATTGTTTCAGTAAAAATCTTTAAATTAACATCTTTTATTATAAAAATAGTTTCATAACTTGAATTAATTTCTGTTTCACTATTGTAATTTATGCACTTACTTAAAACTCCTCTGGGTGACGAATAGTTTTGATAATTTAATACTTTATTTTGAAATTGCTGATTTGTTCCTAGCCACTGGTTCATTCCTAATTCAAAATTTTTAGCCATTTCAATTACTTTTGACGAGTTGCCACCAATAAATATATTTTTAAATTCATAATTATTAATAATTTTTTGAATTATAAACTCTGAATCATTCATAAATAAATTTTGATTAGAGTATCGAGAATCACCAAAACCAACTCCAAGAGAAAAGTTTGGCATTAATGAAATTGGATCTAAAACATTTTTAAATAATTCTTCAACACTCCTTAAATTTAAATTGACAACACATAGGCCTAGTTTAAATTTCTCATTCAAAGCTTTATTCAAATAAACAATGTCTTGAGGAATTTTATAGACACTTAAAGACTCATCAACAGGATGGACCTTATGATCATAAAAGTAAATTGTATTAATCGATTTATTTGAAAGTATTTCTATTTTTTCTTTTAGATTTCTCGAAAAGAAAGAACCCGGTAAAAGTATTGACTTATTTTGATTCACTTAATGCTATTGCTGCTGCTCCAATTATTCCAGCATTCTGTTTATTTTTTGATATTTTAATTATTGGAAAATTCCTAGCTGGAAAATCAAATTTATTTTTTATATGTTCTTCAATTAAGTCAACTAAATCAAAAGGTTCATTGGACATAGTTCCCCCTAAAACAAATATTTCGTTATCAAATATTTCAAATAAACTTACTAAACCAGATGAAATATCACTTATAATTTTTGATCGAACTTTGATTTCATCATCATTAAGCTGTATCTTCTTATTAAAAATTAAAGATCCATAAGGATATTGTTGAAATTCTTCAGACAAAGAAGATTCTGGATGTTTAATAGACAATGCATTTAATGCCTCTGTCCATTTGAATGCTGATGTTGTAGCTTCAAAACAGCCTGTTTTTCCGCAATTGCATATTTCTTTTCTGTTTGCAGAAGTTGCAATATGACCAATTTCACCAGCACTTCCCGATCCTCTTAACAGCCGTTTATTAGCAACTATACCTCCACCAATACCCGTACCAAAAGTTAGCATTATTAGGTTTTTGTAATGATCTTTATAGTTCAAAAAATACTCGCTATATGCAGCAACATTGCCATCATTGTCTAAATGAAAACTGAAATCTTTAAAGTGACTTAGTTTTTTAAAATCTATTGAAAACTTTATATTTGTTCCGTATTTGTAGATAGAGTTACTTTGATCTATAAAACCTGGCATTGCAATTGAAACTGATGTTAATTCTTGAATATTTTCATTAATAATCTTTGAAATCTCTGCAATAAAGCTTTCTTCATTTTTTGGAGTAAAGATTGAATTACTCATGAGTATATTTAAATCTTTGTCAATAAGACCATATTTAACATTTGTACCGCCAACATCGAAAGCTAAACAATTCATATTATTAAAGATGATAATTCTAAATATTGACTAGTTGCCCTGAAATAACCTATATTGCGACAAATAGTTTTCCCAATTACCCATTTTGATGCAACTGGTTGATGTACGTCTCCAAATAACGAATACTTTGGTTGATATTTTTGTATGAAACTTAATAAACTATCCCATCCTTGTTCTTCTTTATTAGTTATGACGTCAGTGATTAAACTAGGGACCTTTGGTGGTGCATGCGTGCAAATGATGTCACAACCTGAAAGAGATTCAAGTTTTTTCGAAAAATTTTCTTCGGTTATTTCACCTCTAGCGTTTATTGGTGTAGGAACTCCCCCACCAGAGAAGCCAAAAGTAATATTTTTATAAGATATAAGTTCACCATCAACATTAATTACTGATTTTGACAAATGAGAATTAATTATTTCTACGTCATCAACGTTTCCAGGAATTATCCAAACCTCATTTTTCAAAAGTGCGTCAAAAACATCTTCGTATTGTTTGGTAATAGATTTCGACATTTTGGAAGCTATTTCATCTGGATTGTCAAGGTATAGTTTTTTCCAGAGATTTTTTCTTTCATCAAATTTATGTTCTTTTCGAAACCTAATTAGCAACTCAACATTCTCAATACCAAATACATCCTTTGCAATACCATCACCATTTCTATAATCAATCCAGTTAATTAAATCTCCTAAAATTACAACAGGACCTTTGTTGCTAGGTAAAGATTTTAAATGTTCTATTCCATGATGAATATCGGAAATGAAAATCATTTTTTAATTTGTGACAGCACCTTTGTCTGAACCACCTACAAGTTTTGAGTATTTATATAAAACACCAGAGGTATATCTAGGTTCAGGAAGATTGTAGTCTTTTAATCTACGTGAAAGCTCTTTTTCATCCACTTGCAGGTTTAATTCTCTATTAGGTATGTCTAATTTTATTATGTCACCATTTTGACAAAAGGCTATTGGACCTTTATCAAATGACTCAGGTGATACATGACCAACACATAGTCCAGTAGTACCTCCTGAAAACCTTCCATCAGTAATTAATAAAACATCTTTGCCTAATCCTGCACCTTTTATTGCAGCAGTAATTTGCAACATCTCTCTCATACCAGGACCCCCTTTAGGGCCTTCGTTTCTGATTACAACAACCTCGCCTTTGTTAATTTCATTATTAAATAATGCACTTATTGCATCTTGTTCGCTGTCAAACACATTTGCTGGTCCTTCAAAAGTTGTAGTATCTATTCCAGCATTTTTAACTACTGAACCATTGGGTGATAGTGAACCTTTTAATATTGAAATTCCTCCTTCATTAGATATTGGATTTTCGGGAAAATAAATAACATCTTGATTTTTTGGAATCTCTACGTCTTCTAAATTTTCACCAATAGTCTTTCCCGTAACAGTTAAGCAATTTGGATCTATTAAATTGTTTTCTAACAAAATTTTTGAAACAACTGGAACACCTCCAATCTTATCTAGGTCTACCATGTGATACTTTCCAAAAGGTTTCATGTCTGCTAAATGTGGAACAGATTTACTTAAATTATCAAACACTTTTATATTTAAATTAATTTTAGATTCATGAGCTATGGCTAATAGGTGTAAAACAGCATTGGTGCTTCCACCTAATGCTAAAACAGTTGTTATTGCATTTTTAAATGCATTTTCTGTCATGATATCTCTTGGTTTAATGTTGTTCTTAAGCAAATAATTTAATTGTAAACCTGAATTGACCGCAGCTTCTCTTAACCGAGCATCTTCAGCTGGTATTGCTGCAGTACCAGGTAAACTCATTCCAATTGCTTCTCCAACTGAAGCCATTGTGTTTGCAGTAAACATACCAGCACATGAGCCTACACCTGGACAAGCTGCACACTCTATTTCATAAAGTTCTTCTTTAGTTATAGATCCTTTTTCAAAAGCACCAATACCTTCAAAGACGTCAACAATTGAGATATCTTTATCTTTGTATTTGCCTGGCATGCTACTTCCACCGTATAGAAAAATTGCAGGTCTATTTATTCTTCCTGCTGCCATCAACATTCCTGGTAATGACTTGTCACAACCAGCAATTGTTACCATTCCATCAAATCTTTCAGCATGCATGACTAATTCAACAGAGTCTGCTATAACTTCTCTTGAAACTAACGATGCTCTCATACCTTCATGTCCCATAGAGATTCCATCAGATACTGCAATTGTTGAAAATATTAAACCAGCACTATCAGGTCCATTAACTCCTTTTTTTGCGTGTTCAGATAACTCTGGTCCAGTTAAATTACAAGGTGTTACTTCATTACCAGCAGAAACAATACCTACTTGAAACTTATTAAAATCTTCATCTTTTAAACCTACTGCTCTCAACATTGCTCGAGCTGCAGATTTACTAACTCCTTGTGTTACGTCGTCGGATATTTTTTTCATAAATTAAGAATAGATTAATTTTTTTGTGAAATCATATTTTCTAAACTTTCACACTCATCAAGTAACACTTTGTTTTTAGAATCATGCTTTTTAACTAAACTCATAGCCAAAGCTTCATAATGATTAACATATAGTGCCCACAAAACATAGATTTTTAATTGATTAGAAAAAATTGGATACAATTCTGAAAGATTAATTTCAAATTTATCAAAAGGATTATTGCCCAAAGCTATTAATGCATTCCTTCTTAAGTAGTCTGGGTTCCTTTTGGGAATATAAAACCATTCAAATTCTCTTAGTAAATCGTCATCATTGGATTGCAAAATATTCAAAAGGTTGACTTCTTGCTTGTTCTCTCTAGAGAGTTGAATTACATTTTTTTGACCAGGAGGACAAGAGGTTAAACAATCATCACAACCATAAAATTTATTACCTATCTTTTCACGAATTTCATAAGGTACAATTTCTGGCGATTGTAGCCAGTATGATATACACTTTCTTGAATCTAAATTATATGCACTATCAATAGCACCTGTAGGACAGGAACTTTGACATAAATTGCATTCTCCACATGAAAAACTTTTTTCAGTACTTGAAAGGAATTTCCCACTTGTATAAATAGTTCCTAATAATTGCCAAGGACCAATTCCAGGAGATAAACTCATTGTACTTTTACCTTGCCAGCCTAATCCTACTGATTCAAAAAATAATCTATCATAATGCTGTGGGTTGTCCACAAAGGTTTCAAATTTTAAATTATTAACTGTAAATATTTCTGAAACTTCTGCAATAAATTGTTTAAGGGGTATATAGTAATTTTTTTCTGCAAATTTAGCTATGTGTCCATAACCAGGAAAAGTGAAATAATTTAATCCCGTTTCAGAAAGATAGTCATAAGAAATTAATATTACTGAGTTAGCCCATTCATATTTATTGCCTAAACCTGAATATTCAGGATTACTAAACGTAAATTTCATACCGGCGTTAAAATTTTTATTTTTAGATTCTAAAATTTTATTTGAGGCATCAATATTAAATGGAAATTCTTTTACTCCAAGTTGAAAATATTTTGGCAAAGATAATCCATTATCTTTAAAAAAATTTATAAGATTTATTTCTTTCATTTATTTAATGATTTACTATAGTTATCTTAATGAAAAACATAAAAGTTCTTGTGTTAGATTTAGTGCTTTTACTTAAGTAGCGCTCAAATCTTATATATGAGCGCCTCCCAAACGGGAGGTTTTTTTTTAGGGAAAGAAAAATGAGTAAAGAATTATTAAGCGGTGCAGAATTAGTAGTAAGAACGCTCGAATATCTAAAAATTTCGACCATTTTTGGTGTACCAGGTGGTGCTATTTTGCCTGCATATGATCCTTTATACGACAGTCCTGTAAGGCATGTATTGGCAAGACACGAACAAGGTGCTGGTCATATGGCGGAAGGTTATGCTCAAGCAACTGGTGAATTAGGCGTTGTGATTGCTACATCTGGACCAGGAGCAACAAACTTAGTCACCCCTCTAGCTAATGCCCTAATGGACTCTACACCACTCTTAGCAATTACTGGTCAAGTGGCCTCAACTGCCATTGGAAATGATGCTTTTCAAGAAGCTTACACAGTAGGGCTTACTATGGCTGCTACAAAACATAATTATTTGATAACTGATGCCTCTGAAATCCCACAAATTATTCAAGAAGCAAAGTATATTGCAACAACTGGAAGACCTGGACCTGTTTTAGTAGATATTCCTAAAGATATACTTAATCAAAAAGTTGAGTGGATTGAACCTACACATAAAGATCTACCTGGTTATAAACCAACTTTAGAACCAAATCCAAAAATGGTTCAACAAGCTGCGAATCTTATCAAGCAATCAAAAAAACCCTTACTTTATGTAGGTGGTGGAATAATTCACTCAAAATCAAATAATGAGCTTTTTGAATTAGCCACAAAACATAATATTCCAGTTGTTAC
>CBFHGZ010000001.1:25846-37184 GCA_965655535.1 Candidatus Actinomarina sp.
ACTTTGATGGGAAGAGGTGCTTTCCCAGATGGCCATGAATTATGCTTAGAAATGCCAGGTATGCATGGAAATTATACAGCTACAACTGCTATACAAAAATCAGATCTTTTAATTGCAATAGGTGTAAGGTTTGACGATAGGGTAACCGCCAATCCTGATTTTTTTGCACAAAATGCAAAAGTTATTCATGCTGATATTGACCCAGCTGAAATTGGAAAGGTTCGTGAGCCTCAAGTACCAATCGTTGGTGACGCAAAAAGTGTTTTAAGCGGTTTAATTGAAAATCTTAATGACTTTAATTCAGATTTTTCTGATTGGCTAGAAGAAATAAAAACTATGCAAAACAAACACCCTCTTTCCTACAACCAAGAAGACAACGGACCTTTAAAAGTTCCATTCGTACTGCAAGAAATTCAAAAATTAACTGAAGATAATGCGATAGTTGTTTCGGGTGTTGGGCAACATCAAATGTGGATATCACAACATTGGAATTTTATCGAACCAAATACATGGTTAAATTCAGGAGGTTTAGGAACAATGGGCTATGCATTGCCTGCAGCAATTGGAGCTCAAGCCGCTTACCCAGATAAACAAGTATTGGCGTTGGATGGTGATGGTTGTTATCAAATGACATGCCAGGAATTAATTACTGCATCTACAGAAAACATACCAATTAAAATTGTTGTATTCAATAATGGAAATCATGGAATGGTTAGGCAATGGCAAAAGATATTTTACAAAAGTAGATTTTCGGCTTCTGAACTAACTCACCACACACCAGACTATGTAAAACTCGCTGAATCTATGGGAGCAGTTGGTTTAAGAATCACTGAAAAAGATGAGGTTATACCAACATTTGAAAAAATGTTAAGCATTAATGACAAACCTGTACTCATTGATTGTGTTGTTGATCCAGATGATCTTGTTTTCCCTATGGTTCCAGCTGGTGGAAGCAATGATGAGATTATCTTAAATAATGAAGATTTAAAAAAATTATGAATGAAAGAATATTATCTGTATTAGTTGAAGATAAGCCTGGAGTATTAGCTCGTGTATCTTCAACGATCTCACGTAGAGGATTTAATATAAATTCTTTATCTGTGGGACCAACAAATATTGATGGAAGATCAAAAATGACCATAGTCACAGAATTAGATACTGTTGAGCAGGTTAAAAAACAATTAAACAAACTCGTAAACGTAATAAAAATAGTTGAACTTGATCCTGATATGACTATTGAAACAGAAGTTCTTCTAATAAAGGTTTCTATCAATAAAGATACTCAAACTTTAGTAATAGAAAAAGCTCAACTATCAAATGCAAGATCTGTGGACGTAGGACAAGACTTTGCAGTTTTTGAACTTACTGGTTCTTCAAAAGATTTAGACAAATTCGAAAAATTAATGAAACCATTTGGAATAATAGAAATGGTAAGAGGTGGAAGAATAGCACTTCAAACCAATCAATAGGAGACGTATGGAAACAAAAATAATATATGATGATTCAATTAACCAAGAACTAATTAAAAACTTGAGTGTATCGGTAATTGGGTTTGGAAGCCAAGGTCACGCACATGCTTTAAATCTTCATGAGTCAGGAGTAAATGTGACAGTTGGTCTCAGAGAAGATTCAAAATCAGCTACAAGGGCTCGTGACATGGGTCTTAAAGTGCAGAATTTAAAAAATGCTACTGAAAGTGCTGATGTAGTTATGTTGTTGCTGCCAGATCAAGTTATGGCAGATATATATAATGAACAAATTGCACCATATATGAAAGATGGTTCTACTTTGCTTTTTGCACACGGTTTTAATATTCACTTTAACGAAATTGTTCCAAGAGAAGACATATCTGTTGCAATGGTTGCCCCTAAAGGACCTGGTCACCTATTAAGAAGAACTTACTCTGAAAATAGTGGTATGCCTTGCTTGGTGGCTGTACATGAAGACAAGTCTGGTACAACAGAGGAATTGGCTCTGTCGTATGCCTCTGCAATTGGTGGTGGAAGAGCTGGAATTTTAAAAACTACTTTTAAAGAAGAAACAGAAACTGACTTATTTGGCGAACAGGTGGTATTGTGTGGAGGTCTTACAGAACTTATTAGAAATGGTTTTGAAACACTAGTTGAAGCTGGTTACCAACCGGAAAGTGCTTACTTTGAAACTTTACACGAAGTTAAGCTAATAGTTGATCTCATGTACGAAGGTGGGTTTGAATGGATGAGACACTCTATATCTGATACTGCAGAATATGGTGATTTTTCAAGAGGTTCAAGAATTGTTAATGAAGAAACTAAAAAAGAAATGAAAAAAGTATTATCTGAAATTCAATCTGGAGCTTTTGCAAAAGAATGGATGGCACAAGCTCGTGAGGGTGCACCATTTTTAAATGAAATGAGAGAAAATGCATCTAAACATCAAATTGAAAAAATTGGTAAAGAGCTAAGACAAATGATGCCATTCTTAAACGCAAAAGATGTTAACAAAGACGTATGAGTGAAGATCGATTAATAATATTTGATACAACACTAAGAGATGGTGAGCAAAGCCCTGGAATTGCTTTAACGCCTTCTGAAAAACTTTTAATTGCTCAACAATTAGAGAAATTAAAAGTTGATGTAATTGAAGCTGGTTTTGCTGCCTCCTCCCCTGGCGATTGGGAAGGCGTAAATCTAATTGCAAAAAACATTAAAAATTCAACAATTGCATCACTAGCTAGATGCCATCCGGATGACATTGAACAAGCTTGGGAAGCAATTAAAGTTGCTAAAGATTCAAGAATTCATGTTTTTACTTCAACATCTCAAATTCATATGGAACATATGCTAAGAAAGTCTCCTGAGGAAGTATTAAATGATACAAAAGAATCAGTCAGATATGCCAAAAAACTATGTCAAAATATCGAGTTTTCTGCACAAGATGCAACGAGGACTGACCATGATTTTTTGATTGAAGTATTAAAAACTGCAGTTGAAGAAGGTGCTACAACTATTAATGTCCCTGATACCGTTGGTTACGCTACACCTCAAGATTATTTAGATTTACTTTCATCTGTCTATAAAGATGTAAAAGGAAAAAATGATGATGTCATCATATCTACACATTGCCATAACGACCTAGGATTAGCAGTTGCAAACTCGTTAACAGCAATTACAGCAGGTGCTAGGCAAATTGAAGGTGCTATAAATGGCATTGGTGAAAGAGCAGGCAATACGTCAACAGAAGAAATAATTATGGCAGTTAAAACTCGTCAAGACCAGTTTGGAGTCGAAATTAATGCAGAGACGAAAGAAATTTTTGAAACTTCAAGACTTGTCTCAAAATTAACCGGATATCCTGTTCAATATAACAAAGCAGTTGTAGGAAAAAATGCATTTAGTCATGAATCTGGAATACATCAACACGGATACTTAAGAAACAAAACTACTTACGAGATAATGTCACCGGATTCAGTTGGTCAAGAAGCAAAGATAATTTTAGGGAAACATTCTGGCAGAGCTGGGTTTAAAGATGCTTTAACTAAATTAAATATTAATTTAGATGAGAATTCTTTTGACAATGCTTTCGATACCTTTAAAAAAATTGCTGATAGGAAAGGTGAAATCGTAGAAAATGAACTTAGGGCTATAGTTGGACAAGTAGAAAGCAACGAAACTGATGTAAAACTCCTTTCAGTTTCAGTAAACAGCAAAAATGAAAGCGCTTCTGCAATTGTTACGTTAAAAGTAGGAGATGATGAAATTACAGAAGAAGCAACAGGTGATGGAATGATTCACGCAGCTTTTACAGCTGTTAAAAAAATACTCAATTCTGAGGCTACTTTAATCGACTATAGAGTTGAAAGTATTACTAAAGGTTCTGATGCGACTGCTGAAATTGTCACTATTATTAATGATGGACACTTAATGAAACAAGGTAGAGCCGTGTCTACTGATGTAGTACAGGGATCCGTTGAGTCGTTTTTAAATGCGTTAAATAGATAATGAGTAAAAAATATAACATATCTTTACTTCCTGGAGATGGAACAGGCCCAGAAGTAGTTAATGAAGCTGTTAAAGTACTAAATCAAAATTCAGAACTTTATGATATTGAGATCAACTTTACAACCAATGACCTAGGCGGAGAAAGATATCTTAAAACTGGTGAACTTGTTACTGAAAATGATATTGAACAATTTTCTCAAGCAGACGCTGTTCTTCTTGGAGCTATAGGCCATCCTGAAGTTAAGCCTGGGATTTTAGAACAAGGAATTCTACTAAAGTTAAGAAAAACTTTTGATCAGTATATTAACTTGAGACCAGTAGTCCTTTACCCGGGAGTAGAAACTCCACTTGCAGACAAACAGCCAGAAGATATCGATTTTGTTGTCGTAAGAGAAAACACAGAAGGCCTTTATGCGGGTGCTGGTGGCTATATACATTATGGTACTGAAAATGAAATCGCGACTCAAGAATCAATTAATAGTTATTACGCAATTCATAGATGCATAAAATATGCTTTTGAATTTACAAAGCAATCAGGTAGAAAAAAAATTACATTGTGTGCAAAAACAAATGTTCTAACTTATGCACATGATCTCTGGGAGAGGATATTCTATGATGTAGCTAATGATTACCCAGAAATCGAAACTGACTATGGTCATGTAGATGCTGTTTGTATGTGGATGGTTAAAAATCCTGAATGGTTTGATGTAATTGTTACTGATAATATGTTTGGTGATATTATTACAGACTTAGGGGCTATGATACAAGGTGGAATGGGTATTGCTGCTGGTGGCAATATTAATCCAGAAGGTGTTTCAATGTTTGAACCGATTGGAGGTTCAGCACCAAAATATACTAACCAGAATGTGATCAATCCCCTAGCGTGTATCGGAGCAGCATCAATGATGCTCAGAGAGTTAGGTGAAAATAATTTCGCAGATGATATTGAAAAAGGAATTATCGAAACAGCTATAAATCTTGATTCACTTTCTGCAGGCAAAATGGGTATGACCACTGAAGAAGTTGGCAACACAGTTTCAAGTTTTGTCACAAAGCTTAATGAAACTAAATAATACTTACTTAGAGCAACTTTTACTAGATAGAAAAGTTGTAAGAAATTATAAAAAAATAAATAATTTTGATACTTCTAAATTAGATAATATTGCAAAATATTCTATAAAAATCCCAACAGCTGGTTTTTCTAGGGGGGTTGAAATTCTACAAATAAACAATATTGAAACTATAAAGAAAGTTGCTTCAATTTTTAATGAAGACATATATTTAAAAAAAAATTATCTTCCTTGGATCTCTAATTCTGTTTCACTTTTTTTTATATTTGTAGATGAAGACGCTTACCATTCTAGATATTCTCAATCTGATAAAAATAAAAGTGTAAATTCAAATGACTGGGATATACCTTATTGGTATGTTGACTCAGGTTCTGCAATTATGAACTGTATGCTACTAATTGAAGAGCAAGAATTGAAAAGTGGCTTTATGGGTCTGCATGGTATTCAAAGAAGTGAAATTCATAAGCTATTAAAGATTCCTAATAAATACACCATTATAGGCTTTGTAACTGCTGGTGTAGAAAATCAAAATAACACCCTAAGTCGTAAATACCTAAAAAAGAAAAAATTAACACATTATGAAAAATACAGTAAGTAAAGAAATAAACTCACTCAATAATCCAGAGTATAAATTTCTAATTTCGCTTAAGAAAAATAGAAATAGAAAAAAAGAAAATAAATCTATCGCTGAAGGATTTAGAGAGAATCAAAATATCTTAAATTCTGAATTAAAAATAGATACCTTATATTTTTGCAATGAATACTTTATGGGCGATAACAATGATGAATTACTTCAAAAGTTTGAGAATGAAAATGTAAGAATTGTTAGGATGTCTAAAAAAATTTTTAGTCAGCTTTCATATCGAGATAGACCAGATGGATTTATTTCATTGTTTGACACTGTTGAATTAAGTATTCCAAATAAATTAAATGGGCCAATATTAATACCAGATCAAATAGAAAAACCAGGAAATTTGGGCACAATGATTAGAACAGCTAAATCATTTGGAATTAATAATATTATTTTATCTGATAAAATTACGGATGTTTTTAATCCAAATGTAATTCGATCATCAATTGGACATGTGTTTACCATGAATATATTTACCGGGAGCCAAGAGAAAGTTTTTCAGAATTTAGTTCAAAATGCTTATGATATTTTATTACTGGATCCAAATGGAGATCAAGATTTAAATGAATACAAACCTAAACAAAATTTTGCTTTGGTAGTAGGTGCTGAACAATATGGAATATCTCCTTCATGGTTTAAAAAGGAATCCACTTCCCTTTATATAAGATCAACTAATGGTGTTGATTCTCTGAACGCTTCTACAGCAGCAGCTATAGGTATGTGGGAGTTAACTAAATAGTTGGAATTTATAAAAAATAATGAATTAGTTGTTCTTGACATAGAAACAACAGGGATACAGGCTTCAAGAGATAAAATTTTGGAACTTTATATGCTTAAAGTACTAAATGGAAAAAAAATTGACGAATATTATTCAAAATTTAATCCGTTAATTGAAATCCCATATTTTATTTCAAACTTAACTGGAATTTACAATTGGGATGTTTCAAATGCACCAACATTCGATTTAGAAATTGATAATATTAATAATTTTATTAAAGGAAAGATTTTGATAGGTCATAATTTAAAATTTGATTTATCTTTTTTAAAATATAATTCTATCGAAATTGATAATGACAAGATAGATACTCTTGACCTATCAAGATCATTATTAAGAAATAAAGTAAAAAATCATAAATTAGCAACAATTAGTAGATACTTCAATACAACAAATAAAAATGAACACAATGCAAAAGCTGACGTGTTAACAACTTATGAAGTTTTTGAAAACTTGATTAATAATCAAAAATTAATAAATATAAATAATCTGGCTGAGTTAAACAGAAAACTAAACTCAGTTGATGAGTCTCTAAAAAATAAATTTAAATATAAAAGCTTTCCTCCTACAAATGGTGTTTACCTTTTTAGTCACAATGATTCAGTTCAGTATGTAGGAAAATCAAAAAATTTAAAAAATAGATTAAACTCTCATTTGAGCTACTCACGTAGTTACAAATCAAATAAGATTGTAACAAATTCAAATAATATAAAATATTTTGAATTCAGCAATGAGTTACTTTCTCTTTTAACTGAACATCGTCTAATAAACTACTTGAAACCAAGATTCAATAAGTCTGGAAAAATATCTAAAAATATATATTGGGTTAAACTTAAGACGAACAAAAACACATTAGAAATCTCAAAAATAAACTCAGATAGTAATACCTTCAAAAAATTTGGGCCTTTTGTTAGCTATTCAAAAGCTAAATCATTTAAATCTGTTTTAAATGGTTTATTTCCAATAAGTGAGTGTAGAAATAAAACTATTAAATCTAATCCGTGTGATTTTTCAATTTTAAAAGATAAACCCTGTGCTTGTTTAGAGAAGTTTGATCAAAATAAATACTTGAAAGATATATTAAACAAATTTGAAAACTTTTTTTTCAACTTAGATTTGGAAATAAAAAACTTATCTAACCAAATCAGAACATATTCGGATAAACACGAATATGAAACAGCTCAAGTTATGAAAGAAGCTTTAACGACTTTAAATGAATACAGGTTATTTCAAGACTTTTACAACAAGTTAATCAAGAACGATAAGGCTTTACAAAGTAAACTTGAAAATCTTGGTTGTAAAATTTATGAAAATAAAGTCGAAATTAGTGAATTTAATAATATTGATAAAGAAATTTCAAAAAATTATGAACGAGCATACTCCGAAGCAAATTTTTACAACGAACTTCTGATAATATTGCGTTTCTTAAGAATTAAAGAAGATAATAGAATAACTATATGACAATACTTTTTGAATCTGAAGAGCTTACATTAGGATATGCAAATCAAATAGTTATTTCAAAATTAAGTTTGTGTGTTAACCATCCATCAAATGTTGAAATTATTGGTAACAATGGATCAGGTAAATCAACTCTAATTAGTTGTATTTCTGGAAATTTTACAGGGAATTCTTTTAACTCAATTATTAAAAAATCTGAAAATTCAGTTTTAGAGATAGGTAGTTCAAGAACAGTAATTGAATCGTTAACTTTATTGGAAAATATTATGTACTTTACAAATTCAATTAAATTACAAGAAAATTCTATAGATGATTTATTAACAACTTTCCAACTAAATGAATTTAAAAATGATTATGTGAGAAATTTCTCAAGTGGAATGGTGAGAAGAGCTGAATTATTAATAGCTGAGTTAAAATCTCCTGATTTGTTATGCATTGATGAACCAAACTTGTTTTTAGACTCTAATGGATTAGATCTTCTAAGTAATCTACTAAGAAGAAGAACAAACTCTAAAAAAACTAATATTTTATCTAGTCAAATGAATACTGATTTATTTGACGAGGTAAATCTTGAGGTTAACTTAAATGTTAAATAAAAATATTATTTTAAAAGAATTTAAAGTTGAATTAAGAAATAACACTTCCCTATTTTTAATAACACCAACAATGAGTGTGTTAGTTATCTTATTTCCTATTCTTGCTGAAAATAGATTTCAGGTTGATGAGGATATTTTCAATATAGTAAGGTTGTTATTTTTAATTATTTTCATAACCTTGTTTTCAATTAGAAGACCTTTGAATGAAAATGTTTTAATAAGAGAAATTAATTTTGTTGGGATTAATAAAAAAACCTATTTTGACAACAAAAGTATTTCCGAATTAATTATTCTTTATCCACAAGTTATTCTTTTCATGGTTTTATTTACTATTTTTACAAATACATTTATTAACTCATCAGTACCTGTTTTACTGTTATCATCCTTATTCTTTAGTTTTAATTCAATCCTTACAAATATTTATTTTCAAATATCAACAGCTTTTAACAGTAGGTTTGTACAACTAATAATAATTGTCCCTATTTACATAGGATTATCAATTTTGATAGCACCCTTGTGGTTAGGGCTATATCAAGAAATGATTAATATTTATTACATGATTTATCTAGGTATATCTTTGTTAATTTACTCTTTTATAAGCTATATGATTCAAAAATGAAACTAGTTTTAACGTTAACTACTCTAGTTTGGATATCGCTAGTTTATTTTGGTCCATTCGATTCTGTACAAGGAATTTCTTCCAAATTACTATATGTTCATGTCCCATCAGTTTGGATAGCCTACCTGGGCTACTTCTTAACTTTTGTTTACTCAATATCATATTTGGTTTCAAAAAATTCAAAATTTGATTCTTTAGCAGTTGCAAATGCAAAATCTGGAGTAATTTTTACGGCCATAACTTTAATTTCAGGTTCCGTTTGGGGTAAATTCACATGGGGAACTTGGTGGGTTTGGGGAGACGCTCGTTTAAATTTAACCGCTATTCTTATGCTTGTATATCTTGGATACGTTGCTTCAAGGCAATTTAACTTTGACCTGTCTAAAACTGCAAGAAACTCATCAATCATTGGAATTTTTGGAATTATTCAAATTCCAATTTTACACTTTAGTGTTTTGTGGTGGAGATCGGTACACCAGCAAGCAACCTTACTGAGTCAAGAAACTGTCAGTTCTGGTGATGCACCTATGTCAACTGATATACTCATCACACTCCTTAGTGGAGTGGCTATAGTTTCAGTGATTCATTTTCTAGTTGTCAAAATATTGAAAAATAACAATGATAAAGTTTGGGATAATTATTTAAAACCTCAGTCCAGAGCTAAAATCTTATAAATAGTGAATAAAAATTTCTTAATTGCTCTTACTGGGCTTGTGCTGGTCATATATGGAAGCAGTGTAATAGCCACAAAGAATACTATTTACTATTACACAACAAGTGAAACGAATTCAATCGAAGATAAAAGTCAAAGATTAAAACTTGGTGGATTTGTAATGGAAGATACTATTGGAAAAGAAAATTCATATACAAAATTCAAAATAACTGATGGAAATAAAGAAATACAGATAATGTTTGATGGTTTTATACCAGATTTATTTCAAGAGAATATGGGTGTAATACTAGATGGGAAATTTGAAGGTGATACTTTTTTTGCCGATGACATGTTAGTTAAACATGATAATGAATATATCTCTAATGATGGAGAGTCATATAAAGTAGAAAATTACGAGAAATGATTTACAACACAGGCATAATTCTAAGTTGGATTACTTTTATTTGTCTTTTTTTACTATTTTTTTCAAAAAAAAATAAAAATATTCAAGTTTTAGTTAGGTTAAATTTATTTTTTCATTTTATTTTATTTTTTCTTTTAGAGATTGGTTTATTTTTAGATGATTTTTCTTTATATTATATTGCAAACTATTCAGCCTCTTCTACTCCTCCACTTTTTAAATTTGCTTCATTATGGGGATCTTTAGACGGTTCAATTCTTCTCTGGAATTTATGTTTAAGTATATTTATGTACTTTTATTTAAAAAATTTTAAACAAGAGGATTCAAATTTAGATATCAAGATTTTTTCTACTATAACTATTTTTTTTGTTGGATATACGGTATTTAGCTCATCTCCTTTTGCTGGTTGCACACAAGCCTTAGAAGTAGGTTGTTCTGAATCAACACTTGTTCCATTTCAGAATTTAATTGCAAGTGAATTTGGAAGAGGGCCTAATCCTTTACTTCAAAATCATATTTTAATGGCTATCCATCCCCCAATGTTATATATAGGTTATGTTGGAATGGTATTGCCGTTTGTTGCAGCTACAAGTCGTCTTATAAAAAATTCGGAAAAAAACGAATGGATATTAGTTGCTGAAAAAACTACTTATATTCCATGGTTGTTTTTAACAATTGGCATTACTTTGGGTGCTGCATGGTCATACGAAGTTCTAGGATGGGGAGGTTATTGGGCTTGGGATCCAGTTGAAAATGTATCTTTTATACCATGGCTACTTTCAACAGCTTTCCTTCATTCATCAAAAATTCAAAGAAATCAAAATACATTATTAAATTGGAATTACATTTTGGTTGGCTTAATGTTTTTGTCAACAATTTTTGGAACCTTTGTTACAAGATCAGGAGTTCTTATTTCTGTACATGCATTTTCAAATGGAAATATTGGAACCTATTTACTTTTTGGACTGTTCTTCTTTAGTATGTTTTTTGTATTTGTTGGTTCAAAAAATTCTAGATACTTCCAAACATCTAAACCTATAGAAAATTGGTTTGGAAAAACAGGTTTTTTTGTATTTAACAATATTGTTTTATTTTCTATTGCTGTTGTTGTATTTATAGGAACAATTTTTCCACTT
>CBFHGZ010000001.1:37289-43823 GCA_965655535.1 Candidatus Actinomarina sp.
GCAAGCCTTCCTATTAAAAACTTAAATTTAAATAAGTGGATTAATCAAAACAGTTTCTTAATTAATCTTTCTTTGGCATTTAGCATTTTTATCTTGATTAATTTTAAAAATACATATCAATTAATAGCTACTACAGTATTCAGCTTCTTACTAATAGTTGTTATGGTTTTATCGATTTATAAAACTATAAACAAAAGAAAATACTCAATAAGTTTTCTAACTGGGCAAATTGCCCATTTGGGTATAGGAATATTAGCACTAGGAATAATATTTAATGTTACTCAAAGTTTTTCAAATGAAATAGAAATATCATCATTTGAAGAGTTTGAATTTAATAACAATGTGTATTTTGTTTACGATATCATAGAAGAATCAAAACCTGAAAAAAACATTCTTAAACTGCCTATAAGCAATGAAGAGCAAACAAAGTATACATCTCTTAATATTTTTAGAAACTCTTCACAACAAGCAATAAGTACCCCTGCTGTTTTTAGAAATCCACTGAATGACATTTATATAACAATTAAATTTATTGATGAAGAATCATACAAATTAATAGTGAGAAACAATTACGGTATATTAATAATGTGGATTGGATTATTTATAAGCTCAATTTCATTTATACCTAGACTAATAAAAAATGAAGAATAAATTTTTATCACTTTTTTTAATAGTAATTTTACTACTACTACCCTCTTTCTTTCCAAATGATGAGTCGAGATTTGATGAATGGAGTAAAGTGCTTTTATGCCCGGTATGTCAAGGTGAAACTATTTATGACTCGCCATCAAGTTATGCAGATGACATGAGGTCTGTTTTACTTACACAGATTGAAGATAATTTATCTGATGATGAAATTTATAATTTTTGGGTTTCAAGATATGGAGAAAAAATTATAACAAACCCTATAAACAACAATAAAGAGTTGGTGATCATCCCGCTTTTTATTATTACTTCTTTTATTGCTTTATTTGTGAGGAAAATTAATGCTAAAAAATAAATGGTTTTACTCAGCTGTATTTGTAATTATTTTTCCTATTTTTTTGTTCATAAACATTCAAAATAACACATCGTTTAATTCAGAAAATCAAACAAATTTAGATAATGTATCAAATGAAGAAATGGAAGAAGTTATAGCTTTAAATCCTAATGTAATAGGTATGAGAATTGCACTAGCTAATAGATACTTTGAAGAATTTGAATATTCAAAAGCATTAATTCACTATATGTATGTTGCTCAAAATTCTAATGAAGTCGAAAACAAAAGTTATTCCTTAGCACAGATAGGTTGGATGGTCTATGAGTCTGGAGATGAACAAACTGCACTTAATTACTTAAACCAATCTTTATTGCTAACACCAGAATCTTTACTTTCACAGACTTACATAGGAATTATAAAGATTCAAAATCAAGATACTCAGTCCGAAGGTATTGAAATTTTAAATTATCTGTTGAAAAATTTTGAAATAACAGACGAAGATAAAGATATTATTGTTGAAATTCTCTCAGTATATGAAAATTAAATTAATTATTTTTGCTTTATTATTTTCATTTTGTAGCAATGAAATAGTTGAAAAGGAATTAATAATTAACAACGAACTTTTTCAAGACGCACTAGAACTTGAATCAAAAAGAAATATAGAGGTAAACACTGAAGAATATATGATAATTAATTACTGGGCGTCTTGGTGTTTGGAATGTATAGAAGAACATGAAATTTTAATTCAGCTAGCAAATACAAAAGGTCTAGAAGACAAAGTATTTCTCCTATCATTTCAAGATAGTGAAGAAAATGCTAAAGAATTTATTTCAAAATACGGAAAAGGTAACATTACCTACGTTACTGATACAAAAAGTAAAATAGCTATAAACTCTGGAGTATTTGGAGTGCCAGAAACTCATATTATTTTCAAAAATAAAATTATTCAAAAATATATCGGTCCTTTAACTATTGAAGATTTTCAAGAAATCATTAATAATTTTTCTAAATTGAATAATTAAAACTAGAATGATTTTGTGAGGTGGATAATCGCGATTTATCGAGGAAAGTCCGGACTCCAAAGAGCAATAGAGCTGGGTAACTCCCAGGCAAGTAATTGACGGAAAGTGCAGCAGAAAATAAACCGCTCAAATATTGAGTAAGGGTGAAAAGGTAGTGTAAGAGACTACCAGTGATTTAAGTGATTAAATCAGCTTGTAAACCCCTCTAGGAGCAATACTAAGTAGCAATTGATCTGCTCGGTCTATAATTGCGGGTAAGTAGCTAGATGTATTTGGTAACAAATACACAAGATGGATGATTATCTTACGTATGTAAACAGAATCCGGCTTATAGCCTCACAAATCTTGGGTGTCTCATTTTTGAGGCACCCACCTTAAATTTATAATTAACTAATATCAACATATGACAAAATTTGCATACTTTTTAGGTTCTGAACAATGGCAACCGGAAGATTTACTCAAACATGCTGAGATAGCAAAAGAAGCCGGTTTTGACATGTTAACAATATCTGAACATTTTCATCCTTGGGTTGATGATTACTCTGCATCAAATTTTACCTGGTCAACGTTAGGGGCGTTAGCTTCAACTATTCCTGACTTAGACCTTGGAACTGGCGTAACAACGCCATTATGGAGAATGCATCCTGGAGTGGTAGCACAGGCGGCAGCAACCATAGATAGACTCTCAACATCTACTTTCCACTTAGGAGTAGGAACAGGTGAAAATATTAACGAAGGTCCATTAGGATTTGAATTTCCAAATTATGAAGAAAGAAAGAATAGATTAATTGAATCCTTAACAATAATTAGAAGATTACTAAGTGGAGAAAAACTGACCTTTGAAGGCAATTATTACTCTACAAATAAAGCAAAATTGTATTCTCCCCCATTAAAAAATATACCTATTTGGTTAGCTGCTGGAGGGCCTAAATCTTCCCATGTAGCTGCCGAATTTGCTGATGGACTTATGATAAGTGTAAAAAATCCATCAGAATCATATGAAAGAGTTATTGACCCAGCAAAAGAGAAAACAAAAGAACTCAACAAAAAAGACATGTCAATACATACATACCGATGGACAATGTTTGCGGATAATGATGATGATGCTTGGACAGCTTTAAGATCCTGGAGAGGATTAAGAGCTCCAAGTAGATTAAAGCAATTAGATCCAACTGCACTAAGAGAGGAAGCAGATAGTTTTTCAAAGGAAGAAATTATGAGTAAATTTTCAAAAGCATCAACAATAGATGAATTAGAAGAAATTTACTCACCATTAGTCAATGAATTTAATTCAGATATTGTAACTATTCAAATTTCTTCCATTAATCAAGAAGAAACAATTAAACTTCTTGGAAAAGAACTTCTTCCTAGGCTAAAAAAATAATTTGTTAAGTTATTTAATCATTGGTCTAGTTGGAGGGATTCTTTCTGGCTTACTTGGTATAGGTGGAGGTGTCGTTTTTGTCCCTTTACTAACTTATTTTTCAAAAACAAACTTTAAAACGAATACTGGGATATCGTCAATGGCTGTAGTTCTAGTTGGTACTGCTAGCACGACGGCTTACTTGTTAAATGATTTCAGTAAAGGACAGAACTTTTATGTTGAAATACTGATCATGATTAGTGGTGGAATATTAGGTAGCTTTGTTGGAAGTAAATTAACTTTTAAAATAAACACTATTTTACTAAAAAGAATATTTTCGATACTGTTAATTTTTTCCGCTTATAGGATGATTTTCTCTAATCAAGTTGAGAGCATTACTGGTGATATATTATATTTATTTTTTGTTATAGGTTTTGTATCAGGAATTGGTTCAGGATTGCTTGGAATTGGTGGTGGAATTATCAGAATACCTTTACTTGTTTTATTTGGAGGATTTGAACAAATAGTAGCTCAAGGAATTTCCTTAATTACGACTGTTCCGACAGCATTAACAGCAGCGATTACCAAACTGAAGAACGATGCAAAATCTAGAAATATTGGTCTTATAGTTGGTACATTTGGTTTAGTTGGTTCATTTATTGGAGGGAATATTGTATTTAATATTTCTGAAGACATTTTGAATATAAGTTTTGGTATATTTCTTTTTGCAGTTTCAATAAATATGTTTTTTAATTCTTCTAAATAATTTTTCCAGTTTTCAAAAACAAAACTACTAACTGTCTACTTTGCAGTTTTGATACTAAGTAAAAGACACCAACAATATTTAAAAATATTTCATAATTTGATGAGATTTTAAAAGTTTCTAATTGACTCACAGGTATTGGATAAAAAAATACAGTCTGATTCAACCATATAAAGTTAAGTAATAAACAAAAAAATATACCGATACAAATCAATAGAAAGTTTTTTCTTAAAATTGTGTTCCTTTTTGTAAATATCATTACAAAAGAAAAAACTATTAGAACTGTAATTAAACTTTGACTTATATTTAAAATTTCATTACTTAGACCAAAAATACTTATTAAAAAATTAAAAATAATTGGAAAAATAGAACCAATTAATAAAAATCTCATATCAGCTGAAAAATCTTTAAATATATATCTAAATAAAAAAAACGAGCCAGCAATGGACCATGTAATCATTTTGCATCCAAAGCTTCATTTGCTAACTCATCAGCTCTTTTGTTATATTCTCTTCTAATATGAATCACGTTAATATTTTTGATTTTTTCTATAAGAGTCAAGCTGTACGAATAAAGATCACCCAATTTTTTTGATTTAACTTTAAATTCCTTGTTGACTTGCTGAACTACTAATAATGAATCTAAATAAATTTCAACATCATTAATATTATTCTTAACACAGTACTCCAATGCAGCAATTAACCCTCGATACTCTGCAACATTATTTGTAGCTATTCCTATATATTCTTTTAATGTATCTACTTCTTTATTGTTTAAGTTTATAGAAACACCAAAAGAAGCTTCTCCAGGATTTGACCTTGAAGCTCCATCACAGTAGATAGTATACATTAAACTTGTACTCCCTGACAGTAGGGACACTGATTGAATTCTGAATCATCAATAATGTCTAGCTCGCTTGATGTTAGAGATACACCACAGCATCCACATTGACCTTCTCGTTTATACCCAGCTATAACTTCAACACCTTTTGATTTCAGATCGTCATAAAGTTGCACAATTTCATTAGGTAATGTATTAATAAATTTTTTCTTATCATCTTCTAGTAACGATAATTTCTGATCAATATTCTTCCATTCGTCTTGTGTTAATTTAGATAATTTAATTAATTCATTTTTTTTATCTTCTAATTGAAAATTTATAGTTTCAAGTTGATCAACTTCTACTAAAAATTTGGATTTCAAATTTTCTTGACTTTCATATGTTTGAAGTAAAATATTTTCATTGTTTTCCTTTTGTTTTCCATAATTACTTAACTCATCAGAATTAAGATTTTGATTATTCAATTTTTGATCAATGGAGGTTATTTTATTCTTTATATCTGTTTCTTTCGTTTCAATTACTTTTAGCTCACTAAGATATGGTTCTAAAACTTTTTCTACTTCTTCTTTTTCTTTTAAAATGTTTTTATATTGAACTTCAGCGTTTTTTAAATCAGTAGTTAGTTTTCCATTTAATTTTTTATTAATTAAAGAATATATTTTATTATCTAGTTCTTGAAGATCAATCAAATTGCTTTTAAAAAAAGGTTTATTCATAAAAATTATCGAAAAAATACTCTAACTTTCTACCAATTTCAATACCAAGTTTATCGACAAATTTTTGCATACCTGGGATCTCTGTAGAAATATGATTAACTTGAACGGCAGCAAGTTCATAATAGTCAGCCATTAAGAAATGATGGTGGGAATAATCTCCAGTTATAAACAAATCTACCTTGTTTATAACTTCATTTAAGAACTGTGTTCCTGAACCTGGTACCAATGCAATTGATGAAAAATCATCTGTTGCTTCAAAGTGTTTATTTGTTCTGATTATCTTGGTATTTAATTTATTTTCAATTAAAGATTTCATTTCCATTTGCCCTATTTTATTAATTACTCCATAGCGACCAGCACCTTTTGTGTCATTTGTTTTTGCAAATATATCAGTATTATTAATTTCAAAAATCTCTGCCAATGAATCAGCATTGCCCCCTGATGCTACATCTTGAGCAGTGTGGATTGAAATAATATTTATACCTAATTTTAAAAATTCTAAAGGCAATCCGTAATTTTCATCAAAACTTAAATTATCTAATTCTCTATATACTGAAGGATGGTATGTAATTAATGTATCAAAATTTTCTTCAACACATTTATCAAGTACTTCTTTAGTGATATCGTGAGAAACTAATAAATTTTTAACTTCTGCTTTTTCACTCCCAACTAAGACTCCCACTTTGTCATCTTCAAATGCATCTTCAAATGGACAAAGTTTATTCACTACTTGATATAGTTCTTTAACATTCATGATGTTAATAGTAGTGAATTTACTATAAAGATTTGGCCGTTTTTCTATTGTGGTAATTAGCCCAAAACACCAATAATGTTGGGAGAATGAGAATTGA
>CBFHGZ010000001.1:47198-47802 GCA_965655535.1 Candidatus Actinomarina sp.
TAACAACAGAACCTTCATGGAGAAATCAAAATATTGAACAAAAAAGAATGCCAATTCTTGGTCTCACAGTTTGTCATAAATTAATGTGGGAGCCACTTGAAGGTGCTTTAAATCAAATAATAAATGAAGGATTGTCTGACCAATTAAAAGTTAATGAATTTAAAGAATCTGGAGGTTGTTATGCTCCACGAAGAATCGCAAGATTTGATGCTGGTGGTAGTATTTCAAGACATGCTTGGGGAATTGCAATTGACATAAACACTAAATCGGGATATCCAACAAGAATTGTAGAAATATTTAACTCTTGGGGGTTTGCATGGGGTGGCACATGGACCTCACCAGACGAAATGCATTTTGAACTTAGAGATTTATCAGCCAGTATTTCTAAGACCAGCAGCTAGCCCATTAATAGATAGTAATAAAGCACTATTTTCAAATTCCGATAGATCATTTTTCTGTAGTTTTTTCATTAAGGTTATTTGTATTATTGAAAGTGGATCTAAGTAGGCATTTCTAATTTGAAGTGTTTTTTTAAGAACTTCATTATCTTGTAATAAACTCGGCGCATTTTTTATTTTTAATATCATTTGTTGTGTTAATTTTG
>CBFHGZ010000001.1:47863-48337 GCA_965655535.1 Candidatus Actinomarina sp.
TTTTGCAATATTCATATCAGATTTAAATAGTGACATTTCGATATTGCTAATTAAGTTTTGTACAAAATCTGATTTTTCATATAAATCTTTAACTTGTTTAATTCCTAATTCCTCGATCAATTTAGAAAATGCAGTTCCTGCACCATACCAACCAGTAAGTGTGTGTCTTGTTTGAGCCCAGCCAAATACCCATGGAATAGCACGATAACTTTTTAAACTGTTAACTTTACTATTTCTCTTTGATGGTCTTGAACCAATATTTAATGTAGATAGTAATTTAACCGGTGTGCAGGTTTCAAAATAATGCAAAAGTTCTTCATTATGTAAAAGTTCGTTGTATTTCTCATAAGACCATCTAGATAATATTTCTATCTCCTCTTGAAATTGATAATTTTTTTTGAAATTTTTTGTACTTCCATTAATGAATGCTGTTGCTCCAAGTTTTAAATTTTCATATGCTAAGTACGGTGTAGA
>CBFHGZ010000001.1:48346-48850 GCA_965655535.1 Candidatus Actinomarina sp.
GTATTTGTCAGAGATTACTTCACCTTGTTCGGTATATCTAATTTGAGAAGCAATACTACCAGAAGGCTGAGAGCTAATTGATTTATACGTTGGTCCACCTCCCCTACTAATTGTTCCTCCACGACCATGAAAATAATTTATTTCAATTTTATTTTTAATTCCTACTGCAAACAAGTTCACTTGAGCCTTGTATACATTCCATTGTGATGAAATTAAACCACCATCTTTATTTGAATCAGAGTAACCAAGCATCACCTCTTGTGAGCTATCTTTGTAATTTTGTAAAAATTTTAAATAGCTTTTATTTGTAAAAAGCCTACCAATGATTGTATGTGCTGAATTTAAATCTTCAATCTCCTCTATAAGAGGAGTAATATCTGGTATTTGCTCTAGTTTCATATTTTGTTTACATAAATTAAACAAATTTAATACATCAGAATCTGACTTTGTCATAGATAATATAAGCGAATTAACTACCTTTTGACCATATGTTTTTTGAAGGTT
>CBFHGZ010000001.1:49705-53222 GCA_965655535.1 Candidatus Actinomarina sp.
TGTTTTATCAATTGAAATATTTTTATCATCTAAAAAGTGCTCCCTAAAAACCTGCTCTGAAATGTTTGATAGATAAAAGAAAATTGTAAATGCTTTGGTTATGATAAAAATCTCTTCAGGTGAGAGACTTTTTAGAATATCTAAGTTTTCGTCTAAATATTTTTTATTTTGAGATTTTCTATACTCTTTTGAATTAATTCTAATTTTTTCAACAACATTGAAATAACGTAATCCTGCTTGAGATTTAATCACACTACCTAATTCTGAAGCTAATAAATTTATTGTTTTAGATAGGTTTGAAAAATCTGGAGTAATGTTAAATCCTTTCAGAGTTATTTATAAAATCATTTCCAGTTGTATCAAATATTAAAGTTTTGATTTCGTCAAAGTCAATCTCTTCAAAAATAGTATGAGGAGTATGCATTATGATTAAATCAAACTTGTTAAAATCTTCATCTATGTTGACTTTTTTAATATCAACTCCTAATACATTTAAACTGTCAACATAAGGGTCCAAATAATGGATATCAGCTTTTTTATTTATTAAACCTTCTATAACATCTAATGCTGGAGACTCACGAGTGTCGCTTATATTTTTCTTGTAGGCCACTCCCATAATTAATATTTTTGAATTATTTAAAACCTTTTCATACTTATTCATTAATTCATTGACTCTAGAAACAACGTAATATGGCATAGAGTTATTGATTTCTTGAGCAAGCTCAACAAATCTTACCGGTTGACCAATTTGTCTAGTCTTAAAGGAAAGATACTTTGGATCAATTGGAATACAGTGACCACCTACTCCTGGACCTGGAGTGAATGACTGAAAACCAAAAGGTTTTGTTTTAGCGGCATTAACTACTTCCCAGATATCTATGTCTAGCATTTTACAAAGAATCGCCAGCTCATTTATCAACGCAATATTTACTTGCCTATATGTATTTTCAAGTAGTTTAACCATCTCTGCTTCTTTAGTTCCAGAGACTTCTACCACTTCATCAATAATGTTCTTATAAAATTTTGAAACAGCAGCTAATGAGTCTTCATTAATTCCACTTACTATTTTTGGGGTATTCTTAAATGTCCAAGTTTTGTTCCCAGGATCTATTCTTTCAGGAGAGTAACCCAAAAGAAAGTCGTCACCTGCTTTTAAGCCAGAAACTTGTTCAAGTATTGGTAAAACTACTTCAAGAGTAGTCCCTGGATAAGTCGTAGATTCTAATATAACTACTTGACCTTTACATAAATTTTCAGCAATAGCTTTTGAAGCATTTTCAACATAACTTAAGTCAGGTTGGTAATCGGTTAATGGCGTGGGAACACTTATGATTATATGATGTGCATTAGCTAATTCACTTGAATCGGTTGTTATAACCAAGGAATGATTTAAAGCTTCTCCTAATTGCTCTTCAGAAATATCTTCTACATGTGTTTTACCTCTATTTAAACTTGAAACTAAGTCTTCGTTTACATCAAAACCCAGAACTTTAACATCATTAATTGAAGCTTCTACAGCTAATGGAAGCCCAACGTACCCAAGGCCTATTACAGCCACATCATATTTAAATTCTTTCATTACCTATCAAAAAGTACTTCTACAATTCTCTCAGAAGTTTTTCCATCCCATTTTTCAATTTTTTGACTTTTAATAATATTACCCTCTAGATGGCTATTTATTTCGAAAATAATTGCTTCTGTGTTGCTACCAACCAAAGTATTTGTGCCTAAATCAACGGTGATAGGTCTTTCTGTATCATCTCTTAGAGTCAAACATCTTTTATTTAAGTATGTTGTTTCTTCCTGAATTCCTCCTGAGTCAGTTAATACCAGCTCAGAACCTTTTACTAATGAAAGAAAATCAATATAAGACAAAGGGTTAATAAGTTTTATATTTGACGCTTTAATATTCTTTTTATCTATAAATTGTGACAATCTAGGGTGAGCAGGTAAAACAATATTAAAATCTTCAGAAAATGTTTTTACTGCATTAAAAATTCTTTCCAAAGAATCCTCTTTGAGATTAGATGGTCTGTGAATTGTCATTACGAAATATTCAGAATGTAAATTTAAAAGATTTCTAAGTTTCTCTATATTTTTATCGATTTTTTCTTCATTTTGAGACAAAGTATCAATCATAATATTTCCAACATTGTGAACTTTTTCCATTTCAATAAATTCTTTTTCTAAATTTAAAATTGCGTCTTTTGATGGCGTAAGCAATATGTCACTAATTGAGTCAACAATTATCCTATTTCTCTCCTCTGGCATATCCAAATTTCTTGAGCGTAATCCAGACTCAACATGAAATAGTTCAATATTATTTAATTTTGATGACAATGATGCAGCTAACGTAGAGGTTACATCTCCAAATACTCCTACTTTAGAAATCACATTATTTTGAAATATATCATCTAGAGCAGAAATAATAAAACCGACTTGATTTGGTTCAGTATTTGGTTTTGTATTTAGATTTATATCTGGGGACCTCATTTGTAAGTCTTTAAAAATAAAATTTGACATTTGCTCATCAAAATGTTGTCCTGTATGAATAAAAAGCACCCTCTTTCCGGAATCTTCAAGTTGCTTTAATAAAGGTGCTGCTTTTACAAAATTGGGACGAGTTCCAACTATTAAGCATGTGTCATATTTATTCACTAAATGAATTTTAGTTATTAAATAGAATTTAATGAACAACTATCATTAAATTGAGATATGAAATTAGTACTTAATGCTTGCGGAGTTGATTCTCTAGGTGGTATAAATTTATTTAAAAAATCTGCAGAACAGCTAATTGAAAACAATATTAAATTATTATTACTTTATTCAAACGAAAAACAAATTTATAGAATCAACTTAAACGAAAATGTAATCTTAAAAAAAATCAATTTAAAAAGATATTTTCATCCTTTTTTAAATATATTTTTAGATAAAAAAACAAAAATTTTAATTAACAAATACGATGCAATTATTCATTTTGGAAATTTTGGTTTTTTTACTGATATCAATTCATTTGTACTCATACAAAACCTTTTACCTTTCACGTCAAATAGTTTGAAAAATAAACTTTTGAAATTTTTAATCAATAAAAGCTGTAAAAATGCTCACAAGATCATCGTCCAATTACCTCATGTTAAAAATTTTATTAATCCTAAATTTTCAGAAAAAATTTTAGAAATTGGAAGAGTAGAAGTTGGTCAATTAGCCTATGAAAATAAAAAATCTATTTTAGTTTTTGGATCTGAAGTACCAAATAAAAATTATAAATTTATCGTAAAAACATTTCATGCTCTTGATAACAAAAAAAACTTAACAATAATTAATCCACCAAAAAATATTGAAGAATTTAATATTGAAATTCTTAATGAAAATAATAGTTTAGAAAATATAATGTCTAAAAGTTCTATTTATTTTCATGCTAGCGATTATGAAACTGTTGGATTACCTTTGTATGAAGCTTCTAATGCAGGTTTAATTTTAGTAGCTCCCGACTTGCCTTATATGAAATATTTTGACA
>CBFHGZ010000002.1:0-17402 GCA_965655535.1 Candidatus Actinomarina sp.
GCAATTAGAGCTGCACGACAAAATATACTTGAAGCTATCTCTTATGAGTAAAACACTGACACCGATACAATGTCTCTATGCTTCAAGAAGAAATAATTAAACTACTCTCAGACTTAGTAAGAATACAATCAATTAGTTCAGATAAGAACCATAGAGATCATGTTGATGAATCAGCTCAGTTTGTACAAAATATATTTGCTGACTTAGGACTTAACACACAAACCATAAAAGTACCTGGAGGTATGCCCGCAGTTGTTGCACATACAGAGATTGATCCAGCAAAAAAAACGGTACTACTTTATGCACACCATGATGTTCAACCAGTTGGAGATGAGACTTTGTGGAATACCGATCCTTTTGAACCACAAGTAATTGATGGAAGGTTGTTTGGCCGTGGGTCTGGTGATAATAAATCAGGTGTAGTTGTTCATTACAACGTTGTTAAACAACTACTTGATGATTTGCCTGTAAATTTAAAGATTTTTATCGAAGGAGAAGAGGAAATCGGATCTCCAACAATGACTGAATTTATTAATCAAAATCGAGATGCTTTAGAGTCAGATGTAATTATTATTGCTGATTCAGGAAATGTTCGAATTGGAACACCAACTATTACAACAACGTTACGTGGTTTGGTAGATGCAATTATTGAAGTAGATCAACCTATGAGACCTATACACTCTGGAGTTGGTGGTGGTGTAGTGCCAGATGCATTTTTAGTATTAAGCAAAATAATATCTTCATTTCATAATGAAAAAGGTGAACTCCTAATCGAGGGACTGACGCCTACTGAAATGCAAGTAACTGAACTTGAAGAATCATTTCTTAAAAAAATGCTTGGATCAGAAGATATAAACCTCTTTGACACTGAAAGTATTTCGAAAAGACTTTGGTTAGAACCTGCATTAGATGTGTTAGCAATTGATGCTCCACCTGTATCTGAAGCAGTTAATTTAGTTATACCAAAAGCAAAAGCAAAAATTAGCTTAAGGCTTCCACCAACTGAAGATCCTGAGCATGCAATGAAGATGTTAGAAGAACATGTTATGAAAAATGTTCCATGGAATGCATCTGTAAAGTTTATACCAAATTCAAAAGGTTCAGGTGTTGTTGCCAATCCTAATAAACCATTTACAACTGAACTAGTAAAGAACTTTAACGAGATTTGGAAAGAAGATACAGCGTTTATTGGTGTTGGCGGCTCTATTCCTTTTGCAAATGATTTTGTGAGAGAGTTTCCTAATGCTGAACTTGTTCTTGTGGGTGCAGCAGATGAAGAACTTGGTAACGCACATGCACCAAATGAAAGTGTACAAATAGATCACATTGAGATGCTTATAGCAAGTCTCGTTAAGTCTTTAAAAAATCTTTCCTAAGTCGAAAGAGCTTCCGCAAAAATAGGAATAGCTTCAAGTGCCTGCTTTCCATTTTTAGTAATTTCATATTCAACATGTGGAGGAATAGTTTTAAAGTCTTTTCTATCGACTAGATTATTTTCAACGAGTTGTTTCAAAGTCTCTATAAGCATTTTTTCTGAAATTTCAGGTATCTCTCTTTTTATAGCACTAAATCTTTTTGATTCTTCTAATTTAGATAAAACAAGAAGAGGCCATTTACCACCAAGCACTTTTAAAACACTTCTAACAGGACAATCTTCTTTGTACTCAAATGCCATAAGTTAATTATAACACTTACCTTTATGTATGTGAACTAAAAATAATATACAATAAATAAAGTATGTACTATACTAATATAATGTAATAAGCAAAAGGAGAAGAATGAAAAACTGGAACTCAATTTTAAGATGGATTCACCTTATATTTGGATTCACATTAAATCTATATTTATTTCAGACAGTATTTCTAGGAAATGATGTTTCTAGTCAATTAGAAAATATTGTATTTATTTCAGGAGCGCTTGCGTTTTGGACAGGTGTCATTAAATGGCAACTACCAAGAATAAGAAAATGGCGTAAAGGAGCTTCTAATGCCTAGAGAATGTAGTGTGGCAGAAGTTAAACAGTATATTCTTCTGACGGGTGGACATTCTGGGCTCGGATTGGGTGTTACCAAGAAACTTCTAACACCTGGAAACAAGCTTGGGTTGATTATTCGAAATGAGTCACGTAAGCAAGATTTTCTGTCAGAGTTGAATGATTTTCCACAAGATTTAGTGAGTGACATCGACTTCTTCTTTGCAGATCTGAGTGATCAAGAACAGGTGCGTTCAGTATCAAAAGAGATTAAGGAAGAATGGGAGCGGATTGATCGACTTTTCAATAATGCTGCAATCGTTGGCAGTGGCAACAGACCCTCTAAACAAGGCAATGAATTACATCTCGAGATCAATACACTCGCACCATGGATATTAACCCAAGAACTCAAGCCATTACTGCTCAAATCTCCTGATGCGAAAGTAATCACAACCGTCACGGGCGGGATGGCTAAGCGGAAATTAGATACTGGTCTGTTCTTCAAAAATGGTTCAACCGGCACGAAGAGTGCGTACATGCAGTCAAAACAGGCCGTAATGTTGCTGATGAACGATTTGGCTGCCGATGAGAGCTGGGAGGGTGTGAAATTCTCATCAGTTGACCCTGGTCCAAACAAGACCAAAATGACACAGGGTGGTGAAACACCGTGGATTATTCGAAATGTATTGAGCCGCTTTTTCAATGACCCTGAGATTGGGACACAACGCATTTATGATGCGGGATTTGGTGAACGATTTTCGGATGTAAATGGTGTCTATATTACCGGTGGCAAAGTTGTTCCTGTCAAACACGGTATACCGACTCATGACAAAAAGGCATTAATGGCATCTATAGTTGATTGATTTACGCTGACACAATGTCCACCCGTCAGAAGTTAAACAGGCTATTGTCAAGGTTTTCATTATTTATATATTGCATAACGAATACAATATAAGGAGAAAAATGGAAATCGGAATAGATTCGTTCGCAAAAAAAACGCAAACCAATGAAGGTGGAACAATAGCTGACAATGCAAAAGCTATGAAAGAGTTAATAGATCGTATAGTTCACGCAGATAAAGTTGGTTTAGATGTGTTTGGTATAGGCGAACATCATAGAGAAGAATTCTTGGATTCAGCAGCACACAATATACTTTCTGCAGCAGCAGCAAGAACAGAAAATATTAAATTAACAAGTGCTGTAGCTGTTATTAGTGCAATGGATCCTGTTCGATTATTTCAAAATTATGCAACACTTGATCTCATTTCGAATGGTCGTGCAGAAATAGTGGCAGGAAGAGGCTCTTTTACCGAAGCATACCCACTGTTTGGGCTAGATTTTAAAGATTACGATGACCTCTATGCTGAAAAGTTAGACTTACTATTAAAAATTAGAGATGAAGAAAAGGTAACTTGGTCAGGTAGGTTTAGACCACAGATGGTTGATCAACCAGTGTATCCAAGACCACTTCAAGATAAGCTTCCTGTATGGGTTGGAGTAGGAGGCACACCGGCTTCTTTTGTAAGAGCAGGTGCACTTGGCTTACCACTTATGGTTGCTGTTATCGGTGGAGAGACACATCGATTTCGACCATTAATAGATCTTTATTATGAAGCTGCTGAAAAAGCCGGAGTGGATAAATCACAATTAAAAGTCGGTTTACACTCTCTGGGTTTTGTAGCTAATTCAAAAGAGGAAGCGATTGAAAAATATTATCCAGGTTATAGAGTTTGGTTTAATCAAATCGGACAAGAGCGTGGATGGCCACCAGTAACAATGGAGAGATTTGAACAACAAATTGGTGAATTGGGAGCTTATGTTATAGGTAGTCCTGAAGAAGTAGCAGAGAAGTTAGTTCGTCATAGCAACGCTCTTGGTGGGATATCAAGATTTACCTTTCAGATTGACAATGCTGGTCTTACACATGAAGACTTAATGGAAACGTACACTTTAATTGGAGAAAAAGTAAAACCCTTAGTTCTCGAAAGTTTGTAGATATTCTGGCAATTCTAAATCTTTAGAAGTCTTCTCATCAACTTCTGGTTTTCCAAAATATGATTTTACTGGGACAACACCAGACCAAATAGGAAGTTCTTCATCTGACTCTTCTTCGTTAGGCATTCCTGTTCGCTGTTTTAAAGAGAATTCATCAATTGTAAATTCAATCATTGCGGTTTGTAACCATTCATTTTTATTAGGTTTTCTTGCATCATCAAATCTACCTTTAAAAAACCTATCAACCATATTTTCAAAGGCCAGATACATGAGTTTTTCATCGTCTATTCTCTTTGTTGAACCAAATATTACTGCTGATTGATAATTCATAGATGAATGAAACAAGCTTTTAGCTAATACAATTCCGTGAACTTCAGTTCCCGAAATTGTTACTTTGTTTGAAGATAATAATGTTTTTGTAAAACGAGAGCCAACAGCTGCATGCAGATATATTTTTTCATCATGAATGGCATGAAGCATTGGAATTGAAAAAACTTCATCATCTTGTATAAACGAAACTGTAATAAAGGGAATTTTATTTAGAAAAACAAAAAGATCTTTTTTATCATAAGAAGCTCTTTCTTTAATTCTTCTAACTTCAGATTTTTTCATTAATTTATCATATCAAACTACTACACATTGTTTATTAGGATTTAAAAATATGAAGAAAAAAATATTAATATTTTTTATTCTTGTTCTCCTTATAATTTTATTTCAAGAAAGCTATATCGTTAGAAGGTTTATTCAACTCCCATCTTTGTTGTTAAATTATTTTTGATTTTAGAATTTAAACATGAACATTGATTCTTTTAAAGACGTTCAATATGTTAATCTCATTACTTTTAAGAGAGATGGAACCGAAGTTGTTACGCCAGTTTGGATTGCTAGTTTTCAAAACTTTCTTGTTGTGACTACAAATGTTAATGCAGGAAAGGTTAAAAGAGTTAGAAATAATGGAAAAGCAATCATTTATGAAACCAACCAAAGTGGTTCTAAACAATTATCAGAGGAACTTGAGGTACAGGCTTCTTTAATTGAAGATTCAAACCTAAAAGATCAAGCGGTTGCTGTTATCAAAGAGAAGTACGGTTTAATGGCAAAAATGATGATTAAAGGATCAAATAGCAATCGAGCAATTATAAAACTAGATGAGCTTTAGTTATTTTGGACGTAGGTCAATCACTTATGGAAGTGTGTTTGAGTGATTTTCAACGCATACACGTGATTGACCGGTATATTAATTATAAAATATAATTCACAATCGCGCAAGATTGTGATAATATATTCACAAAGTTTTTACTTTGTGAATAAAGTTTTAGTGTAAATTCTTAATTACAAGAAATACGCTAAAAATAGGGAGAATTTATTTCTTTCATAATGAAATAAAACTTTGGGGGAAGTTTTAGATTAGTGTAAATAGGCCGGGTTAATCCCGGTTTATTTATTTAAACGATAAATAAAGTTGCAGCTAAGGTGACACACATAATCAATCCATAAAGCGCAATGGATTTTGAGTACAGTCTTTTCTCTGATGGAAGTTTTATTACACAGAAATTCGTGATTGAATAGTAAATCAAGATAAAAAACGCACTAGTTTTAATCGCAGAAACTACATCTAAAAAATAAATTCCCAAAACAATTGTTATAAAAACAAACACTTCAGCAACGTAAGCTGAGTTGTAGTTTTTATGAATTCTAGAAAATACTTTTGGAAGAATTTTATCTCGAGACATAGCAACATAAATTCTTGATATGCCTGGAAGCAATGCAATTAATACAGAGCTCATAGCTATTGCCGATCCAGTTGTGATTAGATACGAGAAGTCTGAAAGTATTGATACATCCATGGCAATTAGCAAAGGAGTTTTAGAATTCATTAAAATTACAGGGCTAACTATTGCAAGAGTCAGCCAACTTATTGTTAAGTAAATAGATATTGAAATTCCAAGTCCAATGAAGATTGCTTTAGGGATGATTGATTCTGGATTTTTAACTTCTTCACCAAATGTTGCAAGTCGTGAATATCCAGTAAATGCAAAAAACCAAATTGAAGCAGATAACAAAATATTTGAAATATCAGCATCTTCAAATAATGGTAGGTTGTAGTTGACACCAGGTGTTAATACGATTGAGATTGTATAAAACAATAAAATAATTAGTACTGACCAAATAAACCACTTACTTATTTTTGCAGTTTTTTGAATTCCAAAATAACTGATAAGAACAATTATGAATGAAATCAGTACAGCGATTTCATTTGAGTAAATTGATGATAGGTAGTTTCCAACTGTTAACGAGATAGCAATACAGCTAATAGTTTTTCCAATAATAAAAACTATTCCTGCAATGTTTGCATATGCTTTCCCCAACACTTTTGATGCATATAAATATGTTCCTCCAGTTTGAGGATAAAGTGCTGCTAGTTGAGCAGACGAAGAAGCATTGGCAGTAGCTACAGTAGCTGCAATGACAAGACCTAAAATTGATGCATAAGAACTCACTTTTGCTGTGGGTGAAATGTTGTTAAATAAACCAGCACCAATCATTGAACTTAGTCCTAAATAAATTGAATTCTTTAGCGTTAGTGTTCTAGAGAAAGAGTTTTTCATATCAATATTAGAGCAATTGCTAAAAACCCAGCAAACCCAATAATATCTGTTATTAACGTTAAGAAAATATTTGAAGCTAATGCAGGATCATATCCTATTTTTCTCAAAATCAAAGGTATAGCTGAGCCAAATAAATTTCCAATTAAGACATTTCCAAAAACAGCTATGCTCAAAGATAAAGCATAGTTCGATAATCCAACAACGTTTAAAATTACAAATGATAACAATGCGATCAAAATACCATTTAAAGAACCAATTAGCGTCTGTTTTCCTATAACATCAAACACCCTTGCTTCGGAAATATCATTTTTTGCAAGCCCTCTAATTATTATTGCTAATGATTGTGCGCCTGAGTTACCACCTACCAATGCTACAACTGGCATGAGTGCAGCTAGTAAAGCATCAGCAGTAATAATTTCTTCAAATTGAGAAATGACAAATGATACTATAAAAGCCAATCCCATATTGATAAATATCCATGGGAAACGAAGTCTTACTGATTTAGCAATAGGTGTAAATATGTTTTCTTCTGCTCCAGCACCAAAGGATTGTGAAAAGTCTTCTGCAATCTCTGTTTGAATAACATCAAGAGCGTCGTTTACTGTAATTTGTCCAATTAATCCTATTTTCTTATCAATAACGGGAAGAGCTAATAGTTCATATTGTTTTATTAATCTAGCTGCTTCTTCTTGATCATCAAAAACGTTTACAAATTTAGGATTTTCAATCATGACTTCTTCAATCAACTTGTCAGAATCTGCAAAAACAATTTCTCTAAAAGAAACAACTCCGATTAATTCATTTTTAGTATTTATAACATATACATAAACAAAATCACTTATATCACGATGAAGCAACTTAAGTTGCTCAAGGACTTTACTGACAGATAAACCAGATTCAATTTTTGCTACCTCTTCTGACATAAGACGCCCAACTGAATCTTTTGGAAATGCCAGACGTTTATTAATATCTTTTTTTGTAGTTTTATCAAGAATATCAAGTAAATCTTTGGCTTCATCCGAGTCGCTTCTTTCAAAAACATCAACAATATCTTCAGCATCCATCTCTTCAAAAATTTTTTGAACTAAGTTTTCATTCATTTCTTGAGAAATTTCGATTATTGCTCTAGGTCTTAAGCTTTCAAACAATTTTATATTTGTTGCTATGTCAAGATTTTCTAATAGTAAAACTGCTTCTGAAGTCTCAAATTCTTCAATTATGTCTGCCGAATCAAAAGGTTCTAATTTTGCAATTTCTGACCAAGTACTAAGGTTTGAAATTAAAAACTTAAATGCATCTTTAGGCTTTTTTCTGGAAAAATCTCTTAACCCTTTTCCGTCCTGAGGAACAGGTTCATTAGTCATAAATAAAACTCATTATTATTTTATTTTAGAGCTAAAAGGTAAATCTAAGTTAAATATTTTTTGTGCCAGTTAATAATATGTTCAAATCGTTGTTTCCTATGGATTGGCTTACCGGACCTAGATAGTTCATGGCTTTCTCCAGGAAAACGTAGCATCGCTGACTCAATACCTCTTCTTTTTAGATTGGAAAATAGTTGTTCCGCTTGTTCTATAGGACATCGATAATCTTCCTCTGAGTGGATAATAAGAGCAGGAGTTTTTATGTTTGAAGCAACAGAAATAGGACTTTTTTTCCTATAAAAGTTTAGATCTTTTTCCATATCACTTAATAAATACATTTCTGGAAAACCTATTCCAATATCAGAAGTTCCAACCATGGTCTCCCAATTTATCAATGCTCTTTCAACAACTGCGGACTTGAATAATTTATTATTGTGACCAATAACCCACGAGGTCATGAACCCACCGTATGATCCTCCCATAATTCCATAATTTTTATTCTCTATGCCCATTTTTCGAACCATCTTCTTGAATGAAGTTACAACATCATGAGCATCTTTTACTCCCCAATTTTTTCCACAAACATCTCTTAAGAAATCGTGTCCTCTACCGGTTGAACCTCTTGGATTACAAGCAATGACATTAAAACCAGCTGTTGCATAAGTCTGAAATTCATCAAAAAACGTAAACCCATATTGACTAGCTGGTCCTCCATGAATGTTGAGAAGTGTTGGTTTATCTTTACCAACAAAAATTCCCCATGTATCAATCTCAGACTCTCCAGTGTCAATTCTGTGATAGATTGTTTCATGTGTTTTTACTTTTGTTTTGAAGTAATTGTTTGCAAGAGAAATTTTTTCTAAATTACCATTAACAATTTTAAATACTTCATCTGGTTGAGAAAATGAATTAGCAATTACAAATATTTCATCGTTCAAAATATCAAAATCTTTTATTGTTATTTTGTCATCAATTATATTTTCTTTTTTAGTTACATTTCTTAGAAGTTTTTTACCGGAGTCTTCATACAAACAATAAATATTTTCATCGTAAACTTTTGCCATTTCGACATTTCTATCAAAAGCATGTTCTAAGAAACTTAATTTACCTTTATTTGAGAATTTTAAAATACTCGTATTAGTTGGCCAATCGAATCGATTTCTTAACCCAACAGCATAAAGCTGATCATTTATTGAAAAAAGGTTTCCTAACATTCCTCCTTCATGAATATATGAAATCTTATTTCCATCAACTCTACCTATTTTCTCTGTAAGCATCGTCCCTTGTTCATTGTGTTTGTTACCAACAAAATACAAAGTTGAACCTATTAGATGCAATGAGCCTATTGATAGCAAGTCCTCTTTGTCACCACTGACCAATGTAGAGGCTTTATTTGTTGTGAGATTAATTTTGTAAATATGGGATCTTTTATTGAAAATTACACCTAGGGTATCAAATCTGAATGGAAGTGATTCGTAATACTTTGGCTCATCATTTTTATCTTCTATGTTTTTATACTCTTGATTCCACTCCTTAGTGACTAGATAAACAAATTTATTATTTTTGCTAACTATATATTCAGTAATTGCATCTTCAGTTTCAAAAATGACATCTGTTTTGCCAGATGAGTGTTGAACTTTAAGTGAGTTAAGCGGTTTGAAGTTTTTGTTAGAGTCATTTCTTTTTGACTGTATAAAATATAAACTATTTGTTTCGCTGGAATATTTTGGTTGTGTGTAGTTATTTGCACCAGATTTAATTTTTTTCCAACTTCCACGTGAATATTTCCAAAGTTGAGAAATATAATTGTTGTGCTCAAAATTCATTCTCGTGCTTTGCACAACAATAGAGTTATTGCCACACGTAATGTTGCTTAAATTTTCAAAGTGTTCTAAATTATCTGGTTTCATAAAGTAATTTTATCGAACTAATTTACTTGAGACAATTGTGATTAATGCTGAACTTATAAGTGCAACCGCAAAAGTATTTAGATCCGCTAAACCGTAAAGGTCTGTTGGAATCAAGAGTCCACCGGGATTTTCAGCTAAATCAATATAGTTCAATCTATAGAACCCAACACTTAGCAACGACCCAATAAAAGGAACTAGTAATTGAGAGTTTTTAGATTTTTTTCTTATTTGATAAAAGGCTGGAAATACTAGTGAAGTTGCAAGAAGATCAGCTACTAAAAAAACATTGAATATGTTTGTAACTTGTGTTGATAAAAACAAAGCCGCAATAACAACTATTAAAGTTATCAACCTAGCTTCTTTTGATTTTTTTCTAATTATGTCTATCGATATTGTTGAAGAAATAGCATTTTCCAATGTGTCGACACTAGAAGTAACTAGGAGTGTAGCCAAAGAAATAAGGAGAATAGTTGTGAAGTTATTGAGTTCTAATTGATTTATAAAACTTAAGGAAGGTACCTCAAGTCCTTTTCCAGCTCCAACAGCACCACCTATTCCTAGAAGCAGGATTGTTATAAATGCTCCAAAGCCAGAAAAAACACTTGCTTTTTTAATGACGTCAGCGTTTTCTGCTGAAAAAGTTCTCTGCCAGTACCCAGTTGAAAAAACCTCAGCTGCAGTTACTGCAATAATTACCGCAAGTGCTGATTTTAAACTGAACGTTTCAAACGAATTTAAACCACCAGCATTTGCAAAAGTGATAATTTCAGAAACACTGTTTTGAGACAACCAAAGTCCAAAGACAATTGTTAGAAGTAAGATTATTCCATATCCTTGTAGTTTGTCGGTTATATAAGATGCTTTAAAACCGCTATTGTTTAGGTATAAAAAAGTAGTTAATGCTACTAATGAGCTGACTACAATTCCTGATACTTCTGAAATAGATGAGAAGACAAAACCAATAGAAGCAAACTCAGCTATTAAAAAAGCACTCATATAAATTACCGCAACAGTGGATACAAGCTTTTGAGCTATTGATCCATATTTAGTCTCAACGAATTGAGCAAGAGTAACTCCGTTTGGAAGAAGATCTGCAATCTTAGGTCCAAAAATATATATCAAAACAAAAGGAGTAGCAGCTGACAGTGCATATCCATAGATGTCATATCCAAGCCCATACCATGCTACTTCTGCTGGTGAGGTTAATATCCAAAGACCCATACCACTTGCGTAAAAGCTTAAAGTAAGACCCAAAACTCCTTCACTTTTGTTTAATACAAAATATTCATTGTCGTATGCTTTTAGATTTCTGGTTTTGAAGAAAACCCACGATAATATTGCGCCTATTACTAAATAAACTACGCTTACATTCATAAATACCTCATTCCTTAATTAAGTAATGGGATAAGAGTCCGAAATCCCTTCGCTGGCATTACCCAACAGGTTCAAACGGTCGGTTATTCACCCTCTCAGCTTTTTGCTCCCGTAATATTGATATTACCAAGTTTATTTATCAACGTTACATATCCGCCTTATTAATATGTTGAAAGTGAGTTTTCTAAAAACATTATTAGCAGTTTTATCGTGTGCATTTTTATGGGGTATTGGAAGTGTAATTTCAAGAAGTTTACTTATAGAAGGCATAAATGAAATATATTTGGTATTTCTAAGGTTAATTTCAATTGCAGTTATTTTGTTTGTGTATTTAACAATCGCACGACGTGATCAACTTAATAAACAAATTTTAAAAGAGGCATCAATAACAGGATTCTTTTCAGTATTTCTAGTTAGTATTTCATTTATTTACGCACTTCAAGAAATTTCTTCAGGACTAGTTACTTTAATGATTAGTTCAGCACCCATATTTACAGTTATTTGGTTAAAAATTCTTTTAAAAGAAGAAAGAATAAGTTCAGTTAAATATTTTTCAGTATTTATAGGATTTTTAGGAATTGCGTATTTGTTTTTAACACAAGAAACCGGCTTAGAAAACCAAGGAAATATTTTAATTGGAGGTTCTTTAGCTTTTCTAGGTGTACAGTGTATTTCACTTTCAACTGTTTTAAATCGTAGATTTGCTCCTAAATACAAAGTAACAAGCTGGCTAGCTTACCAATATCCTTTTGTTGTAGTTTTAATAACTGCTACTTTTTTTATTTTGGGTATTGAAGTTCAAGAATTAAACACCTCTCAAATTGTAAGACTTACATTCTTGGTGTTTTCAAACTTGGGAGCTTTCTTGACATTTACTTGGTTAATCCAGCGAGTTAGTGCTTTACAGGTAGCATCAATTGATTATTTAGTCCCAGTAGTTGGAGTGACATCAGGAGTTATATTCCTTGGAGAAAGTTTTAACAACAATATATTGGTGGCAGGTGTATTTATATTTTTCTCTCTAATTATTAATACCTATGAAGAGTTTTCTAGGTAATTAAATTTATCTCCTTCTTTACTTCTTTGAGATCATTTAACGTTAGCCATTTTGGTTTCCCAACATCTTGCGAAGGATTTCTTAGTAAATAAGATGGATGGAATATTGGCATAATTTTTCTTCCATCTTTTTCAACCCATTTACCTCTAAGTTTAGAAATAGGATCTTTAATTTGAAGATAGGACTGAACAGCAGTCGTACCAGCTAAAATAACAACTTTTGGGGACATTAGTTCAACTTGTTTTTCTAACCAATGAAAACAACTTGAAATCTCAGATGCCTTTGGTTTTCTATTATTTGGGGGTCGACACTTTACAATGTTTGAAATAAAACAATCTGTATTCGTATCTATATCTACTAACTCAAACATCTTATCCAACATTTTTCCTGCTCGGCCAACAAAAGCATATCCTTGCAAATCCTCTTGTTCACCTGGAGCTTCACCAATCACCAGTAATGATGAGTTGATGTTACCTCTACCAAAAACTACATTTGTTCTTGTGGTAGAGAGTTCACATTCATGACAAGAAATACATGATTTTTTTAAAGAATTTATTTTTAGACTTATATTCATTTATTTAAATATTAATGATAGATGTTTTAAAACACACCCTAGAAAAGCATTCCTAGGGGGTTTTGTATACCAACTAATTAGGGAGTAATCGATTGATATACAAAGTATGTTCATTCAAGTTAAACATTACGTAAAGAAGAGTTAAATCATGTACAAATGAGAAAACCCTTGAAAACTCCGCTATCTGTTTCCAGATTTCCTGTTTCAAGGGTAATCTCTAACACTTCTTGTAATGATTATCTATAAAGACTTTCTTCACAAAAAGTAATTTAATTATTGAACAAAAAAAACTAAAAATCAAAAATTTTTAATCAGTTTTTTTCCCACTCTCACTTCTATTTAAAACAAGTGCAGTAATAATTGCAATTGCAGCAATTCCTAAAAGAGCACTTAAAACAGTTGAAATAAAATTGTTATTTATACTATTGATTCCGTAATCTTCTAAGAGTAAAACGATGCCATCGGTTTCTTCAAAACCAAACTCTTCAGCTACTGATTCAAGTCCATCAGGCGAAGATGATGCAAATGGTGTAACAAGACTTAACAGCAAGATCAACATGATAAAAAGACCATATAAAGAAACACCTGTTGTATTTTTATCATCTCTATCGTATGCATACACAAGGTCTGGTCTTACCCTTACCAACAAACTTACAATGAAAGCAGTTATTATGCCTTCGCCTACTCCTATAAAAAAATGAATAGAGATCATTGCTATTAATACAGTTCCAATAGGTATAGAGACTGTACCTCCCAGGATGTACTGCATCATGAATGCGATGGAAGAGAAAATTACACTCACAGTTCCAGAAAGAATGCTGACAATGAACAACGAACTTGGATTTTTACCAATAAATTTAATCCAGTATTTAACAACAACCCAAGCAACTACTGATGTAACTATGGCCATATTCATGACATTTATTCCTAAAGCACTCAACCCACCATCGGCAAAAAGTAAAGATTGAATAATTACAACAACCGATAAACATATCAAACCTAATCGTGGACCAAGAACAATAACAGCTAAAGCACCTCCAAGAAGATGTCCACTAGTACCAGCAGCAACAGGAAAGTTTATCATTTGTAAAACAAATATTAAAGCAGTCATCATCCCAGTTAAAGCAATAAATTTGTCAGCAATTAAATGTCTTGCTGATCTTATGTAAGCCCATAAAGTTCCAAAACTGAGCACTCCAGTAGCTGCTGAAACAGGAGCGTTTATAAATCCGTCAGGTACATGCATTATATTCCTTCCTTTATATCAAAACGTTATATAAAGATATTACCTTAATGCAAATGATTTGCAATAAGAGTTCTAAATGATTTTCAACTCTCTCATCCAACTGTGTATTTCGCTTAAAACAAATGGTCGTGTATCTTGATTAAGAATTTCATGCAATGAGTTTTCAACTTTAATGAATCTTACATTTTCAAGTTCTTTAATTTTGTTTGATGCAGAAATAGGCACAACTTTATCATTTACACCATGCAACACAATTGTTGGAATTGTTAATTTTGAAATATTATTGTTAACAAAATTCTGTTCTTTGGTGATTTCATATCCAAATCTAAATGTAAGGCTTCTAAACACTAAAGGATCAGAAAAATAACTCTCTACTACTGCTTTATCAGTTGATAAGTTCTTTTTTGTGACTGGAGAAGGAGCTCTGAATTTAGGTAATAATTTTGCCATTGTACCTGATAGATTCTTAACAAATTTAGGGTAATTGTCATCAAAGTGTGGTGCAGAAAGAATAAGATAGTCTGGACTAGCAACTTCTCTTAATATTGATGAAACGGAAACAAGCGAGCCATAAGAGTGAGCAAAAATTATTTTTTTATCATATTTTTCTAACTTTTGAAATTCTTCGGACATGACATCAAGATTTTCTTCCCAAGATGCTACATCACCTTTATTCTTTATGTCTCCATGTCCTGGTAGATTAACTGAGAAGGCTTCGATGCCTAGATTATTTAGCCAATTTACATTATCTTGTTGCCTTCCTTTATGTTCAAACAATCCATGAACGACTAAAGCACCTAATTTAGACACAAAAACTCCCAACTCTTTATATAAAATAATATTAATGAATATTGATTTTGTTAAGGTGCCTTTTTTAAACAATCCTTCAATGCAGAAATACGAAGGACCAATTGTAAAGAAAAATCCTTCAGACTTTTACTTAGAAGAAAAAAAACGTTCACTTCAAGATTTTGATAAAGACTTATATGGAGAGTCTGAATTATTTAAAGAATCAAAGATTTTAAGTAAAGTAAAAAAATTATTAGATATTGATACACCAGGTTCATTTTTAGATATTTCAATGAAGCTTGAAGAGGATTTAGCGATTATGCATCGCGGTAAACTTGAAGCAATAGCATTTTGTTTTCCCAGTGGATGGATACCAAGGAATGGCTTAGGACAGGGCTTTCAATATTTACATAACCCAGTTGCAGATAATGAGTTGTTACTAAAATCCTCTAACAAACTTACAGAGTATATGACAAAACATAGAATTCAAAGATGGGTTTGGAATGTAACTTCAATTAACGAATTAAGCAACCATCCAAAAGTTGAAAAACCAGATATAACTAGTTTTGAAGATTTGTATTTTAGATTAGAAACTCAGATTTCTACACCTGTAGATGAAGAGACTAGTTTATTTTCCGTTCATGTGAGTGTTGTACCGCTTCATACCATTTGGGATAATAAAATTTTAGAAAGCATCAACTCTATGAGTGATAACATTTTAAAGTACAAAAATTTAGTTGAGATAAAAAAATATCTCAACACAATTAAAATCTGAATTATGAAAAACGTTTATGTTGCAGGTCCATTATTTGATGATCACGAGAGAGAGTATTTAGAAAAAATAGCGGCAATTTTTGAAACAAGAAACTACTCAGTATTTCTTCCTCATAGAGATGCCGGTCTTGTTGAAGGAGAGTTTACTGTAGAAAAGAAAAAACAAGTCTTTGATCTAGATATGGAAGCATTGTCTAACGCGGATATTGTAGTTGCACTGTTGACTGGTCGTGATGTAGATTCAGGTACTGCTGCAGAAATTGGATATGCATATGGTGCTAATAAGAGATTAATTGGAATTAATGCTCATAATATTAAAATATTAAATAACTTTGTTTGGGGACTTTTTCAATATGGTGAAAACATATTCGAAGATTTACAAGAACTGGAGAGTGCACTAGATGAAGAATAAGTTTATAGGGATTTTCATTGTTGCTTTTTTTACAGGTGCAACACTGAATGTTTTATTCTCTATAATCGACAATACAGTTTTAAGAAATCAGGATTTTCAAATAAGTGAGTGGGAATTTAGTAGTTATATAGTTTTTTTGACTGCAATAATACTTGTGTTTGTATGGATTAAACGAAATAGAGATTAATTTTCGTATCTATCGTTAAATTCTTTTAAATCTTTTTCTGCTGTTTCAATTTGTTCTAAAGAGATTTCTTGATCTCCGCTGATGTTACATTCAGAGTTATTGTTATAGAGAGCATAGATAGCTTTGTATACATTTAATCTTGTTTCTAGGTATAGTTTATATTCTCCTTGGTACTCCCAATTTTTTTCAATATCATTGAAAAATTTTTCTCTATCTTGATCAATTGGGTTTGGAGAAATGCTATCAATAAATTTATTAAGTTCAAAACTACTATCAAACAGACTATTAGTTAATTCAATGTATTCTATTTCTGTTTTTTCACACTCAGTTAAAGAAAGTGTGGAGGTAGTTGTTACCTGATTTTCTTCAGATGCTGGCGAGACTGAACATGCTGACAGAAAACTTAAGAACAGAATAAGTGATTTTATCTTCATATTCAAAGTTAATTATATGTATTGTTTCTCTCTCTTAAAATGAAAAATAAAATAATACCTGAAAAAATCGTAGTCAATGAATTAGTCACTATTAAGGGCATATCGCTTTGCATAGAACCATAAACTAACCAGGACATAGATCCAAGAAATAGAAATAAGTAGGTAAGTACTGAAAGACCCCTTACTTCTCTAGTTTTTATTGTTTTAATTGCTTGAGGTAAAAACGAAACTGCTGTACAAAATGCAGCAAAGTATCCAAAAAATAAAAGTGTCATGGTGGGCCTAGCTAGATTTGAACTAGCGACCTCATCCTTATCAGGGATGCGCTCTAACCAGGCTGAGCTATAGGCCCTTTCGTCTAATTAACAATAGTCCAACAATAAAAATATTTAAATTTTTTTTCATTTACTACCAATTCAAGGCATAATATAAAAAGCGAGGGGATGTAGCTCAGCTGGAAGAGCACCTGCTTTGCAAGCAGGGGGTCGTGGGTTCAAGTCCCATCATCTCCACAATAAGGTATTCTTTATATATGGATAAAATAGACTTAGAAAACCTATCCGAACAAGAATTGTTAGAACTCAAAGACTCAATTGATGAAGCAATTGAAAATAAAAAATATAAAAAGTCCTATGCCAATACAAACACGAAAGGTATAGCTATAGCTTGGATTATTGTAGTGGTCTTAATATCACTCTATAGAAA
>CBFHGZ010000002.1:17498-41851 GCA_965655535.1 Candidatus Actinomarina sp.
ATATTTTTCAATGTAATGGAATACTTAATTGCAATCTTTATCGGTGTAATGATATTTAGATTTTTAAGAAACTCTATTTCATCTTTAGCAAGCATCCCGCCTGAGCTCGATACTGAAGATGTTGTTGAAATCTCTCAGTCATTTATGTGTAATAAATGTGGCACACAGCTTACCGTTAATAGACAATCAGTCGTAGCAAATGAACCGCCAAAACATTGTAAAGATGAAATGCAACCTCTTGATTAATGAGTTTTTCACGATCTGAACAATTAACTAAATTAGAAAATCAAGAAGTTTTTGACTTACTGATATTAGGCGGAGGAATTGTTGGTTCAGCAACTTTGACAATGGCAAGTGCTGAAGGACTCAATGCAATACTGTTAGAAAAAAATGATTTTGCTTCTGGTGCATCAAGTAGAAGTACAAAACTCCTACACGGTGGTATTAGATATTTACCACAACTTCAATTTGGATTAGTTAGAGAAAGTTTACAAGAACAAAAAGTACTGCAAAATTTATTGGGTAATTTGTATAAACCATTACAGCTACTTGCACCTATTTATAAAGATGATGGATTTGCAGATATGCCAAAAATTTTTCAAAACAACTTTATTGCGCCGAAGGCATTTAAGCTAGGACTATTTCTCTACGATCTTTTAGGTTCAAGAAAAAAGAACAGAAGACACAAGAACGTATCAGCACAAGAAGCTTCAAAGATGTTTCCGATCCTTAAAAAAAGAAATTTAAAAAAAAGTTTTATTTTTGAAGACGCACAAACAGATGATGCAAAACTTGTCTTAACACTCTTAAGAAACGCAGTTGAAGAACATAATGCAACAGCTATAAATTACTTTGAAATTACAAATATAAGAAAAATTGAAACAATCTATAAGGTTGAATGCGTTGATAAGATTTCATTAAAAACTTTTGAACTAGAAGTTAAAAAAATTATTGCAGCTACTGGTGTTCACAATTTACCAGGTAACTATGAATCAAAATCATCAAAAATGAAATATAGTGGTGGTGCTCACTTAATTCTTAAAGGAGATCCGTTATGTCTTCAAGGCAATGCAGTGTTACTTCCTAAAACAGAAGATGAAAGAATTATGTTTGTATTACCTTGGTTAGGAAACACTATTGTAGGCACAACTGATACAAAAACCTTCTCCGGAACATTAGATAGACCCTTTGCTGATGACAATGATAAGGAGTTCTTAATAAAACATGTAAAGAAATATTTTGACATAGAGAATCTTTCATATATTTCATCATGGAGCGGTGTTAGGGCTCTTTTAGACAGTTCCTCTAGTAGTACTAAGAGCATATCTCGTGGACATTTTGTAAACGTTATTGAAGATGGTTTTGTTCAAATAGCTGGTGGAAAGTTAACAGGTTTTAGACTTATTGCTCAAGAAGCTCTTCAGAAAATATACAACAAAAATTTTGATCTAAAAAAATTAAAATTTGTAGACGACATCATAAATTTATCTGAAACTTATAAAGAAGATGAATTTGCATTTACTGTAAAACATTACTGTGTAGCAAAACCAACAGATTATTTATTGAGAAGAACACATGCTAGTTGGTTTAATGAAAATGGAGATATTAAAAGTTTAAAAGAAATTACTGATAATTTTTATTCTAAAACTCAATATGAGGAATCTTATAAAGAGTTAGTTGAAGAGGGGTTGATATTTTAATTGTAATTTGTAGTCATAAGAAAACCACCACCAATTAAAGCTAGCCCACTCCATAAATACCATCTGGATACTGACCCAGGTAAAAGAGTTAAGTAGTTTAAGACAATAAGTAAAACTCCAATACCCATTAAAGAAAACATTGTGATTACATACCACCTTGGTGATGGTGCACCTGAACTAGTCATTTGAGTAGAGATATTTTTTGACTGAGTTGGTTTAGTATTCTGCTTTCTTTTCTTTGAAACTGGCATAGTTAATAAATTAGTATTACTAAGAATTTATTTCAAAGTTATTATTGGATGATTCTTTTAACATTCCATCTTTTACTAGGCCGGATAAGGCTATTTCAATTTTTTCTTTGTTTACTTCTAGCTCTTTAGCTAGCTGATTTTTTGTTAACTTATCTTTTGATGATAAAAGTTTTAATATTTTTCCCCTGATTTCTCTATTTGAACCCTTGAATTTAGCCTGAACAGAAGGTTTATTTGTAAAATACTTTTTACACTTAAAACTTAAAGGGCATATTGCACATTTTGGGTTTTGCTTAGTGCAAACTGTAGATCCAAAATCCATAAATGATTGATTTAAATCTCTTGAATTTACACCATCTAAAAGCTTTTCTGAGTTTTCAAGAATAAATGCGTTGACATTATCAACACCAAAAAATCTAGAAATAATTTTATTTACATGAGTATCTTCAGTAATGACTTTGTCACCATATGAAAACGATAAAAGTGCACTTTTAGTATATTTCCCAACTCCAGGGAGTATTTCAAAATTTGGATATATTTCATCAAATCGCTGATTTGCTAAAATTTTTGAAGCATCGTGAAGCCTCTTAGCTCTATTGTTATAGCCTAGACCAGACCACATTTTTAATACTTCACTAAATGAATCTTTAGCCATTTTATCTGGTGAAGAATATTTTTTTATAAATTTTTTGTAATACGAGTCCGCTCTTTCTAGCTGTGTTTGCTGTGCAAGTGTCTCAATGAGAAATATTTTCCAGGGATCATTCGAATTTCTCCAACTGAAGTCTCTTTTATTTTTTGAGTACCAATTTAGTAATTCTGATTTAAGAAATTGGGTTTTAGTTTCCAAAAGTTAGCTCTACAAAACCTTCAGGATCTAAAAACTCACCTTCTTTAGGACTTTGATCATTAACTCTTCCACTGGTATCTCCACTAGCAGATGGCAGTAGTCCAACTTGTTGTAAAATGTTAGTTGCTTCTGAGTATGTATATCCCACAACATTAGGTACTTCAATTTTTAATCCCAAAGATACAATTACTTGAATGATTTGATCAGGAGTAACTATCTCACCAACACCTGGTACGGTGTGGGAAACCAATCCAACATCAACATTTTCTGAGTACTCCTCAACAAGTTCATACTCAAAACCTAGCGTTTCTAATATTTGAATAGCATCTTCAGGTGATTTTCTTGATAAGTCACTTATTTCAATCAGGCTAGGACCAGCAGATATAACAAGATCAACGTTTGAACCTGGACTCATTTTTGTACCAGCAACCGGATTTTGTGAGATAATAAAGCCTCTTGGAATGTTGTCATCATTAACCTCTAGTTGTTGGCCAACGTTAAATCCACTTTCTTCAATAACATATATAGCTCTTTCAGTTTCAAGGTCAACAATGTACGGAATAGGGAATGCTTCTGGACCAACGGACACAATTATTGTCACTAGAGTATCTGGGTTTGTTACTGTGTTTGCTGTTGGTTGAGTTCTAATTACAGCACCGGAAGGCACATTTGGATGTGCAGAGTTCTCAATACCGACTTTGAAACCTAAGCTTTGTAAATCTTCCAACGCTTGAGCTTGTTCACTACCAGTAAGATCAGGTATTTCAACAAGAGTTGGCGCACCTCCATCTACAGGTAAATTAGTGAATACTTGATTCAAAGTCCATATAGTTCCAAAAACTAGACCTAAAGAAAGAAGTAATGCTGGAAGTGTGAATCGAAGTTTAACTTTTGGACTAGTTAGATCTACAAGATTTTCTCTAGTTTGTTCAGATTGCAGAGAGGTTCTTTGCTGAAGAAGAACTGCACGTAAATCTTCTGCAGATTTAAATCGATCAAATGTTGATTTTTCTAATAATTTTAAAACTGCATTCTCAACACCCTTAGGTATATCTTTTCTGAAATTTGAAAGCTTTTCAGGTTTATCGGTTAAGTGTTTTGTTGCTGTAGAAATTGGAGATTCTCCACTAAATGGAGGTTTTCCTGCAATTAGTTCATATAAAACAGTACCAAGAGAATATAAATCTGATTCGATAGACACTGGTTTGCCCTGTGCTTGCTCTGGTGAAATATAACTAGCAGTTCCTAATATTGAGCCAGTTTTAGTTATATCGCTTTCTTCATTTTGTAACGAGACTATTCCAAAATCAGTTACTTTGACCTTTCCATCGGGAGTAATCATTATATTTCCAGGTTTTATATCTCTGTGTACAAGACCTTTTTGATGTGCTGCTTGAAGACCACTCGCTACCTGAGCTCCTATAAAGAGTACGTCACTTAAGCTTATTGTTCTATTTTTTGCAATAATGGAAGTCAGAGTATTTCCTTCTATGTACTCCATAACAAAGAAAGGTTCTTCTTCGATACCCCAATCAAAAATTTGAACAATATTTGGGTGGTTTAAATTAGCAGCAGTTTTTGCTTCTCTTCTAAAACGTTCTACAAATGTTTCTTGATTTACATAATTTGGCTTTAAAGTTTTAATTGCAACAAATCTTTCAAGCTGCGTATCCATAGCTTTATACACAAAAGCCATACCGCCCTCACCGAGAACTTCTAGAATTTCATAACGCTCTTTTATTATTTGTCCTATTTTCATATTTAAATCACATTTATTATCATTGCTGTTGCATTGTCTTTTGGCTCTTGTAATAGTAGTTCACTTATTAGAGTATCTGCGGCAACGCCGTCTTGGAGTCGTTTTTTTAAATACTCCTCTCCAAATTCGTTATACACTCCGTCAGTACACAAAAGAATTACATCACCAGACGTTAACTGAAAATCAATTGTTTGAATATCTAATTTCTTTTTTGTACCTAAAGCTTGAAGCAATACATTTTGATAACCAGGAACATTTTCATCTTTGGTCAGTTGCATTAATTGTCTATTAGATAATACGTAACACCTTGAGTCTCCAACATGTGCAATTTTTAGAGTAGATTGATCATTAATTTCGATAGCAGTCATTGTTGTTCCCATTCCTTCTGAGTCCGAGTTGGTTTGTTGATAATCAAGAATTTTTTTATTCGCTTCTACAACATAGTCTTCTAAATTTGAAAGGTTCATCTCCATTGTTTCAGATGCAATTAAACTAGCAACTTCTCCTTTTTTGTGACCTCCCATTCCATCAAAAACACCTGCTTTAAATGGTGGTTTGCCAACTCCAGAAGAGTTTGGAAAAACAGAATCTTCATTTTTTTCTCTTTTTGGTCCACATTCACTCTTAACAGACCAAACTATTTTAAAATTTTTCATTTATAAATAATCTTAGTTGTAAAATGTTTTTGTTTTCTTAGACTCTGAATAGAACTAAAATGTTGAAAACATTACTTAAAAGCTAAGGAAATTAGAAAATGAGACGAAAGATTCTTGTATTATTGATGATTTTGATCGTCTCTGTCGTTTCTATTTTTGGGTATCAAACATACCAAGGGTTTATCGAATCACAAGAGTTTAATTCTTATTTAGAGAGCGCCTCACTCATTTCATCATTACACAAACAGTCTTCAGAACAGTTCGAATCATTATTAGATTTTTCAGAAATTAGTAGAGAGGATTTTGAATCCATAATTAACAATATTGTTTCAAATGCTAAAGAAGCATACGAAATTAATTCAAATATAAGTTCTGAAATCAATAGAAAAGAACGAGAGTTGTTAAACCTTTCAGTAATTTACTGGTTGCAAGGTTTAGAGCTTTTTGAGGCGTCAATTATTACATTAATTGATAATCCTACATCACAAAAAATAGAAGAGTCGATCGCACAAAGTATTGCAGACTTATCAATTGGAGATAGGTCTTATAGTGAATTCTTAGATCTTATAAATCAAAACGCTGATTTAGATGGAACCTTTTTGCCAGTTTTATACAATATTGAATACATTGGAATAGAAGACAATTCAAAAAGATTTGCTGACTTACTTGTAGACAAAGCACAGTCTGGAACAGGTGGACTATTTTTACGAAGAAATTTGGCAGTCACAGGATCTGAATTTATTCCGACACCAATAGCTTTTACAGAAGAAGACTACGCAGTGTTGCTAGATGAAGAGATTCAACTTCAAATAGTTTTATCTAATAATGGTAATGTCGATGCTTATGATGTAGTTGTCTTAGTACTTGTAACTGATGAATTTAATGAAACAGTTTTTGAACAGCAATCTAAAATTAACAATATTGGACCACAAGAAAGTAAAATTTTCATAACAGATGCTATTTCAATAGAAAAAGGCAAACTACATGAATGGTTTATTAAAGTTGAAGCAATTGAGAAAGAAGAAGATTTAAATGATAATCTTTACAGAGTATATGGATTTATTCCACCAGAAAGTTAAAAAATGTTAGATCCAAATTTATTAAAAGATAATATCGAAATTTTAGAAAAGAATATTAACAGAAGAGGTCTCGATATTGATTTGGATAATCTAATTAAATTAAACGAAGAAAGAAAATCTGCAAGATTTGATGCCGAAAAGAAAAGATCAGAGCAGAAGGAAATGGGAAAACAAATTGCAAACTCTTCAAAAGAAGAAAAAGAAGAATTATTAAAACAGGCTTCTGCATTAAGCGATGAGGTTAAGAGCTTATTTGAAATTGTAGAAAAAAAAGACCAAGATTTTTTTGATTTGTGGATTAAGTTACCAAATTTAATTTCTGAAACTTCACCAGACGGTAAAACTGATGCAGACAATAAAGAAATAAAACAAGTTGGAACAATAAATGATATCTCTTCACCTAAAAGCCATATAGAAATTGGTGAAGAACTTGGTTTGATTGATGTTCAAAAAGCTGCAGAAGTGTCTGGTTCTAGGTTTTCATACCTATTTGGAGATTTGGTAAAAATTGAATTCAGCTTAGTTTCTTGGGCATTAAATAAGCTATCAGATAAAGGTTTTACTCCAACAGTTCCTCCAGTATTAGTAAGAGAAAATGCTTTATACGGTACTGGTTTTTTTCCAGATGATGCAGAGCAAGTATATGAAATACCAAATGATGAGCTATTTCTTGTTGGTACATCTGAAGTTCCTCTTGCTGCACTTCATTCAAATGAAATTGTTGACATAGACAATCTACCAGTAAGATATGCAGGATTTTCAACTTGTTTTAGAAGAGAAGCAGGTACATATGGAAAAGACACTTCAGGAATATTTAGAGTTCATCAATTTGATAAAGTAGAGATGTTTTCTTTTTGTAATCCAGAAAACTCTTTAGATGAACATGAGTTTATCTTATCTATAGAAGAAGAATTACTACAAGAATTAGAAATCCCATACAGGGTTGTTGATGTATGTGCAGGCGATTTGGGAGCTTCTGCATCAAAAAAATATGATATTGAAGCATGGATACCAAGTCAAAATACATATAGAGAAGTTACTTCATGTTCTAATACGACTGATTTTCAGGCAAGAAGATTAAATATCAGAACTAAAGACAATGATTCTACTAAAACCATACATACTCTTAACGGTACGGCTATTGCTGTTGGAAGAATATTGATTGCTTTGATTGAAAATAATCAAACTGAAGATGGTGAAGTGGAATTTTCAGATAATGTTGCGAATATTTTAGGAGTTAAAAAGTTAAGCAAGCAATAAACTAGAAATCATGCTTAATGCTAAAACAACATAAACAATTCTTTCTAATTTAGAATTTTGTAACAAAAAGTTTTGCAATCTTTCACCAAGTAAAAGCCAAAGAATTACACAGGGACCACCCACCAACAAATAAATTAAGTTTGCTTGCAAGTGTCCAATTTCAAAAGCAGTTAAACCTGAGACAGCCATTACGACCCCTTTAGGATTTACCCATTGAAAAAGTGCTGCTTGTATGAAGGTAAATGGTTTTTCACCTTCTTGAATTTTTTTGTCTGAAGTTTTTGTTAGTGCAATTTTGTAAGCAATATAAGTAATAACTACATATCCGGCATATTGAAGGTATTCAAAAACTACCTCTGGAATGTATGACAATAAATTACCACCAAGAAAAAATAAAAAATTAAAACCAAGCCATATCCCAAAAAAGTGTGGAAGAGATCTTTTTATACCGAATCTTATTCCTGACGCCATAAGCATTGAATTATTAGGTCCTGGGGTAATTGATGTTACGAATGCAAATACTCCAAATTCAATCATTACGGTATTGTAATGCTGTTATTAATTAAGCAATTAAGAGAGTTGTTTCTATCTACATGACAATATTTCTTCAGTGTATTATTGAACTATATGATCTATAAAACTGATGAAGAAAAAATGGAAGTTGCATTAGCTGAAGCTAAGAAAGCTTTAGAAATAGATGAAATACCGGTTGGTGCAGCGTTGTTTGATGAAGAACACAATCTAATTTTTTCAGCACACAACCAAAGAGAGTTAAAACAAAATCCGGTTGCACATGCAGAAATTCTTGTTTTACAAAAAAGTGCTGAATTATTAGGTACTTGGAGATTAGAAAATACAACTATGGCTGTTACTTTGGAACCCGATGCTATGTGTTCAGGTGCAATAGTGCTAGCTAGAGTAAAAACTTTACTTTATGGCACAGCGAATCTAAAAGCTGGTGCTGCTTATTCTCTTTACAACATACCGCAAGATCCAAGGCTTAATCATTATGTTGAGATAAAAGATAATATTCTTTCACATGAATCAGAAGCGATATTATCCTCTTTCTTTGAAAGCAAGAGATAACTAGAATATAATTTTATAAATATTTTCGGAGGGATCGCATAGTCTGGCCTAGTGCGCACGCTTGGAAAGCGTGTAAGGGTTTATCCCCTTCGAGGGTTCGAATCCCTCTCCCTCCGCAAATAATATAAAAAACCATCTGGAGGGATGGCCGAGCGGACGAAGGCGATAGTCTTGAAAACTATTGTATGTATTCCATACCGTGGGTTCGAATCCCACTCCCTCCGCAAAGTGGAGAGGTGACTGAGTGGCCTAAAGTGCTCGCCTGCTAAGCGAGTGGGGAAGGAATTCCCTCGAGGGTTCGAATCCCTCTCTCTCCGCCAAGCGCCCGTAGCTTAACTGGATAGAGCATCTGACTACGGATCAGAAGGTTGGGGGTTCGACTCCCTCCGGGCGTGCATTAAGTTCTAATAATTCCAGAGGGGCTCGTTTACATTCCAATTTGTTTCATTGCCCCATTTATTTAAATAAGTAACTTGATCTAAAGGATTTCTATCAGCAACACCCCAATTTCCTAGAGGATATCCTGCTGTGATAACAGCATTGATAGTCCAACCTTTGTCACTAGGAATATCAAGTATTTCAAATGCTTTTTCTTGTTGAAACATTCCCAAAACTGTAGTCAAACATGTTCCGATACCATGTGCTCTACCAGCTAACATAATGCTCCAAATAGCTGGATATATTGACGAACCAGTTGGATCATTTCGAGATAAAACTACAAATTGTGCAGGTACTTTATGAAAGTTTTCAGAAAGCCATGCAGCAGATTTGCTAATTCTATTCACTTGTTGAGCTTTTTCCTTATCTCCAACATTAGATGCTCCCATATCTGAACTTCCACCATAAAATTCTTTTACATAAAAGTTCCACGCTTCTCTATAAGCATCTCCTAATTGATTTTTAACTTCAGTATCAGTAACAACTATAAACTTCCACCCTTGTCGATTTGAACCACTAGGAGCTCTAATTCCAGCATCAACCATTTGTTTTAAAATATCTTCGGAAATGGGTTCCTCACTAACTCTACGCATCGCTCGAGTTGTATATAAGGCTTCGAATACATCCATGGAACAAGTTTACTAATATTAAATTAATGGAAGATAAATTAATCAAAGAAATTAAAAACAACGTTGCTTATATTTGGCTTAACAGACCAGACAAAAAGAACGCATTGGATGCTGATATTTGGTTTAATTTACCATCAGTGATTGATGAAATAAATGTAAACAAAGAGGCAAACTGTATTGTTCTTGCTGGTAAGGGAGATAGTTTTTCTGCTGGAATAGACATCACTATGTTTATGTCTGGAATGAATCTTAATGAAGATCTTTCTTCAACTCCTGAAGATAGAAGAGAGCTTTTACAGTTAGTGGAAAAAATGCAAGCTGCTTTTACAGCAATTGAAAATTCTAAAATTCCCGTAATTGCTCTTGCGCATGGGTTTTGTATAGGTGGTGCAACAAATATGCTATCTGCATGTGATATTCGATTAGCAACAAAAGATGCACAATTTTCAATAGGTGAAACAAAGTTGGGATTAGTTGCAGATGTTGGAGTGTTACAAAGAATGCCAAGATTTGTCTCTAAAAGCGATGTTAACGAATTAGCTTATACCGGAAGGCGATTTGATGGTGCTCATGCTGAAAAAATAAGATTTGTCAGTAGTGTTTATGATAATTTTGACGATCTTTTAGATGCTGGTACTAAATTAGCTGAAGAAATAGCATCAAATTCACCTCGAATCGTTCAAGCCACTAAAGAAGCAATACAGAAAAGTGAAAACTTGTCAGTTCAACAAGGGCTCGACTATGCAAAATTGTGGAGTACTTCTTTTCTAGTTTCTGAAGATTTAAAAGAAGGTGTAACTGCTTTCTTAGAAAAAAGAGAGCCTAAGTTTAACGAATAGATTCATAAGTTGATATTGCAAATCTATCAGTCATTCCTGCAACATAATCTACGGAATTTTCTAATTCAGACTGGTTTTGCATATAAGCTTTTGGAAGTTCATTAGGATTATTTTTAAAGTAAAGAACAAGCTCTTCAACAATTTTTTTAGCATCAGATCTCTGCTCCATTGTTTCTTGTCTTAAGTAAACATTTTTAAACATAAAATCTCTTAAGTCATTCATAATCTCGAGTATTTCTGAATCCATAGCGATATTATTCGAGTCTGAACCTTTATAAACTCCTGAAATCAAAGAGTCTATCCAGATTTTGCCGGGAGGACCCAAAGTATCAACTATTTTTTTAGGGATATCACTTTCTTTTAAAACGTTAGCTCTAATTGCATCTTCTACGTCATGTGAAAGATAAGCTATTCTATCTGAAAATCTACAAACTAATCCTTCTGGAGTAAACGGAGGTTCTTCATATTTCCAGGGATGAAGTTCGATACCATTTATAGTTTCTTTAGTTAAGTTAAGATTTTCTATATTTGATAAAACTTTTACAGAATTTTCAGAGTGGCTCCACCCTTGATCAAGTAATTCATTCAAAACATCTTCGCCAGTATGACCAAATGGTGAATGTCCTACATCATGACCTAGACAAATTGCTTCTGTCAAATCAGGGTTTAAACCTAATGTCTTTGATATAGATCTTCCAATTTGAGTGACTTGTAGTGTATGAGACATTCTTGTAATAAAATGATCACCGTCTGGGTTGATAAATACTTGAGTTTTATGTTTTAATCTTCGAAACGCTTTTGAGTGAATAATTCTATCCCTGTCTTTCTCAAAAGCAGTTCTAAAAATATCTGGTTCTTCTTCAGTTTCTCTACCTAAGGAATTAAATGAGAATGTTGCAATATTTGAAAGAGTTACTCTTTCGTTCTGTTCTCTCCATTGTCTATCTCTTAGAATAAATGAATCGCTCATATCAATAACTTTAATTATTTTATAGTTGTAGTAAAGAAGTTAAATCTTTCCAATTAAGAAGGTCAACAGCTCCTTCTACAGGAGTGTTGTAATCTCTTACAAATCTAATAATCGTTTTTGCTGGTACTTTCTTAACATACATTTCAAGTTGGTGAGGTGCATCATCAATATAAACATCGCAATTTATTTTCCATTTATCTTCTAAGAAGTGAACCTCTCTTGTAGGAATCTTTCTTTCACCCAACCACATAAATGTATCATGAACTGACCACCAAGGCTTGGAAGAGAGTATTACAATTTCATGCCCAAGTTTTGATAGTTTAATTAATGTTTCAACAGAATCTTCATACACTTCGAGATTTCTAAATATTGACGAACCATTAATGTTTTTGGCCCAATTCCAAAAATCAATTTCTTCTTCAAAATGAGTTAGAGGCTTTGAAAGTCCCCACTCTGTAATATCTGAAGGTTGAATTTTTTTATTAAAATCTATTTCATATTGTGTCGTCCAACCTTTTGTAAAGTTTGCAACAACACCATCAAGATCTACACCTATTCTCATTTGACTTAGTCTAATTGTATACTGCATTATATAGAGTAGAGAAAGAATCAATTACAACTATGTATGAAGCACTTTATAGAAAATATCGACCTAAAAGTCTAAATGATCTCGTAGGTCAAGAAGAAGCAGTTTCATTAATTGAAAAGCAAATTAAACAAGAAACTTTGAATCATGCGTATCTATTTTCAGGCCCTCGAGGTGTTGGCAAAACTTCATTAGCAAGAATAATTGCAGTCGAACTTGGTTGCGATCCTGTTTTTGATATCACAGAAATTGATGCAGCCTCAAATAATAAAGTGGATGATATAAGGGAATTAAATGAATCAATTAATTTTATAGCAAGTAGTCCTGGTAAAAAAAGAGTCTTTATTTTAGATGAAGTACACATGCTATCTAATGCAGCTTCTAATGCTTTTTTAAAAACACTTGAAGAGCCACCACAGCATATTGTTTTTATTTTGGCTACTACTGAACCTGATAGGGTATTAGACACAATTAAAAGTAGAACTACACATATTGCATTTAAAAAAATTGCTACCGAAACAATAGTAAATTCATTACAAAAAATTGGGAAAGAAGAAGGCTCGATTTTAGAAAATGAAATATTGGAATATATAGCGATTGAAAGTGATGGCTCACTACGAGATGCCATTAATTTATTTGAACAAGCATTTAGTACTTTTGGCTCAAAAGCTAGTTTAGATGACATTGATACAATTCTTGGAAAGGTTGCATCAAAAGATTTAATGACAATAATAAAGTCAATTTCTACACAGGACACTGCCGAAGTGTTATCGGTAGTTAAAAAAAATTATAATAAAGGGCTACAGCCTCTAGATATATTGGGTTCATTGAGCAATCTTTTTAGAAATATTTTTTATTTTAAATATTTACCAGAGGACAGTACTTTTTTAGACATTAGTTCGCATGAAAGAGAACTTGTTAAAGATGCAAATGAATTTATTAACGCAAAGGAACTGACAAAAATTTTAGATATGCTGGATGAAGTAAATCAAAATATTAAAACTGCTCCATCTCAAGAGTTGAAATTAGAGCTCTTTTTGTTAAAGATCGTTAAACCTCAATTAAGTACAGATATTAAATCTTTTTCACGTCGATTAGATATTTTAGAGAATGAACCAAATGTAGTTAAAAAAAAAGAAGTTAAAGAAGTTCTAGAGGGTGAAGTAAAAAAAGAAGAAAATATAGTCGAAGATAATGAAATTGAAAAAAAAGGTGACGTTGGTGATTTCGATGTATTTTGGCCAAAAATTCTTCAAGAAGCTAAATTAAATTTAACTCCAAGAAAATATTCATATTTAACTCTGGTAAAACCATTAGTTGATGAAGATAACAACCTTTCTTTATACGTAGATGAGGACAATGAATATCTGATTTCAGAATTACAAAAGTCTCAAGATATAAAAGATTTTATAGAGGATAAATTTTTTGATTTTATGAATGTTGAAACAAGTGTATTAATTAAAACACAGAAGAATTCAAGTAAAAATACAGATACTAAAAGTTATCAAGAAAACATAGCTGATATATTTGAATAATTTATTCTTCTTTCAAGCTTAATTCACTGAGAGCAACAGTAATTCTTCTTGATCCTTGATTTTGTGCACTTTTACATAACTCAATAAAACTTCTTAGTTCTCCAGTTCTAAATTTTTTGAGCTCATCTCCAGATTCAATTTTTGTACTTCTTTCACGTTGGAGTAATTTAATTTCGATTTCTTTAGCTCGAGCTAAATATGTACTACTGACTTCAAACAAAGTATCAACTCCGTCAGCAATTGGAGGGTTTATATGTCCCATTAGGACATCGATATAATCATTAATTTCTTGATGAAGCTCTTCTGGAGTTCCTAAGCCTTTTTTTAGGGGAAATTTTTGCATTATTTATTTTTTCCTATATTTATATATTTGAATTTTAGCAAATTTAGTGAGACAAATAGTATAAGTACTGTCGAAAGACTTACTGTACTTACACTTAATAAGTTAGATTCAAAACTAAAAAAGTTAAATAGAGTAAATGTTGAAACGAGTAGCAAGCTAATTTTTGCTAAATCTTTAGAAAAGTCTTTATTAACAAACTTTAGATTCTCAAATTTAAGATTTAAAAGCAGAATACTTAAATAAACATATAAAGAAGCAACAATAATTTTTGTATACAGAATTCTGTCTGTATCAATATTTAATAATATAAAAAATGAAACCAAAGTAATTACAGTTCCAGTGATTACTGGAAACCAAAACTGTTGTTGTACATAAAAAGACCTTGTTGCAATTTGATTAATTGACCACGGAACAATGCCCAAACTTATGATTTGAAAAACTCTACTTACTTGAAGGGTGTCAGAATTTGTAAATGCACCTCTTTCATAAATCATTTGAATAATGAATTCTGAACTAAAAAAGCAAATTATGACAATTCCACCACTTATAAGATATAGATATGCAATTTGTTTTTTAACTAATAAATCAAGTTCATCGATTTTATTTTTTTGAAAAAGTTTTGAAAGAAATGGATAGCTAGCTACACCTACAGCTTGTGCAATTATACCAACTGGAAGAAAAGCGACTCTTCGAGCATATCTGAATGTTGCTATAGATCCAACGGATAAAAATGATCCAAAATATCTAAACAACTGCTCATCCATTACAGCTATAGATTGTCCAAGAATTAGTGGAAAAGAAATAACAATATAATTCTTAACATCAGACAATTTAAATTTTAAAATTTTAAATTCTAAACCTGATTTTTTTGCACCAAAGATTTGAATAATTAAATGTCCTAGAATCGAACCTATCAGAGTACCTAATGCGAATCCTTTGATAGTACTTGTGGGATCAGATGAGTTTAACCAACCAAATAAAATGATTGTTGCGTTGTAAACAATTGGAGCTAAAGCGGCATACTTGAATTCTTCTTTAAAATATTGGTAAGACATTAATATCGCACCAATAAAAAAGAAAACTTGGCTAAAGATTATCAATCCAAATATTTCTATAAATAATGTTTGATTTTGTACATTTAAAATTTCTGCAATTTGATTTTTAAATAAATAACCAATGGATGATAAAACTACAAAGACTGTACTTAACCCGTAAAGCAAAGATAGAAAATAATTATTTACATCTTTACTATCTTTTTTTCCTAGCAAAGGAATTAATGTAATAGCTAAATAACCTCCTGCTGATAAATAAAAAAGAAAATCTGGAATTATAAATGCTAAGTCTAGAACATCTGTTTCACCAGATACTCCTGCCCAGTTTGCTAATAGTATTTCTCTAAAAAAACCTAATAATCTGCTTGAGGCATACGCAATCGTGATAATTGATATAGAACTGAGAATCTTTTTATAATTTTGCATGCTTTTCTTTCATTTTATTCAATAGTTCATAGGAAACATTTATAGGCTGGTTCTCATATCCTATTCCAAGAAGATTATTTGGTTTTTTGTCGCCATGAAAATCACTTCCACCAGAAGTCAATAAATTGTACTTTTTAGTTAGTTCATTTAATGAATTTATTGTACTTGAGCTGTATCCAGGATAATATGTTTCAACTCCATCTATTCCGAAAGTGTTTAACTGAATAATTAGTTCTTCAAAATCATTATTTATCCAATTTGTGTTTTTCGAATATTGAGGATTGCTCATTAATGTATGAGGATGAGCAAGAAATACCAAACAATTTGACTCTTTAGCTAATCCTATAATATTTTGAATGTCTTCTTGGTGTTGATTTAAGTTATCAAGCTTCCCATTTCCAAGATATTTTGCAAAGGCTTCGCTTATAGTCTTTACATAACCATGCTTAATTAATAGTTCTGCAATATGAGGTCTTCCAGGTACTTTGGTATCAAATAAATCTATTTCACTTTTATCTATTTCAATTTCAAGTGATTTCAGGTTTTCTAAAATTAGATAGTTTCTTGAAATCTTTTTAGTTCTTAAAACTTCAAGATGTTTATTTAAGCTTGAATTTTCTGTAATAAAATACACAAGCAAATGCGTACCACTATATTTATTAGCTATATCAAGCTCATGCCAATTTACACTTATTTCAACACCAGGAATTATTTCAATGTTTTTATTAACATCGACTTCAGTTAAGTACTCATGGTCAGTAATCGATATTGCCTCAAGTTGTTGACTTAATGCGATATCTATAATTTCTTCTTTCGATAAGCTTCCATCAGAGTTTTTTGAATGCACATGCAAGTCGATGCTCATAAATCTAGAGTAGTAGTCTCTTTAATTCTTTTGGAAATTAATTAGAATGTTTCCAATGGCTTTAATAGTACAAAAATTTGGAGGAACTTCTGTTGCAAATACAGACTCATTAAAGGTTGTTGCTTCAAGAATTATTGAATGCAAAGAACAAGGCAATGATGTAGTAGTCGTGCCATCAGCTATGGGTTCGAGTACAGATGAACTCATTGATCTTGCAAGTAGTCTATCTGAAAATCCTGCTCCAAGAGAAATGGATATGCTTTTATCTGCAGGAGAGAGAATCACTATGTCTCTATTGTCAATACATCTCAACAGTTTAGGTTATGACTCTATTTCTTTAACAGGTTCTCAAGCAGGAATTATTACAACTTCAAGACATGGAAAAGCAGAAATTGAAGAAATTACAGGAGAGAGAGTAAAAGAAGGCATAGAAGAAGGCAAAATTGTTATCGTAGCTGGGTTCCAAGGTTTTAATAGAGAATCAAGAGAGATAACAACTCTCGGCAGAGGTGGTTCGGATGCCACAGCTGTTGCTTTAGCTGCCTCTTTGAATGCTGAAAGATGTGAAATTTTTACAGATGTAGATGGTGTATTTTCGGCAGATCCAAGATATGTAGAAAATGCAAAATTAATTGATGAAATTTCATATGAAGAAATGTTAGAAATGTCTTCCACTGGAGCTGGCGTATTAATGGCAAGGTCTGTAGAGTTTGGTAGAAGGTATAATATACCAATAATTGTTAAGTCAACTTTTGAAAACAATGAAGGAACTATTGTAAAAGAAAAAACTATGGAAGAAGCAATTGTAAGCGGGGTAACCCATAATGATAAGGAAGTGAAGTTCACCTTATTTGGTGTACCAGATCAGCCAGGTATTGCAGGTAAAGTATTTGGATCGTTATCGGATATTGGCATCAATGTTGATATGATTGTTCAAAATGTTTCAAAAGATTCAATTACAGATATCTCGTTTACCGCACCAAAAGATCAAGCCAATGATGTAGAAAAAACCCTTAGTGTATTGTCTGAGTCTTTAAATGCAAAAGGTTTTGATAAAGATGAAAATGTTGCAAGAATTTCAATTATTGGAGCAGGTATGAAGTCTGAATCAGGTGTTGCCTCAAAAATGTTTAATATATTAGGTGATAATTCAATAAATATTTATATGATATCTACATCGCCAATCCGAGTTTCTTGTGTAATAAATAGCAATGATATTCAAAAAGCACTTGATGTATTACATGGCGAATTTATTGAAAAATGAAAATTGCTATTATAGGTGCTACTGGATTAGTTGGTTCAAAAATTATATCTCTTTGTGAAAAATATTTTTCACACGAAGTTGAATACTCACTTTTTGCATCTAAGAATTCTGCTGGAAAAAAAATAAAAGTTTCTGATACTGAATATGATGTAATCGAATTATGTGATGAAAATATTGGACATTATGATATTGCATTATTCTCAGCAGGTGGAGAACGTTCAAAAATTTTTGCAACTAAATTTATTGAAAATGGATCCTATGTTGTTGATAATTCCTCATCTTTTCGTCTTGAAGAAAATGTGCCATTGGTTGTTTACGGTATCAATCAGGATGAAATAAGCTCAAATACTAAACTTATTTCTAATCCAAATTGTACAACTATGGGCTTAGTTATGGCCCTTAAGCCACTACATGATTTATTTGAATTAGAGTCAATAGTTCCTGTTGCCTATCAGGCAGTATCAGGTTCAGGTACTGCAGCTCTTAATTCATTAGAAAAGGAAATAAGCTTAGGAGAACAATTGACTCCTCAATATGAAGATGGATACTATACAAACCCTATTGCAAAAAATGTTATTCCTTTGGCAGGTTCTTTAACTGATAATGGTTATTCAGATGAAGAAATGAAGTTCGTAAATGAATCTAGAAAGATTTTAAAAATACATGATTTAATAGTCGAACCCTCCAATGCAAGAGTAGGAGTTGTCACTGGACATGGTACATTTTGTTCAGCAACATTTAAAAATGTTGTAGATATAGAAAGAGCCAAATCATCAATTAATGGATTTGATGGTACTGAATATTGGGACAGCCCACTTCCAACACCGTTAGACGTTGAGGGAAGAGAAGAAGTGTTAGTTTCAAGATTAAGAGAGGGTTTATCCAGTAATAAAATTTTAAATTTTTGGGTTGTTTCTGATAATTTATTAAAAGGTGCTGCCTTGAATGCTGTTCAAATTGCTAAGTACATATCTACATTATGAAAACTTTACCTGAAAACGTTTCTCAAAAAGAAAGAAAAGTTCTTGGTCCTATTGGAAGATTCCTTATGAAGTTATTTCGATGGAAAATAGAGGGTAATATACCAAATTTAAAAAAGATGATTCTTGTTGGAGTTCCACACACTGCAATGAGAGATGCTTGGTATGCTTTATTGGCTGTTTTAGCTTTAGATTTAAAAATAAATTTTTTCGGCGCTGCCTGGATTTTTACTAGGTTGCCTAGTTTAGTTACGATCTCAAAAAATCTTGATAAATTAGGTATTCCTTGGCCTTTTTGGTGGATACAAAAATATGTACTAATTCGTTTAGGTGGAATTCCTGTTTATAGAGTAAATTCAAGAGGATTAATTCATGGGGCAGTTGAAGAATTTGATAAAATTGATAACTATGTTCTTGTTATTGCACCAGAAGGCGGAACAGAAGCAGTTGAACAGTTTCGAAGTGGGTTTTACTACCTTTCAAAAGGATTAAATATTCCTTATGTTCCTGTTGAAATTGATTTTGGGAACAGAAGATTTAAGATTCAAGAGCCACAAAAAATCACTGGAACATTTGAAGAGGAATCTGAGAAATTAATTAAATTATTTGAAGGTGTAGAAGGCGCAACAAGAACATTTAAAATGTTATAAACAACGGTATGAATAGTGCCAAAATATAGTTCCCAACAGGAATTTTTTTAATATCAAGAAGGTTAATTCCCACTCCAACCAACAGAACACCTCCAACTCCAGCAATATGATCTGCAATGGTTTGGTCAATACTGCTTCCTAGTATCAAAGCACAAAGAGTAAAAAAGCCTTGGTATATAAGAATTGAAAAGCCAGAATACATAGCGCCCTTTCCACCACTAGATGTAAGAAATAAAACTAAAAAACAGTCCAGAGCTGTTTTGATTATTAATAGTTCTATATTTCCTTCTACAACGTCAAGAAAAGGACCAACGATTGCTAATGGCCCAGTAATAACTACTAATGACGCAGTTAGATAACTTTCAATAAATTTATTCTTGTCATTTGAATTTTTTTCAAACTTTTCATGAAGGAATTCTCCAAATTTTTTAATTCTATCTTCAATCCTTAGCATTGTGCCAAGAACAGCACCTACCAACACAGCAAATAGAACTGTTATAAAATCTGGACTTTTAAGAGACTCTCTTATTCCAAGTGTTAAAACTAATAATCCTAAAGGAAGTAAATTATTTTCAAAATTTTTGATTTCTTTTTTTACAAATAGTCGAGTTAAGACTCCGGTGAAAAGTACTCCAAAAGAATTTATTAATGTTCCTATGCCTGGAATCATTAATTACTAAAGTCGTTATGACTTCTACTAGGAGTAGGCCCTTCTTGACCTTGATATTTGCTGCCATAAAGTTCTGAACCGTAGCTTGATTCTGATGGTGTTGTTAAATTGTAAAACGATATTTGACCAATCTTCATTTCTGGGTAAATTTTTATTGGCAAATTAGCAACATTTGATAGCTCAAGTGTTAAAAATCCTTCAAACCCTGGATCAACAAAGCCTGCAGTTGAATGAATCAAAAGACCTATTCTACCAAGAGAGCTTTTACCTTCGAGTCTTGCAACAACCTTATTTGATAGTCTCACTTTTTCCAAGGTAGTACCCAGTACAAATTCTCCAGGATGCAATATAAATGGTTCATCTGAACTAGCAGAAACCAAAGTTGTTAACTCTTCTTGTTGTGCTTTAGGGTCAATATGCGTGTACTTGTGATTTTGGAAAATTCGAAAGTCGTAACCTACTCTTAAATCAACACTTGAAGGCTGTATGTCTTTGAAGTCAAGCGGTTCTATTATTATATCTTTTGACTCAAGTGCTTTTTTTATATCTATATCTGATAACATTTTTACTCTTTGAGTATCTTACCTCTTTTTTTAAAATTTTTATCTGTTTATCAAAGAAGCAATGGACCAAATGGTGATAACCAATCCAACACAAGTTAAGAATATTGTTCTTGTTAAATATATGTTTGTTTCTAAACTTCTTTGTTTTATCAATGCAAATAAATTTCCAGCAAACATAGCACCACCTACACCTAGTAGCAGTAAGTTAATTGTCACTTCAAGAGCAAGAGGATCATTCATAAGTTATATTATGATATTTGTTATGGATAACACTAAAGAAATAGTTGAAATATTTAATAAATATGAAGTTAGTAAGTGTAAAAATTTCAGTGATTATCAAATTAGTGAGTTAGATGGGATTACGAACAGCTCTTTTGCTGTAGAGGTTGATGGCAAGAAGTATGTTTTAAGGCTACCAGGAGATAATCCCGATGAAATTAATCGTAAATCTGAAAAAATAAATTCAACTCTAGCTTATGAAAGTAATTTGACGTTACCATTTTTAATTTTTGATGACGATAATGGGATAAAAATCTCAGAATTTTTTGATATTTACACTTATACACAAAAAGATTTTTTAAATTCTGATTTAAGAGTTAACGCTTTTAATAAACTTAAAGAGCTTCATGAAGCAGATATTGCTTTTGAGGAAAATTTCAATTCTTTAAAAGTATTTAAAAATTTAGTGGATACTGCAAACCATATTGAGAGCGAAGCACTTGAGCTTGGTAACAAATTAGTAGAAAAAATTAGTGCTTATGATATTTTTGAGAAACCCTGCCACAATGATCTCTATCACGCAAACTTTGTGATCTTTCAAGACAAAACTTATCTGATTGATTGGGAATATTCATCGATGGGAGATCCTTTTTTTGATTTCGCAGATTTATTTTGGCAAAATGAATTCCATTTAGATCCAGAACTTAGGCATCAAAGTTTAGAAGAGATAGGAGTTTTAAATTCTGATAGCTTAGAAAAATTTGAACTATTTGAAATAATCTCAATGATTACCTGGGGCTTGTGGGCTAATAAGAAGAATAGAAATGGTGAAGAGACACTTTTAAAGGCAATAAATCTTGGAAAAGAAAAATTTTCATAAATTCTTTTTCATTTAGCTCTATAAATGGGTTAGACTTTCGCAGTTAGGAAAAAAGGACAAAATTTAAGTTTATGGGATCTTTGATTAAAAAAAGACGCAAAAAAATGTCAAAACATAAGTATCGTAAGCGTCGTAAATCAAATAGGCATAAGAAGAAAAGCGTCTAGTTAGCTTTCGCCCTCTTCATTTAAGAATTCTTCGATTTGTTGAACTAGGTTATCCTCAGAAAAGTTATCTTCTATACTGACCTCAGCTTCTTCAAGTTTAGAAACATACTCTGCAAGGTCTTGAGAATTTTCCATTGCTTTATTTAGTTTTAGATCAAATTGCTGACCATCTGTTTGGATTCCTGAATCATCTAATTCAATTTTAAGTATTTCGGAAGTTTTGTTTAGCAAAGCACTCATACCCTTTGGATATCCACCGCTGCTTAAATAATGAGGAACTGCAGCCCAAAGTCCTGCTGTCTCTATTCCATTGTCTCTTAAGTTTTGTCCAACAACACTAGTAATTCCGGTTGGACCTGAATAGTTAGGGTTTAATACATTAAATCGGGAATGAAAGGTAGGGTCGCCACTAACACCAAAAATTGGTACTGGTAAAGTATGTGCTACTTGTCCAAAAAAAGCACCTAAAGTAACTGCTTTTTTAACACCTAGTTCAAGGAGGGTATCGGTAATATTTCTGGCATAATCTTTCCATCTCATGGATGGTTCTTCTCCAAAAACTAAAATTAGGTCACTTTTTAATTTGTAATCTTCAATTGAATAAAAAGAAGTTTGAGGCCAATGAAAATTTCTTTCACCAAAATCTTTTACCTCTACAACAGGTCTCCTCATTTGATAGTTGTAATAAGAATCTGAATTAAGCTCTGCAAACGGATCAACATCATAGGTACAGCTTAAATTTTCAACACAACCAGTTGCTGTGTTTCCTGCATCACTCCAACCTTCAAAAGCAATAATTGCTACTGGTTCGGAAAGTAAAGGTTTTCTATACCAAACAACATCTTCCATGCTTAAAGATTACCTATTCTGAATATTTATAAGAGATTTATTTTTAAAGTTTTCTATTTGAGTTTAAAACAACAGAAATACTTGAAAGTGCCATTGCAAGCGCAGCTAGCTGTGGCGTTATTAAACCAGCAACTGCAATTGGAATCATTAAAGAGTTGTATATAAATGCAAGAAATAAATTTTGGTAGATCCTATTTTTAGAATTTTTTGAAAGCTGTATTACATCTGTTATTTTCTCTATTCCACCTCTATTTATTAATATATCGCCAGTAACTTGTGCAATTTGACTACTAGTAGACGTAGATACTCCAACATCAGATTGTTTTATTGACGGAGAGTCATTGATACCATCTCCAACATAAATAACTGGTCCAATCTCTTGCTGAAGTGTTTTAATAATATTTAGTTTTTCTTCTGGGGTTTTATCAGAGTAGTAATTTGATATTTCAATGTTTGCAGCAAATCTTTTAACGCTTTCTTCTTTGTCACCTGAAAGTATGTATATATCTTTTTCTTTTTTTATTTCTCTAACAAAATCAACTGAAACAGAAGATTCTTCTTTTAGATTAATTACGTACGTTTCATTATTTATTTTTACTTCCAAAGAGGTTGAGATTGATTGTTTATTCTTTTGTATTTGAACATTCACTCCTTCAACTATTCCACTAATACCCAGACCTGGAACCTCTTTTACCTCTTTAGCGTCAAAAAATTTGATATCTCTTTTTTCAGCTTCATAAACAAGACTCCTAGCAATAGGATGTTTTGAATTAACTTCAACACTTGAAACGTATTTTAGAATTTCAGTTTCAGATTTATTACCATCAACATTTGTTATTGAATCAATAGTAAATACACCTGTTGATAGTGTTCCAGTTTTATCAAAAACTATAGATTTAATATCTGAAAATCTTTGTAGTAAATCAAAACTTTTAAATATAAATCCACGATTTTTACTAAGTTGCGAAGATTTATATATGACTATTGGTGTAGCCAAACCTAAAGCACATGGACAAGCTATTACTAGTACAGATATCGCTACTGCTAATGAATCAAAAATTGTTTGATTATTAATAATTAGCTTGTATAAAAAAGTAAAAAGACTTATACCAATCACAGTTGGTACGAAAAATTGGGTAACTTTGTCTAGTGACTTTTGAATTTTTGGTTTTGAAGTTTGTGCAGACTCAATCAACTCTTCAATGATGTTGTATGTAGAATTTGTGTAATCTGAATCTACTTTAACTTCGATTAAACCCTCTAAGTTAATGCTTCCACCAATTACAGAGTCTCCAGTATCTTTTGCAATAGGTATAGATTCACCCGTAAGAAGACTTTCATCTACATTCGTGTTTCCATTTATAATGTTTCCATCAGTTGGAATAATCTCACCTACTGCGACACTGAATAAATCACCTTCAATCAGGTTTTCAATTTCAGATTCTATTTTTTCTCCAGAGCGAGTTATTAATATTTTTTTTGGAATTCTATTTTTTAAACTATTTGTGGACTGAACAGCATCATCGATAACTTTTTCTTCAATAGTTTTTCCCACAAGAATAAATGAAATAATAAATGCTCCTGTATCTAAAAACATTTTGCTTTCCCCGTTAAAAGTATTTCCACTGCCTAACAGTTCATTGGGTAAAACAGAAATGATTAATGAACTCAAACTTCCAATTGAAATTAACGTATCCATATTAAAATCTAAAAATTTTATTTTTTTAAAAGCAGATATATGAAAAGATCTACCAAAAATTAGAACGATAATAAATCCAATTACATAG
>CBFHGZ010000002.1:41948-47384 GCA_965655535.1 Candidatus Actinomarina sp.
ACTTCTTCTGGGGTAAAGTTTTTATCTAAAACTCTCTCAATACGTGCTGCACAAGCTGCACATGTCATACCTTCTACATCAAAAGAGAGAGTATTAGTTTTGTTGCTCAACCGTATAGCCTTGTTCATCAAGTAAATCTTCTAAAACTTTTATATCTAATTCTTCAGAAAGCTTTACGTTTACAGATTTTGATTCAATATCAACATTTGTTTCTGAAATCTGAGAAACGTTACTTAGTGTATTTTCGATAGTTTCTTTACAATGACCACAGCTTATCTCAGGTACATTAAAATTAATTTCCATAGTGTAACTTTAATATTTGTTGATATATAAATAAACCCCTAATTAAAGGGGTCTATTTGAAATCTCCGGGGGGAGATTTAAGGGGGTTGTTTTAAAAATTAAGCAGTCTCTTGTAAGATTCTGCCTCTGACTCTTGGGTATTTAACAGGTGCATGGTTAAAACAATGATCTCTTTTGTTGTAAATACTTAATTGAGTTCTGCAAGATTCGTCTTTGCAAACCCTACCTTGGTCAAAACTTTTAGAAGGCCTAATCCCACCTTTTATTTGGCTTGCCTTTAATCCGTCTGTCATTTTTATTCCTTTTTATACTTTGTGAATATATTCACAAGCTTAACAGTCCAATTTTAAATATGCAATTTTATTTAAGCAAGTTTTTTTGTTTTAAAAATGACTGATCATTCCATTTTCTGCCAAGAAAATCAACGACAAGCTGTTCAGCAGGAATTGTCCCACCAGGTTTTAAAATCTTGTTCTTGTATTCAACCCCTACCATGTTTGAGAGAATTCCTTCATTTTCAAACCTACTAAACATATCATCACCAATAATTTCTGCCCATAAATATCCATAATATGCTGCATCGTAACCTCCTAAAAGGTGACCAAAAGCTGCTAGATGATTTACATCTTTTGGATAATTAATGGTTGTAACATTTTGAGACTGACTTTCTACAAAATCTAGATCATCATCAAAGTTTTCACCATGCAAATGTTGATCTGCCAGTCCAAAAGATACCTGTCTAAGAGTAAGAAGACTTGCACCAATATTTTTCGAGCTGTTAAGTTTTTCACAAATTTCTACTGAAAGTGGTTCACCACTATCTATATGCTTTGAAATTCTTTTTAGACACTCTACTTTCCAAACCCAATGTTCCATTATCTGGCTAGGTGCTTCAACAAAATCCCATTCACAATTAGCACCAACAAATCTTGAATAGTTAGATTTACCAATACCATTATGTAAAACATGACCAAATTCATGAAACAAGGTTTCTACTTCATCAAAAGTCATTAGCCCATCTCCACTATGAGGGTTAGGAAAATTAGCAACCATTGAACAAACTGGAAGATTTTGGTTTTCTGATCCTCCAGAGGAAATATCAAAAACTGCAGCATGTGTATATTTTCCATCTCTGGGGTGAAGATCCAAATAAAAATACGCTAATTGATCTCCATTTTTTTCCCATAGAGACCATAATTCAACATCTTCATGCCAGGCTGTAGATGAATCTTCTTCTTTAATTTCAAGATCGAAAACCTCTTCACAAATTGAGAACATTTCTTTTTTTACATCATGAATAAAAAAGTATTTTTTAAGCTCGCTAGCTTCTACGCTACTAACTTTGCTTCTCTCAGCAGAAACAAAATATCTAATGTCCCAAGGTGCAATATTTTCAACTTCAATATCATCAATTGCCAGATCATTTTTTTCGAATTCTGCTGCCTGTTGTAATTTTGGAATTAAATCTTCATACATATCTTTTACATTGGATGGATTTTTTGCCATCCTGTTTTGTAGTCTGTAGTCAGCCCAGGTTTTAAATCCAAACATTTTGGCTTTTTCGTTTCTAAGAACTACAGCTTCTTCAAGTATTGGTCTATTCGACTCAAGAGCTCTATTGTTAAAAGCCTTCCAAACAGCTTCTCTAGTTGTTCTAATTTTGCAATTTTCAGTTACTGCATTGATGTCTGGATATGCCATAGTGACAACAAAAGTGTCACCATCTTTTTTCAAATTAGTTATCTCTCCTTCCGAAAGGCCTTCTAATTCTTCTAAAGAGAAATTCAATTGAGTCTTATCTTTTGCAATATTTTCTGAAAAAGTTATTCCCAAGTCAATGAGTTTTTTTTCAATTTCTAATAATCTTTCTTTATTTTTTTCGTCTAAACCATGACCAGCATCTTTAAAATCTCTTTTTAAATCTTCATAGAATTCATTCGTTTCGCCATCGAAGCTTGAGGTTTCGATTGTTTGGAATTTTTCATATAACTCAACATCTTTAATAATTTCAAGCATAAAATTTTGAATTTTTGAATCTGCTTCGTTCCCTAAATCTCTAAAAGCTTCCTCAGGATGTACATCAGCTAAAAAAGCAACCCTTCCATAAAGGTCTGAAATATTTCTTTCAAGCAAGTCAAAAGACCTTATATCAACATCTTTTGAATTCTTAATTTCATCAGATATATTTCTACAGTTTTGTAATGTTTCTTCTAAATCTTTATTTAAACTCTCTAAAGTTACATTTGAATAATTAAACATAAATCTCCTTAATCTAAGATATGATAGTATTAATTTATGGAAATCAAATTAGAGTTTTGTGTAGTTTGAAACTACACACCTCGTGCAGTTGGCACGATTGAAGACATCTTAGAAGTTTACGGTAAAAAGGTTACCTCAATTAATTTAATACCTAGCGGTGGTGGAGTGTTTGAATTTCACTTAAATGATCAACTATTGTTTTCAAAAAAAGAACTTGGTAGACACACTGAAGATGGAGAAATTCTTAAGCTAATAGAAGAAGCGCTTGTTTGACCCTACCTTTTGATCTTTCACTTTTTCAAATAATTTTTATCGCCTCATTAATATTTGTAGGATCATCAGTTCAAGGCGTTTTAGGTTTTGGATTTGCAGTTATAGCTTCGCCGATAGTAGTTCAAATTGAACCACTTTTAGTTCCTCAGCTGCTCTCACTATTAGGATTGCCGTTAGCAATTAGAATTTTTGCAAGAGAGAAATCAAGAGTAGATTTTGGTTCTGTAAAGCCATTGATTTGGGGAAGACTCTTAGGTGGACCTCTAGGTTTATACCTATTGTTTCTATTGAGTGAAAAATATTTATCTATTTCTGTAGGAGGAATTGTTTTTTTTGCTGGTATCGCATCTTATTTTGGATGGACAATCAACAAAACAAGAATTAACTCATTAATCGCAGGAACATTATCAGGTGTTTTTGGGATGATAGCAGCAATTGGAGGCCCTCCAGTAGCATTATTATATAGAAATTCTGAACCTGAAGAATTTAGACCATCACTTAACAGTGTTTTCACAATAGGAATCATTATTACTCTAACTCTTCTTACATTCACTGGAAGGATTTATCTTGACCACATATATATGTTTTTAATAAATATTCCTTTTGTATTTCTAGGAATAAGGTTATCAAGCGTATTATTTTCAAAAATATCTCAAAAAGTTATAGCTACATCTGTAACGTACTTCTCAATAGCTTCAGGACTATACGTAATATTGAGAAATTTAATTTAGTTTTAAACCAACATCACTGTCTGTAACATATATGTATATGTTATTAAGAGTTGTAGGTGCCGGAGTTTTGTTTTTCATAAGCTTTCCGCCATTTGGGTACTGGTATTTAATTTTTCCTAGTTTGTTTCTTTTTTATTATTCTTTATTTTTAAAAAATTCATTCAGTAATGGCTTTCTTTTTGGTGCTATCTCTTATGGAGGCATGCTTTATGGAATTCAATCAATAGGCTATGAGGCATGGATACCTCTGATGATTTTAATGGGAATTTTGTACGGCTTTTTTGGTAAATTATTTAGTTTTTTAAGCTATCAAAAAGAAACAAACTATTTACAACTTCTCTCAGTAGTAGCTTTGTTTGATGTTTTACGTGCATATATTCCATTTGGAGGATTTCCTTGGGGCTTCTCATCAACAGCTTTATTAATACCTTATTTAGATGGATCAGAATTTTTGTTGACTTCTTTAATGTTTAAAGCGTTTGGCCCAACAGGATTTTCCTTAGTTCTTCAATCTTTTACTCTGTTTGTTGCAGTTGCAGCTTATAAAAACGTAAATTATAAAAATGCTTTAAAAATTCAAAGTGTGTTTGTATTGTTTGTCATGATTATTGGAACTATTACAAACTTTAATCCAGGAGAAGCACTTCAAAAAAGCGACTTAAGTTTAACAATAGTTCAAGGAAACAGCCCTTGTCCTGGTGCAAAAAATCGTTGCGCAAATGAAAGAGAAAAAATTTATCAAAGCCATTTGAATTTAACTCAAAACTTACAAGAAGAAGTTGATTTAGTTATTTGGCCTGAAAGTTCAACGGGTTTTAATAATGATCCTGGTGTACATTCCAGAGTTTTAGATGAAATATCCAAAGAATCTATGAGGCTTAATGCTCATTTCTTAATTGGTGGTGATCGTCCTATTGAACAAAGCTATTTTGAAAACTACGGAGTATTTATTTCAAAAGCAACAAAAAATACAAAAAGTTCAATTGTTGGCCAATACTTAAAACAGCATCCTGTACCTTTTGGTGAATATATTCCAGCTAGAAAGTATTTAGAGTGGATTCCTCCTTTAGCTTTAGTTCCTCGAGATATGATTAGAGGAGATTCTGAAAAAGTTTTTTATGTTGATGAAGTAAAGGTTTCATCTGTTATTTCATTTGAAGGAGCATTTCAAAGATATATAAGAAATAGTGTTCTAGAGGGTGCTGAAGTTGTTGTGGTCTTAACTAATCAAGCTAGTTATGGTGAGAGCGGTATGTCAGATCAATTTATATTAATGTCAACTGCAAATGCTTTATCAAATGACAGACCCCTTATACACTCTGCAATAACCGGAAAATCAGCAATCATTACCAATACAGGTAAAATATTAAAAACATCAGAATTGTTTGAAGCAACTACTTTGACGGATTCTGTTACACCAATGAATTCTCTAACTTTGTATACACGATTTGGAAATTATTTAAACTATCTAGTACTTATAGTCAGTGGTTTGTTTTTCTTAAAAAGATTTATAAGTCAATCTGATTAAATGGAAGGTTTTTCATAGCCACTGCCTCTAACAAACCATTTTGAAAAACTCTGAGACCAAATTTAGGAAGAATAGCAAATAAGTGATCAAATATATCTGATTGTATTTGCTCATATTTCACCCACTCAGTTGTATTGGTGAATGTGTAAATTTCAATAGGAACACCTTCAGGGGAAGATGGTAGTTGTCTAACTAAAAAAGTCATAGTATCAGTATTTAGATTTGAGTTTTGTTTCAAGTAACTTTCAACATAAGCACGATATGTTCCAATATTTGTCAGCCTTCTAATTTCTTGAGAGGCGTCACTTTCAGAAATCGAATTATTGAATTTATCAACTTCTT
>CBFHGZ010000003.1:0-669 GCA_965655535.1 Candidatus Actinomarina sp.
GGAAGTATTAGACAATTTGAAGAAAAGGATTTCCCTGTTTTGACCGCTTTGTCTGGCAGTGGTCCAGCATGGTATTATGAACTTTCAAAAAATCTAGTTTCTGCTGGTGTTGATTTAGGATTAAGTGAAAATGACGCGGATTTTATAATTAAAGAGTTAGTAAACGCCCTTCCTAATTTAATAAACACTCCAGATTCGTTTGAAACTTTGGTCAATAAAGTTAAGTCTCCAAAGGGAACCACAGAGGCAGGTATCAATTCGCTTATTGAAGATTCGTTTGATAAAATTATAAAAAATGCAATTCAAAAATCAGCAAATAGATCAAACGAAATTTCAGAAGAATTAAAACGTGAGTAATTTATTAAAAAAGTTTAAAGCTAACGATTACGTTTTACTGTTTTCAGCTGGTGCATCAGTAGGTACATTATTCCTGTGGGCAGCTAGTTATATATTTCCTGAAGGTGAAATAGTCCAAGGTAGAAGAGTCTTTGAAAACATTCCTAAAGTGCTTCAGTATATTTTTTATGTTTTAAGTGCTGCTTCAATTTTTATATCCGGGTATTTGTTTTCTTTAAGAGTTAAAAACTGGAATCGTGGTAAAGCTGAAAAAAGAAATACGACCATAGGTGCAAGATTATCTAGTCTGTTCGATGGCCTCTTAATGAAAAC
>CBFHGZ010000003.1:679-42611 GCA_965655535.1 Candidatus Actinomarina sp.
GCTGCAGGATTGATGCATTCATTAATATATGTAGGATTTCTAGGATTGTTTGCTGGAACAATTACATTGGAAATCCACCATTTGATGCCTCCTTCATTGAAATTCCTACAAGGCACAACTTATATGGTTTACTCTTTTACTTTAGAGTTAGCAACTATTGCATATTTATTTGGATTATTTTGGGCATTAGCCAGAAGAGTTGTTGGTACAGAGTACAGAATTCAAACCAAAACAACTATTGATGATTATTTAACCCTTTCTCTTCTTATTTTTATTGGCATTTCTGGTGTCACCACTGAAGCGGGTCGTATTGCTGTAGAAAATTTTCCTGAATATGAAAAATGGTCATTTATAGGATATTTTGTTGCGAGCACTTTTGAAATTTCTAATCCTGTTGATTTTCATCGAGTTTCATGGGTTTTACATGTAGTCTCCTTTTTTGTTTTTCTCATAGCAATGCCGCTTTCAAAATTGCGTCACATTATTACATCACCAATAAATATGTTTATGTCACCTAAAGACAGACCTAAAGGTGCGATGAGGGACATTGGAAATCTAATGGAAGCAGAGGATATCGATTCAGTAGGTGCTGAAATTATTGATCACTTTACGTGGAAGCAACTTATGGACTTAGATGCCTGTACTGTATGTGGTAGGTGTACATCTGTATGTCCAGCAAATCAAACTGGAAAATCTCTTGATCCAAGAGAAATAATATTAAAAGTTGGACAAGTCATGTCTGAATCTGGAGACCCATCAGTAACTACAACGATTTCTACTCCGAAGGTTTTAAAAGTAAATTCTGATAATGTATTTGAACGTATTACCTCTGAAGAGCTATGGGCTTGTACTTCATGTAAGGCCTGTGATGAGATTTGTCCTGTAAATATTGAAATTTTAGACAAGATTCTAGATATGAGACGACACTTGGCCTTAATGGCATCTGATTTTCCTTCTGAGCTAGGAAAAGCATATGTAGCCATGGAAAACTCATCAAATCCATGGGGTGCTTCTCAAAACGATAGGTTGAATTGGACTAAAGATCTAGATTTTGAAGTACCTGTCATTGATGAATCAAACCATGAAGAGTACGACTATCTATATTGGGTTGGTTGCGCTGGTGCATTTGATGACAGAAACGCTCCAGTCACGAAAGCCGTGGCTACTTTATTAAATAGAGCAAATGTTTCTTTTGCGGTCTTAGGTCCAAAAGAGGTTTGTACTGGCGATTCAGCAAGAAGAACTGGTAATGAATTTGTTTTTCAACAATTGGCTATTCAAAATATTGAAAACATGAACAATTTAAAAGTGGACAAAATTATAACCCAATGCCCACACTGCTTTAACACTATTGCTAATGAATATCCTCAGCTTGGTGGAAACTATCAAGTAATTCACCATAGCCAATTACTAACTGAACTAGTTCAATCAGGAAGGATAGAAGTTGGTACAAGTGATAAGCCTTATAAGATTACATACCATGATTCATGCTATCTAGGAAGACATAATGATATTTATACAGCACCAAGAGAAATTGTTGGTTCTATTGGTGGTATAGAAATAAGAGAAATGAAAAGACAAGGAACCCAAAGCTTTTGTTGTGGTGCTGGTGGTGGAAGAATGTGGATGGAAGAATCTGTTGGTAAAAAAGTAAATATTGAACGATCCCAGGAAGCTATTGATACTGGAGCAGATGAAGTAGCTGTTGCTTGCCCATTTTGTTACATAATGATGGATGATGGCGTCAAAGAGCTAGGGTATGGAGATAATGTAAAGGTTCGAGACGTCTCTTTAATTTTGTTAGATAATCTTAAAAAAGATTAACTATTTTTCCCCATAAAGAATTTTTTCATATCTCCTTTAGAGGTATTTAAGCTATATAAAACATAAATTGCTGTTGTAAGGTTTCCGAGCACCATCATAAAAATTGACCAAACTATTGCATTAATAGTTTTCTCTTTGTAGAAAATCCATAAACATACAAAGATAAATCCTGTATACAGGTCAACCAAGGATACAGTTCCCCAAGGCAAATCTGGAATAGGTGATTCAAGAATGGGAACTTGTGATTGAGCCCAAAATATCACTACAGTCATTGCTATTGCTGAAATATATGAAAATATTTTTGTTATAGTCATAATGTAGATTTTAAAGGGAAATGAATTAAATTGACTGAAAATACAATTATTACAAAAGTACTAAGACTAGATAAACAAGTTTATAACGAAATAATTACTTACCCTTCTTCATTACAAAAGGGCTTAGCTATTTGGACTACAGCTACAATTCTTATTACTTTAAGCGCTGTACGATTCTTTGCTGGGGTAATTGACTTTTTAGAAGTTAATCTCTATTTATTTAGCGAAGAAGCAACATCAGAAGAGCTTTTAATGCTGCAAACATTAATTGATCAATTACAAGTTGAATTTCAACAATCTACTTTTACATCTATTTTTTCATCCTTAATAGGATCTGTATCAGCATCTGTTGTTGGTCTTATCATTGTCTTTCTTGTTTTAAAGTATTTGTTAAGAAAAGATCCTCAACCAAAAGATCTTGCAATTATTTATTTGTATTCAAGTATTCCAGGGTTACTAACTATTCCTGCAATCTTTGTTTCCAGTTTATTAATCCAGGGGCTTTTACTATTTGTCACTGCAATTTACTCCTTTACCACTCTTGGTTCTGGGTTAAAACAAGTTTATTTTTTAAGAAATATAGAAGTAATCCTATTGCTAGTATCTATTACCTTTGGGTCAACAATATTGTCTTACTCTTAATATGAATGCTGGAGTTATTCTTGCTGCTGGTGATTCCTCTAGAATGGGTTTCCCAAAACAATTAGCACAAGTTAAAGACAAACCACTTTTAGAGCAAGTTGTTGAAAAAGTTAATCAGCACTTCGAACATTCTTCTGTTGTTTTAGGCTCAGATAATGAAACTATCGCTGAAAAAATAAATTTTTCTAATTCAGATATCTTAATAAATGAAAATTGGTCGGAAGGGATAATTTCATCAATAAGAACATCTTTATTTTTTTATCAAAGTCAAAAAGATATAGAAAATATAGTTTTTTTCTTAGGTGATCAACCTGAAGTTAAAGATTCCGTAATTGACTCTATTACGTCTTTTGAAACAGAGGGAGATGAAATATTGATAAGTCAATATAGGTATAAACACAATTTTCCAATTTTAGTTCCTAGAATGTTCTGGAGTAAATTAGAACTTCTTACCCAGGACGATTCACCAGAGTTTGAAAATTCAGTCTTTCAAGATTTTGATCTGATTGATTATTTTTTGTCATCAGAAATTAAAGTTAAGAATATTAATTTTAACTTTTTGGGACCAAAAGATTACGATGAAGAAAAAGACTTTTAATAAAGTGGGAAAATCTTAACAAAAAATTTCTGTATTTTTTTTCGAAGCTTTGTACAATCTATAGAATGAACTCTATTGATTCTATAAATGGCATGACACATACTGAAGCAACAAAACTTAGAAGAGCAAGAGTTAGAACAACCACTACATTTTTACAAATAGCATCTACCCGTTCTGGACGTGCTCTATTAACTAAAGAAACGGGAATCAATTCTCCGAAGTTATTACATTGGGCTAGAAGAGCTGAGCTAATGCAGATAAAGAATCTTGGAAGAGATTACGCAGATCTTTTAGAAGCTGCTGGTGTGGAAAGTGTTTCAGAGCTTAAAAGGCGTAATCCAGAATCTTTACATGAAATGATGCAAAAGATAAATGACAAAAAGAATATTGTCGACAGAATGCCTTCATTGAAAAGAGTTAGTAAATGGGTAGCAGACTCAACTGATATGGAAATTAAGGTATCTTCATAAGCCCTATTTCAATCTAAAATTAGCTTGTGGTTAGTAAAAAAATACGAATAACTGGTGCTCAGTTGTCATTTCCAGTGGGCGCAATTCAACAAAATAAGCAAACTATTTTAGATGCAATTGAAGTAGGCGAACAAAACCAGTCAGATATTGTAGTTTTTCCAGAACTTGCTCTAACCGGTTATCCTCCTGAGGATTTGCTGCTCAGAGAAAGCTTCGTAGGTAAAAATTTTGCAGTTTTAGAGGAAATATCTGAATTTACAACATCCACTAGTGCAATCATAGGGTTTGTTGACAGAACAATGTCTAAACACAAAATAGACATGACTACTAGGAGTATCGCTAATGCTGCAGCAATTGTTCAAAATGGTGATGTTAAAGGTATTTATCATAAAAGTTTTCTACCAAACTATTCAGTATTCGATGAAGCACGATATTTCTCAACAGGAAATGATGCAGGAAAATTATTTTGGTATGAAGGTATTGGAATAGGAATTAGCATTTGCGAAGATATCTGGATTGAAGATGGTCCAGCAGAACAACAGGCTAAAAATGGTGCTTCTTTAATAATAAATATTAATGCTTCACCATTTGATACAAGTAAGTCAAAAGCTAGAAAAGAAAATGTAATCGCTAAGGCGAAAAAGTTAAAAATTCCAATTCTTTATTTAAATACAGTTGGTGGACAGGATGAGTTAGTTTTTGATGGAGGATCCTTTTTAGTAAATGGAGACGGAGAGTTGCAGCATCAAGCAAATCAATTTAAGGAAGAAATTTTTCATTTTGATCTTGAATTAAAACCTGTTGAAAATTATCCAACTAGTAGCTTGCAGATAAGAGAAAAGGTGCAAGAAATTGATTTTGACACTAACTACATACAGCTAGATAAGTATGAAGAAATTTATGCTGCATTAAAGCTGGGTTTGGGTGATTATGTTCAAAAAAATAAATTTCAAAAAGTTTTAGTCGGACTTTCTGGCGGAATCGACTCTGCGCTCACAGCTACAATCGCTGTGGATGCGATAGGTGAAAAAAATGTTATTGGTGTTGCAATGCCATCAAAATTTAATTCTTCAGACTCTTTAGAAGATGCACAAATTTTGGCAGAAAATTTAGGTATAGAATTCAAAATTATTGAGATTGAAGACATCGTTGAATCTTTACGTAATAAGATTATGGAAAACATTTCTGAGGATCTATCTGCTGTGACAGATGAAAATTTACAATCAAGAGTAAGAGGTAATTTACTAATGGCACTCTCAAATCAGACTGGCGCAATGGTTGTATCAACTGGAAATAAATCAGAAATGGCAGTGGGTTATTCAACTCTCTATGGAGATTTAGCTGGAGGCTTTGCTGTCTTAAAAGACTTATACAAGACAGAGGTGTACAAATTGTCTAAATTTAGAAATTCAATTTCACATGTAATTCCTGAAAATACTATCACCAAAGAACCAAGTGCAGAACTCAGACCTGATCAACTGGATACAGATTCTCTTCCAGAATATGAATTGTTAGACAAAATTCTGTATATGTATATTGAACAAGATGCTTCATCTGAAAAAATAATTTCATCAGGAATCAACAAGGAAATTGTATATGATGTTTTAGCAAAGGTAGATAGAAATGAATACAAGAGAAAACAAGTATCTCCAGGGGTAAAATTAACTGGGAAAGCCTTTGGTAAAGATAGAAGAATGCCTATTACAAATACATATATAAGAGATGAGATTTAATCTATGTATTTAATAAATGGTTCTGAGGTATCAAAAGAAAAATTCAATTTACCTATAGAAGACCTTTCTGTTTGGAGGGGTGATGGGGTATTTGAAGCAATTAAAATCCATAATGGTTATCCATTTGGAATTAAGTTGCATATTGATAGATTAAAAAAATCTTGTCAAGACCAATTATTTTCGGGAATAAATTTTGAGGAAATAAAAGAAAACATTTTCCAAGTCGCAAAAGAATATGATTCTGGATATGTTCGAACTTTAGTATTAAGAGGGTCTGATGCAGATCAACATAATATTTATATATTTCATCAGAAACCTATTACTTTTCCAGAAAATTTTTCATTACAATCTCAGCAAGCTCCATGGCATGCGGGTGGGGATTACAAGGAAGAAAACAGTGTATTGATAGCTAAAACGACATCTTATGCCTATAACGTTCGACATACAAGATATGCAGAATCAAATGGCTTTACAGATGCACTATTGCTTAACAAAGACAATATTGTTTTAGAGGGACCAACATGGTCTATAGGATGGATAATTGGTGAAAATGTATTTGTATCAGATTTAGAGCTTGGAATTCTTGATTCAATTACAAGAAAGTATCTTCTCAATTTTGGTGAAAAAAACTTGTTGAATGTTTCATCAACAAAAATCTCTATTAATGAATTGTATGAAGTTGATTCAGCTTTTGTTATGTCGACAGCAAAGCATGGGGTGTTTGTAAATAAAATAGATGAAGTTGAATATGAAGAATCACCACTGGTTAAAAAAATTCAAAATTTATTTATTGAAGAAGTAGAAAAAGAAAGAAACAGTATTCAAACTTAGGAGGTACAGTGAGACTGACACAGTATTCACATGGCTCTGGTTGAGCTTGTAAACTCTCTCAAGGAGAGCTTGCTCAAGTTTTGAGTAGTTTTAGACAAAAAAATAAAGACAACAATGATGTTCTTGTAGGGTTAGATTCTCCCGATGACGGTGGAGTTATTCTGTTACCGAATGGAAGTAAAATTGTCCAAACTGTTGACTTTTTTACTCCCATTCTTGACGACCCTTATGATTGGGGTCGTGTAGCTGCAACAAATGCATTGTCTGATATCTATGCAATGGGCGGTCAACCTATTTCAGCTCTACAACTTGTAAGCTGGCCAAGAGATGAAATAGGTTTTGATATCCTTTCTAAGGTCATAGAAGGCGGCGCAGATGTAATGGCTTCTGCATCCTGTAGTGTTATTGGTGGACACAGCATTGAAGATAAAGAACCAAAATACGGCTTTGCTGTTACAGGCATCATTAATGATAAAATTTACACAAAATCAAATGTACAAATCGGAGATAAACTGTACCTTTCAAAACCAATAGGATCAGGCATAATCTCTTCTGCAATAAAAAAAGGTATTGCATCAGATTCTGTGATTCAAGAAGTAACGGGGATTATGACAGAATTAAACGATAGAGCACTTGAGTTAGCTAAAAAATTAAATGCTAATGCAATTACAGATATTACTGGCTTCGGCCTCTTAGGGCATTTGTCAGAAATGATAAAAGATGATTCAATTTCTGCAGAAATATTTTCTGAAAAAGTTCCAGTTTTAGATTCAGCACAGGAATATTTTGAAAATGGAATATTCTCATCTGGTAGTCAGAGAAATTACGAGTCTATTTCTTCAGATTTGAGTTTTGAAAAAGAATTAATTGATAAAGTAAAGTTGTTTTCAGATGCCCAAACAAGTGGTGGATTACTAATGTCAGTTCCAGATAATGGCTTGAATGAAATTGAAGAATTTTCAAAGAATTTTAATACCAAAGTCTGGGAAATAGGGCGTATTACTTCCCGTTATAACGGGAAAATAAATATCATATAGATTGATATGTTAAAAAATTTAACCAAGTTTGTTGCATTTACAGCATTTGTAAAAAGTCTTATAGAAACAAAATCTAGTAAGTCCACAGGTGTTACACAACTTCATCCCAGCAAAATACCTGGAAGGACTATCTTCATTAGGGAAAAAGAGTACTTTATAAGAGAAAATTATGTGAACGGTACTATTCCAATAGTCTTTTTACATAGTTGGGGTTCAGATTCTCTTGGTAGCTGGTTCAAAGTATTGCCTTCAATAAAGCAAAAGTATTCTTTTGTTGCAATTGATTTAAGAAATCATGGAAAATCAGACGCTTCATGGGAACGCTGGGATGTAGATGAGAATGCAGATGTTGTAATCAGTATTTTACAAGAACTCGGTATAGAAGAATGTCATCTTGTAGGATGGTCAATGGGAAGTGCTGTAGCACTTGCCGTATCAAATAAAAAACAAAACTTAATTAAGAAACTAATTTTAATAACTCCGTTTAGCTGGTTGGGTGGCGCGGTATATAAAGATAAACTAGCATTTAAGGCTTTTGTAAGTTTTGTAAGAATAAGAGAAAGGCTATTTCCAAATCTAAATCCACAGTCAAAGTTTTCTTTTCTAAAAAAATCTAATGCAATTAAAGATGAGTACACAGATTGGGCATGGAATAACTTACATAAACATAAAGATGATTTTATTTATGAAGATGGTGGTCGTTTTGTTGTACCTTATGATGCAAGGCCATGGCTAGAAAATATTAAATCTCAAACTCTAGTGATAACTGGAGGTAAGGACAGGCTGGTTCCTGAAGAAACTTCAAATGATGTAATTGATAGATTAGAAAATGTTTCAAGTATTGTATTTAAGGATGCAGGTCACTCTGTACCTTGGACCCATGCAGAAGAATTAATAAACTCAATTGAAGACTTCATAACTTCATGAAAAGGGTACTATTTTTTTCTGCGACTTATTACAACCTACCTCTTTCTGACAATTTAAAAAAGAAATTTCAATTTCTTAGTGAAGTATCAGAATGTACAGTTGTTGCTTTTTCTAATAAAAACATTGAATTTCAAGAGGAGAACACGAACTTTTATATTTACAAACAAAGCAGCTTTAGAATTCTAAATTATCTAAAAATTTTGAAAAAATCGTATTTCGATCTCAATAAAATTATTAAAAAACAAAACATCGATATTGTGGCTTTTCAAGATCCAATCACAAGCTTTTTAGGATTCCTTAGAATAAAACAATCTCATCCAAATATAAAAATAGTTTTAGAGTCACATGGAGATTTTATAAACACTCTTGGGATGGAAAAAAATGTGTTTCTACCAAGTCTTTACAAAAAAGCCTTTAATTCGATTGCACAATACACAATAGACAATGCTGATATAGTTCGAGCTGTATCTTCATCAACAGAAGAGCAAGTTCTGTCATTTAATAAATCAAAAAATGTTGTTAGGTTTCCCGCTTGGATAGATTTTGAAGTTTATAAGAATGTAGCACCTACAAGAGAAGATAATCAAATATATAAAATATTGTTCATAGGTAGTGTGACTGATAGAAAAAAGCCTCATATGGTTATTGAAGCACTGCCTAAGTTAAATAATAAAAATGTTGAATTTCATATTGTAGGCCCTACTCCTAATCAACAATATTTAGAAAGAATTAACAACTTAATTGATGAGTACAATCTAGAAGATAAAGTTTTTATTCACGGTATTAAAGACAGAGACGAAGTTATTGAGTTTTATAAAACTTCAAATTTAATGATTCTACCTTCTGTTTCCGAAGGTCTTGCCAGAGTAATTTTTGAATCTCAAGTGACATCTTGTCCAGTATTAGTTACTGATGCCCCAGGCATGCAAGATATCGTAATTGATGGTCAGACGGGATTTGTTTTCGAAAGTAATAATCTTGAATCTCTTGTATTAAAAATGAATGAAGTCTTTGATGATTACAATCAAAGCATTCAAATTGGAAGAAATGCAAAAGATTTTATTCTAGAAAATTTTTCAGAGGAAAAATTTAAATTTAGTTTTAAAAAAATATTTGATCTGGTTTGAAACTTTAAAGCTAGTTATTAGTAATTGTCTCAGTAAAGTTTTAAAATTTAATTATGGAAATGTTTGAATATTTAGCTCTTTTTGCATTGCTTGGATTCGGGATTTACCAGATCATTCGGACTAATAAATTAAATAATGAGTTTAATAGAGTCAATAACGAGTTAATTAAGTATCAAACATTAGATGAAAACAAAATTAATTTGGATGATGAAAGTTATCCATTTAATAAAACCTTAAAGGATTTAGAAGAAACAATAGAAAAAATAGATCAGAGTTATGAAGGTTATTTAACCACAAAAGAGGGTTTTAATAGCAAGCTCGATGATTTGAAAAATGTAACCTCTAGATTAAATCTAACTTTATCAAGCAATCAAAAAAGAGGAAATTGGGGAGAAATTCAAGTTGAAAAAATTTTAGAAGACTCAGGTTTAGTTAAAGGTCAAAATTTTGATGCTCAGAAGCCAATGGAATCTGGAAAAATTCCAGATATAACTATTTATTTGCCAGAGGGTCAAATTTTAAACTTAGATGTTAAATTTCCTTTAAACAACTACATGAGATATCTAGATGTTTTGGAAAAAAGAAGTAATTCTAACGATGATTCTGAATATGAATTCTTAGATACAAATGCAAAAAAGTTAAAGAATGATTTTTTGTCAGATGTTAGAAAAAGGGTAGATGAAGTTACTAAAGAAGGCTACATTGATCCAAAGAACAACACCATAGACTATGCACTGCTATTTGTTCCTGTAGAGGGAATTTTCCAGTTTATAGTTGAAAATGAGCTTGAATTATCCAATAAAAAAATTGATATTTACAAAGAAGCGATCGAAAAAAATATCATTATGGTCCCTCCATCTTTATTGTTGGTTTATTATTCAACAATTAAAAATGCTGTAGATACATTTTCTTTACAAGATAAAGCAAAGGATTTAATTGAATTACACAGGATATTTTTAACTCAATGGGAGAAGTACAGACTTCAAATTGAAAGCCTTCAATCAAACATCACATCTCTTCAGAAGAAATATGATGAATTAACAAATGTAAGAACAAATGAATTATTCAAAGTTGTAGAAAGAATTGATGATCTAAAATTTGAAGACTCTGAGAATACCGAAGATTAATTAAATTTCGCCTCAACCATGATGCACTTATCATCAATGTAATCTTTATTATTTTCTTTTAATAACAAGGATGTGGATTCACTTTCAGCACCAGGTTGATACCAGAAGTTGTTAAATCCTAAAGTTACTAAATCTTTAGTCATTTCGTAACCAATTTGTGGTGGAACAACAAAATTTAGAATATCTGGCTTTACACCTATATCTTCAACACTTTTATAACATTTTGTATTTTGAATAAAGTCTTCTTTTTTGTTTACAGGAATTACATTGAACCCCTTGTTTGTTAAATCAATAAATATTTTGTTTCCGTACTTACTAGGATCATTACTAGCACCAATTAATGCTATGGAAGTATTTTTATCTTTTAAAAGCTCAATCAATTAAAAGTTTTCAGCCTTCATTGCGTAGAGCACATCTTTTCCTGCTTTTACAGCTGATGTATAGCCAGAAGCAAGTGGTAACAGTTGTTCAATATAAAACTTAGATAGAGTTATTTTGTCTAAATAGTACTCGTCGCCAGTTTCTTCATATTTTTTGTTAGCTAGAAGAGCAGCTTTACCCATGTAATAGCCACCTAATACTTGTCCAAACATTTTCAAATAAGGAGAAGCAGCAGCGCTTGCATCTACAATTTCGCCTTCAAGCATTCTAGATCCTAACCAGAGAGTTACTTCAGATAGATTTTGAACCTCGACATCAAGTTTTTCAGCTAAGCCAGCTATTTCTTCAGTACTTGATTTCATTTCTTCTATGACTTTATTTACATCACCAAGTAATCTCTGCATAGCTTGCCCATTATCAAGAGGAAGCTTTCTAAACATTAAATCTAATGCTTGAATTCCATTTGTACCTTCATAAATTGGCGCAATTCTTGCATCTCTCATATATTGAGCAATACCAGTTTCTTCAACATAGCCCATTCCACCATAAACTTGAATTGCTATTGAGGTGAGTTCAACACCTAAATCAGAAACCCAAGCTTTTGTGATTGGAGTTAGTAGACCACAACGCTCTTCACCAAATGCTTTTGTCTCGTCATCACCGAAATATTCCAAATCTAACATCAATTGGTTATCAAGCATTAAATATCTCATAGCATCTGTATAAGACTTAATGGTCATGAGCATTCTTCTAACATCAGCATGGTCAATAATTGTAGAATTTTTTGCATCTTCTTTAGACATACCTACAGGTCTTCCCTGAACTCTATCTCTCGCATACTGTGCAGCACCTTGAAGAGCACCAGAAGCACAGGCTAATCCTTGTCCACCAACCCAGATTCTTGCCTCGTTCATCATAGTAAACATATATGAAAGACCTCTATTTGCTTCTCCAACCAAATAACCAGTTGAACCGTCGTATTCCATTACACATGTTGGACTAGCGTGGATACCTAGCTTTTCCTCTATTGATATACAACTAACATTGTTCTTGTCGCCTAAAGTTCCGTCGTCATTAACAATAAATTTTGGAACTATAAACATCGAAATTCCCTTAGTGCCCTCAGGAGATCCTGGGATTTTAGCGAGAACTAAATGAATAATGTTTTCGGTCATGTCGTGCTCTCCGAATGTTATCCACACTTTGGTTCCAGAAATTTTGTAAGTACCATCATCTTGAGGTTCTGCTTTTGTGGTAATCGTGCCTAAGTCAGATCCTGACTGTGGTTCACTTAGATTCATTGTTCCTGTCCACTTACCAGATACAAGGTTAGGTAAAAATTTATCTTTTTGTTCTTGGCTTCCATGAAAGTTGATTGCTGAAATAGCTCCAGCACTTAATCCAGGTGCTAACCCAAAAGCTAAGTTTGCAGTACTTAAAATTTCTAAAGTTCCTCCAGATAAAACAATTGGCATACCACCACCACCAATTTCTGTTGGTAGAGAAATTGATGCCCAGCCAGCTTCTGCAAATTTTTGATAAGCTTCTACAAATTCCTCTGGCATAGATACAATTCCATCACTGATGGTTGCACCTTGTTGATCTCCTAATGCATTAATAGGAGCTAATACTTCTTCAGCAAATTTTCCACATTCTTCCATAGTTGGAATAACAATATCTTCTGAGAAATCACTGAACGTTGAAATTTTTGAGATTACGTCATATGAGTCAATGACCTCATAACCAAAAACAATGTCTTTGACGGGAGCTTTAAAATCTACTGCCATGAATATATATCATATCACTTTACGCTAAAAATGAAAAATTAGCGGGGCTTAACTTCAACTAGTTTTGCAATATCTTTAATTTTTTCTAAGTTAGGAAAATCAGTTGTTCCTGCAACAATAGCTCCTGCCGCACAAGCCTCTTTTATAGTATTGAGTAAATCATCAGTACCGAATGCACCTATGTATGCTGCAGTGGTATCTCCAGCTCCATTTGCATTAATCGTTTTAAATTCAGGAGGAACTATTTCTATTGCACCCTCTTGACTAATTAATCTTGCAGGTAAGTTTGAAGATGTAAGTAAAATATTTTTTACCAATCCACTATCAATTAATTCTTCAGTTTTTTGAACTGTAATTTCATCTTTACTAACTACAAGAAAATCAATAACATAATTAATTTCTGTTTCAAACCCTGCCTGCAGAATAAATAGGTTAGGGTTTTCTGATTTAATATTTTTTAACTGATCCCCAATAAATTTTACAGAGTAACGGTCAATTATTAATGAATCAAAGCTTTCTAAGTTTTGAAAACTACTCCACTCCAGATTTGAATATCCAGATGAAATTATTGTTCTCTCACCAGTTTCATCCACCAAAATAGAGCAAGTTGGTGTGTTAATTTTCCTTCTAAGTACGTTGCCTGTAAAAATATTTCTTGAACCAGCATACCCCAAAACATAATCGCCTAAACTATCTTCTCCAATACTGTTACCTCGAATTTCTGCATCAAAACCCCACTCAACTATTTTTTCAGCACAATTTATTGCTGTGCCTCCGACTCTTACTTGATAATCTTTGCTTCGAATATCCCCGCCTGGTTTAGGGATTGAATCTATGAAGTAAATTAAATCTGGGTTAATGGTACCGAAACACAGAATTTTATTTTTTGACATGGTTTAATATTAGTCTTTATGGGAAATCCACTAGCACAATCTCGACTACTAATTATTTTGACGATTGTTTACAACATCGTCGAAGGAATAATTGCATTATATTTTGGATATCAAACCAACAGCACCTCACTTTTAGGATTTGGATTTGATAGCACCATTGAAATTACTGCTTCGATTATTGCTTTATGGGGAATAAGTGGTGGAAAGAAAAATGAAAAAATTTCAGAAAGGCTAATTGCATACTCTTTTATTTTATTGATAGTATTTATTGCTACAAAGTCAATGTTTGACTTAGTAAATTTAAATAAACCAGAAGCAAGTATTTATGGAATCCTAATTGCTATCTTGTCAATATTAGTTGAAGGTCCTCTTGCGTATAAAAAATTAAAAATAGGTAAAGAGCTTCAAAACAATGTACTGATTGCAGAAGCAAAAGAAACTTTGTTTTGTTTAAATTTATCGATATTAGTAATTCTTGGTGTCGGAGTTAATTATCTATTTGGAATTTGGTATTTTGACCCAATAGCTGCTTTGCTAATGATACCGTGGCTTTTTTACGAGTTTAAAAACCACATTAACTAAACAAGACCACTAATAATTGCTCCCAATGCTAGAACTATAATGTAGCTAATTAGTCCACCAAAAATTGCCCCGAGCTTTAATCCTCTAGAAATCTTGCTTGGTCCAGCTAAATGGTAAATTAGAACTCCTAAAAATGGAACCAAATACACAATTGCTAACCAAATATATTTCATAGACCCCTGGGTTTTTTCATTTATATCAATATCTTTGATTGCCAAGGCTGCCCATGCAGCATATAGAACAAATGGCATTAGGTATCCATAAAGTTGGAATAGTAATTGCCATATAGTTGGACTTGAAATTGGTACACCACTCATAATTATCTCCTTATCTGCTTTGTAGTATGTATCTAAATTTTCGTCTAAAAGTTGGTATGGAAGTTCAATACTCTCTAGGTCAGGGACATAAAATAAATTAACAGCTGGTGACGGTTGATTTATATTCTCAAAAGGCATGTTGGTTTGCTCTTTTGGCCAAGGATATTCTTTATATCTATTCTTATCTAGTTCTGAAGTTTGTGCATCAGCAAAAAAACCTGCAAGAAGCATCAAACCTGATGGATCCCCTTGTAATGGAAATCTAGCAAATAGACCAGATGAGTTAATGTCTGAACACTTATGAACTTGTTCTAGGAGAGGAGGGGTACTAGTTTGATACACGTTACCTTCAAAACAATTTCCTGGACCCCAAGGTCCTGCAAGTGCAAGATCTGTATACCCTGAGTCAAGTACAACATTATCTTTTATTTGTACATGTTGTGAAAAATATAAGTTTGCATCCAACATTGGGCTTGCAACAATTCCGTATCTATCATGATTAACTACTATATTTTTTTCAATTATGTCACCAACTCTTCCTGGCGCAACTATTCCCATACCTTTTGCAACAAGACCAAATCTATTTGTAGGTGCTTCATAATTATTATTATCAATAACAAGATTGCCAATTATTGTAGTTTCTCTTCCTGGGGGATTAAGTTCTGAATCTAGAGTATTTGGAACAATTCCTGACATATTATCTCTCCAAATGTTGTTATAAAGATAAAGATGACCACCAGCATTTGTGCCTGAATAGCCAAGAGCATTTCCCTCAATTACATTGTCATATATGAGTGAGTTACAGGGGTAACACTGACCTATGTAGATTCCACTATCTGGATGTCCTGAAGCGTAAATATTGTCAAAAATACCATCTGTGGAGTTAAAAGCATAAACTCCATAATCACCATTGTTATAAACTGTTAAATAAGAACCCTTGAAGCCTTTTGAGGTGTTCCAATAAACTCCATTTAGTGAAAAATTTCTTACGGATAAGTTTTCAACCGAAACTCCATCTGTGTCGTATATTTGAATTCCGTTCTCTCTCATGAATTCACCATCAATAATTACTTTATTTCTATCTACACCACGTATCGTGAGATAAGAAGTTGTTACAGTAACGCTTTCGTTATAAACCCCATTTTCAATAAGTATTAAATCACCTTCGATTGCTGCATCAACTGCATCTTGAATTTTTGTAAATTGCTCATTTTTACCTACTCGTAAAACGTCTTCGCTTAATTCAACAATAATCTTCTCTTCTGGAGCAGAATATTCAACATCTCCTACGATTACTGTTCCGACCATTCCTTTGTTATTTGTTCCGTGGTATGGGCAATAATATTCATAAACACCTGGTTCGTTAAAAGTATGTTCATACTGATCTCCCTTAGTGATAATTCCATATTCAAAGTAGTCAGAAGATATAGCTTGCCAAGTTCCATCACTAGCAATTACGTTATGATTATTTGCTCCTCCTGATTCCCAAATTACAGTAGTGCCAGGTTCTACCCTTATGACTTTTGGAGAAAATTCATCATCTACAACTTTAACAATTTGAGGGTCAAGACTAGTAGCCTCTTGGGAACCACATGCAGCTATAAAAATCATTAGAAGAAAAATTGAATAGTAACGAATTTTTTCCATAACAAATTTTACCTTTCAGATGTTAGGGCGTCCATTTTTGTAGATTCTATTATTATGTAGTTATGGACAATGAAAGATATCCAACTCAAAAAAAACAATGGGTTTGTCCCAAGTGTGATAGTTCTTCTTTCACAGAAGATGTAGTCACAATGACAGGCAAATCATTTTCAAGATTCATGAATATTCAGAATCGTAAATTTTCTGCAATTACCTGTAATGAATGTTCATTTACAGAGTTTTACAAAGGTGAATCTAAAGGTTGGGAAAGCGTAATCGACTTTTTAGGTAATTAAGCTTGTATCCAGTCTTCTGGATTATCATCAACAAAAAAATCAGAAACCAATGTAGCTTCTGGATCTATTGCATATTGATCAAAGTCAGTAACACCTTCTTCTTCAAGAACATCTTGATCAAGAAAGAAATTTCCTGTACATTCTTTTGAATCTCTTTTTAGAACTGCATATGCAGCATCAGCATATATTGATGGTTTTCTGGAACCTTTTATCAATTCAGCACCAATAACATTTCTTACAGCTGCAGTATCTAAAGATGTTCTTGGCCACAAACAGTTAGATGCAATACCATATTTACCTAGTTCTTCAGCTAGACCATGTGCTACAAGAGACATGCCATACTTTGCTGTTGTATATGCAAGAGTGATTCCAAACCATTTCCTCGCTATGTCAATAGGTGGAGATAAGGTCAATATGTGTGGGTTATTTCCATTTTTAAGATAAGGGATGCATTTTTGACTAAACATAAATGTACCTCTTACGTTTATGTTGTGCATAAGATCGTATCTCTTCATGGGAGTATTTTCAGTATCTGTTAAATGTATAGCACTAGCATTATTAATGCAGATATCAATACCACCAAACTCGTTTGCTGCTTGGTCTACAGCATTTTGGACTTGATCTTCAAATCTAATATCACAAACTATAGGTAACGCTTTACCTCCCACAGCTTCAATTTCTTCAGCAGCTGTATAAATAGTTCCGGGTAATGTAGGATGCGGTTCAGTTGTTTTTGCAAGAATGGCAATATTTGCGCCATCTTTTCCAAGTGCTTTAGCTATTTCTAAACCAACACCTCTTGAGCCACCACTTATAATTACTGTTTTATCTTTAAAATTTGTCATGAAGTAATTTTATTAAAATTGTTCAGTTTCTGTAGAGTCTTTTGTGGATAATAAGTTTGAGTTTTCACCTAATAAAATTTCACCAATTGTTTCATAGTAATTTCCACCAACTTCTTGTTGATGTTTTATTGCAGTGTAACCTTCCTCGCTTAATTTAAAACCTAATTCTTGTAACTTAACGATCGCACTCATGTCTCCACCTTTAAATTCTTTACCTAGTTGGTACATTGAGCTTGATAATGAATGAAATCCTGCCAACGAGACAAATTGCAATTTATATCCATAAGAGGATAGTTTTTCTTGAAAGGTTTTAATTTCTTCGTCTGTAAATTTATCAACCCAATTGAAAGAAGGTGAGCAGTTGTATGCTAATATTTTTTGAGGATATTTTGATTTTATTTCATCAGCAAATTCTTTTGCAAACCCTAAGTCAGGATTATTGGTTTCACACCAAATTACGTCTGCAATTTCTGCATAAGCCAAAGATTTTGTTATCGCTAACTCTTGATTGTTTTCGATTAAATAGTAACCATCTTCGGTTCGTTTATTCGAAATAAATGGTTTGTCTCTTTCGTCAAAATCAGAAGTTATTAATTTAGCAGTTAAAGCATCTGTCCTAGCAATTATTACTAAAGGAACTCCAGCTACATCTGCACTCAATCTTGAAGCAGCAAGTTTTTTAAGATATTCCCCAGTTGGAATGACAACCTTTCCACCCATATGCCCACATTTTTTTTCTGCAGCTAGTTGATCTTCAAAATGAATTCCCGCCAGTCCTGAAGCGATAAATTGTTGAGTTAGATTGTAAACATTATAAATTCCGCCAAACCCCGACTCAGCATCTGCAACAACCGGTGGTAGATAGGAAACTTTTTTCTCCGTCATGATTCTTAATAGAGTGTTGTTAATTTTTTGGACAAAATCTGGCCCACTGTTTGACGGGTATAAAGACAGGTCAGGATAGGTATTTACACCGTTATTACTTTCAGCTGCTACTTGCCATCCGCTCACATAAATCATTTCATAATTTAAGTTGTATAGCTGAGCTGCTTGTTGAGCAGTAGCTACACCTAAACTTGATACCCATTGATCATCTCTGTTTAATAGATCCCAAAGATTTTTTGAACCAAATTCAGAAAGTGTATAGGAAACTTGTATTGGAGGCCTTAGTTTACTGATGTCTTCTGGGCTGTAAGTTCTTTTAACATCACTCCATCTGTTGTTGGAAAGAAAGTCTTGAATATTTTTTAAAGAATTGAACTCAAGATTCATTTACTAATGCTGGCTAGCAGCAACGCTAGCAATGATTATTATCAAAACTAGTACACCTGCACTCGCAATCAAGACTTCAGTTCTTGTAATTTTAATTTTAGGTGCTGAGCTCATGACGCTAGCAAAAATTAAAATTGCTGAAGAAATAATAAGTGCAAATAATGGGGCGTATTCATGAAAGTTTAAAAATACTTGTGCTATTGCAAAGGCAATTATTCCACCTACAATTATCGACACAACTGGTATGAGTAGAGATCCAACAACTCTCTCTCTAATTTTTTTAGTTTCACTCATTTCAAATTCTTCAAGACCTTTAGGTATACCAAGTAGCATTGATAACATTGAAACCAAACTTTGAGTTACAGCCGATAAAATGACAATTCTCCAGAAAGCTCCTCCAACAGAAATTAAGTTAATAACTGGATCCTCAGGTAAAATACCTTCAATTGTCTGACCAACACTGTTGATTACATAAAATGATGTTATAGATCCAAAAACAAGTCCTAATCCTAAACCTGTAAAAATAGATTCTCTGTCTGAGGTGTGAATACCATATCCCTCATAATTAGATTCAAGAAACTTTTTAATATTTAAAGAATTAATTATTGAAAATAAAGAAGTGGTTGCTGTAATGATGAACAGGAATGAAATTGTATTGTATTCAGAGATTAATTTTTGAGTCTCTGCCTCAAGAATCAATCCATCATATAGGTAAGAGCTTGCTAAAAGACCTTGAACAAGGCCACTTAATATTCCAAAACTTAAACCATACTTTAATGATTTAAATATTTTTTCATACATAGGCACTGGTGGGGCAACGTCTTCTTGAATTGTTTGTGTCACTACTGTTGCAACTTCGGTCTCAACTTCTGGTGCATCTTCTATAATTTCTTCTTCTTGAGAAGTTGTTTGTACAGAATTTTCTTCTTGAGTTGTACTTTCAGCTGTTGGAGCTTCTTGTGTTTGTACAGGGGCTTCGCTAGGTGTTACACTCTCTCCGCCAGCCCATGAACTTAATACCTCTTCGGTAGAGTTGCCAGATGCTTGAGCTCTTGCTTCTGCTGACCTTTGAACTAGATCAACGGGAGCATTTAACAATTCAGCTACTTTATTTGCTAAATCACTCACTAGTTGTTATCTCCATACGTTTTCCAGATTTTATGTTTAGATTTTTGTACAAGTACTTCAAACATAGTAAATCCATATAATTCTAGTCACTTGTACTATTTCTAACTACATCGTCAAATGTTTTTTCTTCTTGATACCACCTCATCCAAATTACCAATATAGTAATCCATAAAATGATTCCACCACCTAATTTAAGTATTAAACCAGCTAGGGTTTGGTCATCAATAATTGAAATGCTAAAAATATTGTTATCCATTACATAGGCTGAGTAGAGAGGTTCTGTACCAAATGCTAAAAAACTTGCAGGTATCGTTGGCAATAAAGATTGTAAAAATAAATAAGCAATTCTTACTGGAGATGACATTGCTGTAATTTCATCATTAAACCCAATGACAGGTATCCACATATTCAAAGCAACTAAAAGCATTACCGCATGCAGTAAAAAGTGTACAAGTGTATTTGTTACCATTAAATTTACAATATTTGTCCAGTGCATCCCAACCATCACGAGATTAAATAAGAAAAATGCTACAACAGGTTTGGTTGTAATTTTTAGTAATTTCACTAAAGGTTCAACAGATACAAGCTTTTTCATGTCTTTGTGCATTCCAAGAAGCAAAAGTGGAGGTGAAACAAGTGCTAGAACAAGGTGTTCTGAAGAATGAACTGAAAAAAGATATTTTTCACCAATATCATGGATTGGATAATCAGTAAATAACCATAAAAAAACGACACCGGAATACCACACTTTTCTTTTTTCTTGTTTAATAGTTTTATTGTTTGTTGAATATTCAAAAAATATTATTAGAGAAAATATAAGTGCCCAAACATCATAATGAGGGTGAAAGGGGAGATTCTGCATTTGTTTTTTAATTCCTAAAAATAATTTGCTGCTGCACGTTCAAACATCACGATTGCAAATAATATTAAGGCAAGAATCATTCCACCTACAAAAAACCTATTAACGGTTTTGTTTTCGTATCTAAGATGCATGAACCACCCAACAACAATTACAAACTTTCCTATTGCAAGAATTATTAATAAAGGATCTGCCAAAGCACCAACAATATCTTCTGTGTAATATAAAGCAATTTCAATTGCTGTAAGAATGCCAAGAACGATTGCTATTTGGACATATTTCTTTGGCGTTGGATGTTCTACGTGTGCTTCAGACATATCAAATCAAATAAACTACCGTAAATAATACAATCCAGACAATATCAACAAAGTGCCAATATAGTGCAACGAACTCAAGATTCATACCACTGTCTAGTGTTAGACCATTTTGTCTTTGTCCAATTCCCCAAAGGGCAAGCAATAAAACGACACCTATAAAAACATGTAGCCCATGAAATCCAGTTAAAACATAAAAACTTGAACTAAAAATATTTGTTCCTAATTCGAACCCTTTATGGTAGAACTCTGTAAATTCATAGATTTGACCGGCAAGAAAAACTGCACCTAACATAGCTGTGGCTAAGAGCCAGACTCTTGTTTTTTCTTGATCATTTGCTTCTAAGGCATTGTGTGCAAGAACCATTGTTAATGAGCTCATTAAAAGAATAAAAGAGCTGATAGAAGTGAAAGGAATATCATAAACATCTGTTAATTTGATTCCTGGAAAGCTTCTACCTTTGAAAATCATAAATGTTGTTATAAGGGTGCCAAAGAAGAGAATTTCAGTGGACAAAAACACCCACATTCCTAGTTTTCTAGTTTCTACTCCAGTTTCTTCATGAGGATATGCGTGAGAATTACTCATCTATTTCAACTTCTTCCTCAAGCGGTTCAATTCCCCAACCAAACCCACCAATCAGCAACAACACAACGCCAACGAGTGTGAGAGGGATAGATTTGTATATTACTGCGTATCCTAAAAACGGTAGTCCACTAGCTAGTACGAATGGGAAGTAAGAAGGACTTGGTAGTTCAATATGTTCTGTTGGGTTCAATCCTTCTTCTTCTAAATCAAGAAGTAGTTGATCGGCAGTATCTCTTCTTACTGCTCTTCCTTCTTCATCTTCTGAATATTTTGCATGCCAAAAGTCATCTAACGCTTTTACTTCTGGTGCCTTAGAAAAGTTCCATACTGGAGTAGGTGAAGGAATAGTCCATTCAATTGTTCTTGCATCCCAAGGATCAAATGGAGCTTTTTCACCATTTCTTTTTGAGTAAATCCAGTTAATCATGAAAACTATTATTGAGAGTGCAATGATAAAAGCTCCTATAGTCACTACGACATTCCAGAATTGCAAATTTGTTTCCTCAGCATAAACCCAAGTTCTTCTAACTTGTCCTTGAAGACCTAACCAGTGCATCGGACCAAAAGTGAGGTTGAAACCAATAAGCATTAACCAAAAGTGAATTTTTCCAAGAGACTCGTTGTACATTTTTCCCCATACTTTAGGAAACCAATAGTAAAGTCCTGAGAATATTCCAAACATTGCACCACCAAATAGCACATAGTGAAAGTGTGCAACAATATAATATGTGTCAGTTTGTTGTGTATCTGCAGGAACAATTGAGTGAGTTACACCGCTTAATCCTCCAATAACAAACATTCCAATAAAACCTAAAGAGAAGAGCATAGGGGTGTTGAGTTTTAATTTTCCTCCCCATATTGTTCCCAGCCAATTAAATATTTTTACCCCTGTAGGAACTGCAATTACCATTGTTGAAAGGCCAAATCCAGCTTGTGCTACAGTGCTTATTGAAGATGCAAACATATGGTGTGCCCATACACCAAAACCTATAAACGCAATTCCAAAACCAGCAAAGACTATTGCAGCATAACCAAAAAGTGGTTTTCTTGAAAATGTAGGAAGTACCTCAGAAACAATTCCAAAAGCAGGAAGTATTAAAATATAGACTTCTGGGTGACCGAATAGCCAAAATAGGTGTTGCCATAATATAGGATCTCCACCACCTTCAGTAAGGAAGAAAGTTGTTCCAAACTTTCTATCAAAAGTTACGTAGAAAAGAGCAATTGCAATAATTGGAAGAGAGAAAGCTAACAAGAACGAAACTGCAAAAGTCATCCATGTAAATACCGGCATTCTCATAAATCTCATGCCTTTAGTTCTCATATTGATAATTGTGGTAATGAAATTAAATGCTGACACTAAAGATGCAATACCTAATATTTGTAAACCTATTGCCCAAAAGTCCATTGCAGTTCCTGGTGAATATTTCATTCCAGCATTTGGTTGATAACCAAACCAGCCACCATTTGGAGCAGAACCAAGCCACCCGACTTCTTCTGCTAAATAACCACCTTCAGGCGCACCAGCTGTACCAAATATGAATGTAGAGTACAAAAACGCTCCACCAAATATGAATATCCAGAAAGAAAGTGCATTCAAACGAGGAAACGCAACATCTCTAGCCCCAATTTGTAAAGGTAATAAATAGTTGAAGAAGGCCGCACTAATAGGCATAATGGCAAGGAATATCATTGTTGTGCCGTGCATTGTAAACATTGCATTGTATTCAGCAGCTGATAAAAAGTTATTGTCTGGCTGAGATAGCTGAATTCTTAAAACTAATGCCTCAAGCCCACCGACTAGCAAAAAGAAAAACGCAGCATAACCATACATAATACCTATTCGTTTATGATCTACTGTTGTGATCCAGCTCCATATACCAGTTTCAGAAGAAGGTCTTCTAAATATACTTGATTGTTTGTTCGGTTCTATAATTTTTGTCATTTAAGTGTCTCCAAATACGCAATTAAAGCATTTATTTCATTTTCAGTCAATTCTAAGTTAGGCATAAATGTTCCAGGTTTTATCTCAGCAGGGTTTGCTAGCCACTTTGTAAGATTTTCTTTATTGTTTTCAAGTGCAGCACCAGCAAATACATTTCTATTAGCAAAGTGAGTTAAGTTAGGAGCTATTCTGTCACCTTGTACATCCCAAACTCCATCAATTACATGACACTGTGTACATCCTGCATTTAGATAAACTTCTTGTCCTTCAGCAGCAAGAGAATCTCCTTCGAGTTTGGTAGCTTTTTGCTGCTCATTTTTGACCCAAGCCTCAAAGTCAGATGCTGATAGTGACAACACCCTTCCTCTCATTTTTGAGTGACTTAAACCACAATACTCACCGCACTGAGCCCAAAATTCGTTTGGAGAATCAGCATGAAGATTTAAGTACGTTGTTTGCCCAGGAACAAGATATCTTTTACCATTTAATTTTGGTACCCAGTAATTATGTAATACATCATTTGACCACATTTCTAATCTGACTGGCTTATCAGCTGGTATTACCAAAACATTTGCAGTAGTAATTCCATATTCTGGGTACTTATATTCGAACCACCACTGATGACCAATTACCTCAACCTTCATTGCGTTTTCAGGTTCTCTAGCTAAATCAAAAATAGTACGTACGGTTGGGACAGCTATTGCTGCAAGAATAAGAACTGGGATTACAGTCCACAGAATTTCTAGTTTTGTATTCCCATGTATTTGTTTTGGTTCAGGACTATCTTCTTTTTCTTTAAAAACAAAAATAGAAATTAAAAGGGCACCTTGAACAATCGCAAAAATACCTACAGCAATCCAGAATGTGATCCAAAATAATTCATCTATTGATCTTGCATAAGGACCTTCAGGACTTAGAGAATCTAGCGGTGCATTTTCTATGCACGAAACTAGAAAGACAAATGGTCCGTATCTTAAATTCTTTAATCTAAAAACTTTTTTCACAAGCATTTTTATATTATCAACAATAATTAAGGATAGCGTTGAAACTATATATAGTGTAATTATAAGTACTATGTCGTTATGGTTTTAGAAGTAAAAAATACAATATATTCTTACTATAAATTATCAAAATTACGAGTTGTTGAACTTCTTTTAATAACAACTGTCCCTGCAATGATTGTTTCTATATATGGATTCCCTCCAATAAGTCTAGTTTTATATACAGTGATTGGAGGTACTTGTTTAGCTGTTAGTGCAAATGTATTGAATCAAATTTTTGAAATTGAGACAGATAAGCTTATGAAAAGAACTGCCCAAAGGCCACTTGTAACTGGAGTAATTTCTATTAGGAATGCTTACATTTTTTCTCTAGGGCTAGGCTCTGCTGGATTTTCTTTGCTTTATTTTTTAACCACTCCTTTGGCTGCATATATTGCTTTAGGAGCAAATATTTTTTACTCATTTATATACACACTTGTTCTTAAGCCACGAACAGATCAAAATATTGTTATTGGAGGAGCTGCTGGGGCAGCCCCAGTATTAATTGGCTGGACAGCTACAGGAACAGACTTGGATGTCGGGTCATGGTTGTTATTTTTATTGGTATTTTTATGGACACCTGCTCATTTTTGGGCTTTATCTATTGAAAATAATGATGATTATAAAGATGCAAGTTTTCCAATGCTTTCAACTTTAGAAACTAAACAAAGAACATCAATTTACATTTCAATATATTCATGTGCAACAGTTCTCACTTCTTTACTTGTGGCACCAATTCTTCAACTTGGTCTTGTTTATTTATCAATAGCTTTATTGGTTGGAGCTTACTTAATGTACAAATCATTTCAACTTTACAAAAACAAGATTGAAGCAATTTCTTATTTTATTTTTTCAAATACATACCTAGCTATTGTATTCTTAGCAATGGTTGCTGATATATTTTTTACATTGAGGAGCATATAATGAATGAACTACTTCTTTCAATTACTTACCCACCAATTCCAATAACTCAGGTTGGGCCGTTTGCTCTATCATTGCATGGAGTTTTTGCAGCAGTAGGCTTTTATTTTGGTGCTTCTCACGCTATAAAACTAGCCGAAAAAGATGGTGCTGATAGTGAGCTCTTTTCGGAAGCTCTAACTTGGGCTATTTTTGGTGCTATTTTAGGCGCAAGATTTTTTACAATTCCAGCACAGTGGTATAGCAATCCTGGTTATGGACTTGATGATGTTTTCACTTTATCGGGAAGTTTCTCAATCATGGGAGGTATGGCAGGCGGTATTATTGCTGCTTATCTTAAGATAAGTATTTTGAGTAAAGAAAATTTTCGAATATATGGAGATTACGCAGCAACAGGTCTAATTCTGGGTACTGTTATTGGAAGAATTGGAGACTTAGCAATAGTAGAGCATTTAGGTAGAGCTACAAACTTTTTTCTCGGATACGAAATCAAACCTGGTTATGACGTAGCTCCTCAACACAATGCTCTAGAGTGTGCAGAACCACTTACAACATGTGGAACTTTTCATCATGTGGCTATGTATGATATGTTTTTTGCTTTAATTGTTTTCTTTATATTTAGAAACTTACAACAGCGTTTTACATTTGGAAGAGGGTCTTGGATGGGGCTTTGGGCAGTTTGGTATGGAACACAAAGAGCTTTGTTAGATACTTTAAGATTTGGAATGGGAGACGCGACAATAGGAAGTTTTACTTGGAATCAAATTGGCGGTCTTACTCTTGCCTCTATAGGATTGGTTATGTTTTTAATGAATAAAAAAGCTAAAAAAGACTAATTAAAAACAAAATATAAAAAACGGTAAAAGCATAACCCAAAATATTGTTTCTTTTAATTAAATTCCTTGAAAGAAAAATTACTAAAAAGCTAACAAAATACATAAGGAACATTTGGTAGTCAACATCGGATAAAATCCCCCCAGGACTTATTGATATCGCAACACCCCCAACCAATCCTATATTAAAGAGATTGGACCCAAAAATATTTCCAAAAACTATATCTGGTTTTCTCATTTTTGCTGCAGAAATTGTCCCAGCAACTTCTGGCAGACTTGTACCTATAGCAATAATTGTTGAACCAATAATCAGAGAAGATACTCCAAAAAGCTCCGCTAGTTCAATTGCGTTGTTCACCACAAGTTGGCTCCCATATATTGTTGCAATTAAAGACAAAGGTCCTCTAATCAGTAAGTTTCCTGAATCTTCATTTATAAATTCTTCTTCATCGACTGCATCTGCACTAACAAGTTTGTAAATTACATAAAGTACAAGAATTAACAATGCAATTCCTAAGAAAAGTGGAAATTCTTCAGTTAGAACGAAAGTGGATACAAACAACGTTGTTAAAACGGCCATCCAGACAGGGCTAGTTTGATCGAATTTAATTTTTTTTGCGTAATCTTTAGGTATTGATAAATAAAGCACAGCAACAACTAAGAGTGAGTTAGCTATATTTGAACCAATTATATTTCCAATTGCTAAATCGAGATCTCCATTTAGTGCAGCACCTGTACTTGCAAACAATTCTGGAGCTGATGTTCCAAATCCAATAAAAGTAGCACCAATAACAGAACTTGGTAGGTTAAATTTTTGTGCAATTTTAATTGCAGAACTGACCATTTCGTCAGCACCTTTAATTAGTAAAACTAATCCAGCTAAAAATCCAAGTAATATTAATGACATTTTGTTAAAAGATTATTCTTTTGAATCTCTCCAGGCTATCCATTCTTTGACTTGTGTTAAGTCATATCCAGGACCATTGACTGCAAGTGTAATTTCAGTTGCACCAGCCTCAACGAGTTCATCAGCTTTATCCAGTCTATTAATGTCAATCCCTATAGATTTTTCTATTTCACTTGGATCTCTTCCAACTTTTTCACACCAATCATTTAAAACTGATATTTTGTGGATTACAGTTTCGATGCCACTCCTATCTTCTGTTTTGGTAGCGAAACCATGCCATATATCAGCATATTGAGCAACGAGTCTCAATGTTACTTTTTCTCCACCACCTCCAATTAGAATAGGTATCTTTCTTTTTGGTTGAGGGTCAAGTTTTGACATTCTTGAAACAATTCTTTCCAGAGATTTTTCTAGTTCTTTTAATCTCCAAATTGCAGTACCAAATTCATAACCATATTCGTCATAATCTTGTTCAAACCAACCTGAGCCAATTCCTAGAATTAATCTTCCATCTGAAATATGATCTACAGTACGTGCCATATCTGCTAAAAGTTCGGGGTTTCTGTAAGAGTTGCAAGTGACTAGGGGACCAATCTGTACTTTTTCAGTGACTTCTGCCCAGCTTGCAAGCATAGTCCAACACTCGAAGTGCTTACCTTCTCTTCTTTCTCCCTCATTCCACTGAGTACCGTCTTCTTTATAAAGAGGATAAAAATGATCCCAGTTATAAATTATGTCTGCACCTATTTCTTCAGATTCTTTTGCAGCTTTTCTAATTTGATCGTACTCGGCATGCTGTGGTTGTAAAAATACGGCTATTCTTGGTTTCATATTTTTTCCTTTCTAGAAATTAAATTCTAAATTTGAGCTCTGCATTCTGTCTTTAAATGCAATATTAGCTTTAAGTCTTTCCAATTTTTGTTTAGAAATTTTTTCTGCAGATGGCAATGGATTGTCTTTTAGAAACTCTTCAATATCCTTTGCTAAAGTTTTGTTGTAGATTGATGGTAGCGCATCAAGAATTCTTGATGCTGTCCATTCAGGCATAACTTTCAAAAGATCTTCCCAGTTTTCTTTGACTAAATTCCATGCTTTATCAGCATTGTCAGAGTTAGAGAGTAAAACTGCAATTACATATGGTGCGTCAGCACCTCTTATAGTCTGATCCAAGATAGCACTAATTATTGTGTTTGGCGCATCAGGTTCAGAAACAGAACCAATCATACCTCTGTAGCGACCTTGAATTTGAGGTGTTTGTGAATTTTTAAATTTTTCCATATAAACATTTGCAGAATTAGTTTTATCAAGTGAAGAAATATTTAATACAAGATTGTAATAATTTCCATCTTTGTAATCTTCATATTCATTTGATTTAAATTGAGTAGAAAATGACTCAATAAACTCATCATTTTTTACAATTCTTGCGTACAAACCACAAACAAGAGACTTTAATTGTGATACTTCTGGATCTAAACCTTCTTCATAATCTGAGCCAAGCTTTTGCAGTAATGTAGAACAAAAACCCTCAACATAAGTTTTAAATTCTTGATTATCATATATTTCACTTAGAGTTCCTAAGATTCCTCCAATTAAAGACCAAATATTTTTTTCGTTTTCATTTACATATAGATTCAATATATTGAGAAACTCTTCTAGTTCAAGCTTCCCAACTCTAAGTGACATCCAAACATCTTCAAGAAATCGATATTTTTCATTTAGATCTAAACTTAAAAAGTTGTCTGAAATTGAAGATAAAATGTCTGAACTGTAGTTTGAGTGGAAGAATGACCATCCTCCATTGTTTATAAATGGTACTGTACCCTCAAACTCAATTTCTTGAGACTCGCTATCCAATATGAATTTTTGAGATACACCAGTTTCTAAACATTTTATATTCAAGGGAACTTTCCAAACAGTTTCATCAGTCTCTCCATCAATTAAAAAACGATTTTGAGAAATCTTATATTTATTGTCAGATTTAGAAATAGAGATAAGAGGATAACCTTCTTGTTTAATCCAAGTAGGGAGTATTTCACTAAGGTTGTACTCGCTTGATTTAGTAAGTTCATCCCACAAATCAGATGAATGTGTGTTTTTGTATTCAAATTTTTTCAAATAATTTTGAACTCCTTGCTTGAATTCATCTTCACCAATGAAGGTTTCAAACATTCGTAATACAGTAGAGCCTTTTTGATATGTTAAGACATCAAACATTTCTTCAGCTTCTTCTGGAGTTTTAACCTCAAACTCAACCGGTCTAGAGGCTCTAAGGGAATCTACACTAAACCCCTGAGATCTTGCAAGGTTTAATTCATTCCATAATTTGAATTCAGGATATGTTGCTTCTGAAGCAATTACTTCCATCAAACTTGCAAATGCTTCATTTAACCAGATACCGTCCCACCACTTCATTGTTACTAGGTCACCAAACCACATATGTGCTAGTTCATGAGCGACAACCTCAACAGATCGAGAAAGTTCCGCTCTAGTTGCTTTTTCTGTGTCAATTAACAAAAGAGTTTCTCTAAAAGTTACAGCTCCAACGTTTTCCATAGCACCCATAGCAAAATCAGGGATTGCAATTAGGTCTAGTTTTGATCCTGGATAATTGATTCCATAGTAAGTTTCAAAAAAATCAAGAATTTTAATTGCTGCCTCACCAGCAAATTTAGTTTGATGTCCAAATCCAGGTCTGTGAACAATACTGACGTCAGTAGTTTTTGAAGATCCAATATTTGTAATCTCTAAACCACCAACTACAAAAGCTACTAAATATGTAGACATTCTCATTGAGTCAACAAATTTAGAAGTAGTCCTCCCATTGTTTGTTGTTTCTTCTGCAAGCTTTTCATTGCTTACCCTTACTAAGTTTTCATCAGATGTAAGAGTTATTGAAAAAATAGATTTATATTCAGGTTCATCCCAACAAGGAAAAGCCATACGCGCAGCTGTTGGTTCGAATTGAGTTGTTGCTATCCAAACATCTTCATTATCTTCATTTTTAAAACTGCTTCTATAAAACCCTCTAAGATCATCGACAATAGTTGCATTGAAGTTTATATAAAGCTTCCAATCTCCTGCCTTAACAACTTCTTCAAAAGATAGTGCGATTTTCTCTTCTTCATTTATATAGTTAACAGATGCATCAATATGGATTCCTTCGTCATTTTCAACAAAGGCATTAACTATATCTATGCCAAGTGAATTTAATTGTATTTCAGTAGAATCATCAACAACCTCTATATAGATTGTTTCTTTCCCTGCATATTTAAAATTTTCTAGGTCTATATCCAGATCTATTTCGTATCTGTTTGGAATTGCATTTTTGGGTAATTTTATATTTTGACTCATTTACAAATTGTAGTTGTAAATAAATTCAATCCCATTGCAAGTGTAAAAATTCTTCAGAATCTAGCAACTGCACTGTGTGAGCACCAAAGAAATCTCTCTGTGCTTGAATTAGATTTGAAGGGTTGTGTTCAGCGCTCATATTTAGATACCAATTTAATGTTGAGCTCATGACAGGTGTTGAAATATTATTTCTTATACAACCAGTGATTATAGTCTTTGCATCTTCGACAAGATTAGATAATCTATTTTGGATTTGAATAATCTCAAGTTTTGAATCACTATTTAAAAAGTCAGTCAACTCACTCAATAGATCTGAACGTATAATGCAACCGCCCATCCAATTTTTTAAAACTTCTGAAATTTTTATATTTAGATTATGTTCAGTGCTAAAAAATTGTATAAACAATAAACCTTGAATTAAAGTTGCGAATCTTGAAAAATATACTGCTTTTTGCAGTTTATTCAAGTCAAGGCTTTCAGACATTTTTAACTCTTCTTGTTGCCAGTCATTCTTAAAATTGCTTTCAATCCTTGCATTTAAAGATTCATAAATAGCCGAGAGTGGGTAGCCGTAATCTAAGCTTGTTTGAACTGTCAACTTTCCAGTACCTTTATGATTAGCCAAGGGCTTTATTTGATCAATTAAGAAACCATCGTTGTTCTTTTTTTGAAATATTTCTGCAGTGATCTCTATTAAATAGGATGATTGTCCAATTTCTTTAAAACTTTCAAAAAAGTTACTTATTTTTATATTATCGAAGCCACTTGATCGCAAAACACTGTATGCTTCTGCAATAATTTGCATTTCTGCATATTCAATTCCATTGTGAAGCATTTTGATGAAGTGTCCGGTACCGAATCCTTCATATATTCCAACACATGGAACGCCATCTTTTTTAGCGGCAATACTTGATAATATTTTTTGTAAGGTTTCATTTATTGGATCCTTTGAACCGATCATTAAGGCCGGACCATTTCTTGCACCCTCTTCACCACCTGATACGCCCATGCCAATAAACTTAACTCCTTTTTTTTCACAGAGATTTCCCATTTCATTGCTATCTAAAAAGTAAGAATTTCCGGCATCAATTATTAGGTCATCTTTATCTAGTAAATTAGTTAGGTCATCTATTACAGTTTTTGTAGCTTCTCCAGATGGCACTAATAACATTACTGTTCTGGGCTTTTCTAAGTTTTCAACTAGAGTTTTTAAGCTTGTACAACCTTCAATGTTATTGTTTAAATCTTTATTAATTAGAGTATTAATTTTCTCATCTGACTTGTTATAAACTTTTACGTTTATTGAATTATCTGACATATTTAATGCAAGGTTGGAGCCCATAACTCCAATTCCAACTAATCCAATATTTAGACTCATATTGAAATTTTAACAATATCTTTGTCGATCAAATTATTTAAATATTGTTTTCTTATATCTATCTCTACTAATAATTGTGAATCTATATTTTCTACATTATGAATTGTTGATAATTTATGAAGGATATCTAAATCTTTAGCTGAAATTATAACTTGCTCTTTTACTATTTCTCCGAGCACTTTTTCAAATATTCTTTTTATAAGATTTGAAATATTAGTACCAACAGTGGAGGAAATAAATTCAGCATCAGGATATTTTTCTTTTAAGTAATTTAGAGAAGCTCTATCTATTCGGTCAATTTTATTAAACACCAAGAGCTCAGGTATCTTTGCTTCAATTTGCTCTAGAATTTCATGAACTGTATTGATATGCATTTGAGGCATAGCTGCGGCAGCATCTACGACATGGATAAGTAGTTCAGCTTCTTTAACTACAGTAAGTGTTGACTTAAAAGAGTCAATGAGTGTTGTTGGTAGATTTTGGATAAATCCGACTGTATCAGAGAGTATTAAATGTTCGTTTGTTTCATCAATTTTTAACTCTCTCTGGAGAGAATCAACAGTTGCAAATAATTCATTAGCCACGTATGTTTTTGAAGATGTAATTTTTTCTAGCAGTGTTGATTTACCTGCATTTGTATAACCAACTATTGACACCAAAGGTGTGTTGCTTTTTCTTCGTGAACTTGACTGAACAGCTCTTTGCTTGCTTACTTTGGATATTTCTTTTTTGAGTTTATTTATTCTATTGTCAATCAACCTACTATCTGTTTCAAGTTTGGTTTCTCCAGGACCTCTTGTGCCGATCCCACCTCCTTGTTGATTTAAAGTTTTACCTAGACCGGCAAGTCTTGGCTTGAGATAAATGGAAAGAGCTAATTCAACTTGTAACCTTGCTTCTTTAGACTGAGCATGAAGTGCAAAAATATCTAGAATCAATCCTGTTCTATCTACAACGTCACATTTAAAAAGTGCTCTGAGTTCTTTCTGTTGGTTTGGAGTAAGTTCACAGTCGAAAATGACAACATCAATATCATTAGCATCAGAGATGTCAACGAGCTCTGCAATAGACCCTTTTCCAATAAAAGTTTTTGGATCAATTTTTTCTACTCTTTTTGTTTGAATAATTTTGGGACTCGAACCAGCTGTATTAACTAAGTTTGTTAGTTCTTTCAAGGACTCTTCTTTATCTGCCCGAATTTCATTTTTTAAAATTATTCCAATTAATAAAGCATTTTGAGTTGTAACAAAGATATCCCTATCAGATACCGTAAGTAGTCTACGATCAGATTGATTGGGATTATTTCGTTGATTCAATTATTTATAAATATGTGCCACTGTCAGTTGTAGTAGAATTTTCTTCTTCTGCAATAATTTGAGATTCCCTTACAGCTAAAACAACTTTTCCAGTTGGGGGCCAAATAAATTTCCACGCACCACTTGCTACTGCCCAAAACTGCTTTCCAGTGTCTATATCAATTAATGGCAGGGCTTCTGAAGTTTTTTCGCTACCTGCTGGTACAAGTAATCCAGATTTTGTAATAGTTTCGTCTTTTAAGTGACCTACGCGCCAACCAGGTGAGACTTTAAATCCTTCTGGTGCGAAATTCACTGAATCAATTAAATTCTGCTCTTGTTCCATGACATTATGATAAACGACTTTAATCTATAATTAGCGGAGGTGGACAGGAATCGAACCTGCCAAAGACTTTTACACCTTTCAACAGTTTTGAAGACTGTGGAGCCCACCAGGCGCTCATTCACCTCCAAGATGTAGACTAATTATATAAAAATAATTTTTTAGAATAGAATTACATTATGAAAAATTTTCAAACTGTTTTTAATAAGTTAAAAAATGAAAGAAACCTTACTAATAAACAGATAGCGTCTTTTACTGGTGCAAAAATAAAAGAAGTCAAGCAATGGGAGTCGGGAGTATCCTTTCCAACTGATTCAAAAACAATTAATGCATTAGAGGGTTTATTAGGTGCAGAGATAGTTAATTCTTTAAAGGCTTTTCAAAATGAAAACAATACCTCTAAAAGCAGCTTAACAACTACTGACGATTCACTATTTAGAGTGGAACCTTCTTCATTAGAAATAAAAGAAACATCTTTTGATAAATTTAGAGGTACTTTTCAGAGGAAGTCTGCAAAACCAAAAACATTTAATGAAGACGAAAGCTACGGTGCAGAATTAACAAACCATACAGCAACTCAAGATCAAAAGGCCGAAAATAGTTTATTAGTTGAAACAGATGAAAGTCCATATATTTTAGATCAAAATCAATTGAGTTTTTACTTTTCAAGAAATGTAAAAACTGTATTAGCTATTGGGTTGCTTTTATTGGTTTCAGTTAACTTTGCTTCACTTCTTTGGGATTCTTTAATTCAAGTTATTGAAAATTTGACATGAGCTTTTTAAATTCTGTTCGTGCAGGATTATTCCTCGCAATTTCTTCAATATTAGCTGGTGCAATTGTTAGAGCTACTGGATCTGGAGATGGCTGTGGATCTACATGGCCAACATGCAAAGGTAAGGTTATTCCTGAGCTCTCTGATATACCTGAGTTAATAGAGTTTTCCCATAGAGCGGTCAGTGGAATTTTATTGGTTGTGACATTAATGATTTTTTTAAAAACTAGAATCCTAGAAAAAAATAATTTGAAAAAAGTAATTTCAAATTATTTAACATTTTTTGTTGTTCTAGAAGCTGTAATTGGGGCAGTAATTGTTTTATTTGAGTGGGTTGGTTTAAATAGTTCTCTTCCAAGAATTGTTGCTGTGCCAATTCACCTTGTTAATACTTTTGGACTACTTGCTTGTTTCATTGCTCTTTATAAAGTTGTTAAAGATGATCTACAAAGCATTAAAGGTATAGTTGATAATCAATTTTTAGTAGTTTTGTGCTTATTTTTATTTAGTGGCGCAACAGGATCTATAACTGCTTTAGCGGACGTTCTTTTCCCGTCAGAATCTTTTATTCAAGGGTTTTTGGAAGATTTTGATGAAACATCTGAATTGCTTACAAGATTGAGAATTCTACACCCGATTGTCGCATCTTTGCTTTCTATTTCTTTGTTTTTTGAATCAAATAGGTTAAAGAAAACATATAAATTAAACACAAAATCTTTAAAGTTAATGGTTTTGGTTGCTGTGACACTAGGTGTAGTGAATGTCCTGTCTAATATTTGGTTACCTTTAAGCGTTTTACACCTTGCAATAGCTGATTTTTTGTGGATTACATATATATATGTAAGTATCGAAAAAACTAGAAATAATCTTTCTATCAATTCGCTTTAAATTAAGACTACGTATATCATTCATCTTTGTAACTAGATGGTAAAAAATTAGGTCAAAACACTGATGGTAACTAAAACAATTCCTTCAAAACCAAAGCCTGAAGTAAAAGAGGCTGATTTTTCTAATGAAGATACAACTCTTACTCCTGAACAGGAAAAAGCTGCAAGAGAAAAAGCCAAATCTTTAACAAAAAAACTAGCAGATGACAAAGGCAAGTTAACAACAGATCTCGTTAGTCAATATTTGACTGCAATTGGAAATTTTGACCTACTTACAGCTGAGCAGGAAGTTGAATTAGCTCAAAGAATAGAGTCTGGTGAAAAAGCAGCAGTAAAACTTCAAAAAAAACAATTTAAAGATAAAAAAGGTGAGATTCGCCTCAAGAGAGATAGAAAAAAAGGTGCCGAAGCAAAAGATGCATTCTTGACAGCTAACTTAAGATTGGTTGTTGCAAACGCAAGAAGATATGCAAACACATCCGGAATTGACTTTTTAGACTTAATTCAAGAAGGTAATCTTGGTTTAATTAGAGCAGTCGAAAAATTCGACTGGAGAAAAGGATTTAAATTTTCAACTTACGCTACTTGGTGGATAAGACAAGCAATCACAAGAGCGATTGCTGATAAGTCAAGAACTGTAAGAATACCTGTTCACCTCCATGACACAATGGCTGCAGTAAGAGCAGCACAAGCTCAACTTAAGGCTGAATTAGGTAGAGATCCTAAACCACAAGAGATTGCTAAGGAAGCTGGTGTAGGAGTCGATAAAGTAGAGCTAGCTCTAAGTGTTGCAGATACAGTTTCACTTGAGCAACCTGTAGGTGAAGATGGAGCTCAACTAGGTGACTTTATTCAAGACGAAGACGCTAGTGATCCATCTCTAATTGTTCAGGATTTAGATGTTGCTGAAAGCCTTAGAGGTAGCATTAGTAGATTGCCTGAAAGAGAAGGAAGAATTTTAGCTTTAAGATATGGCTTTTATGACGGGGTTCCTAGGACCTTAGAAGAAATCGGTGAAGAATTTGATTTAACTAGAGAGAGAATTAGGCAATTAGAAAAACTTGCTCTTTGCAGGTTACGTCACCCATCTTTTGGTATTCGAGAACAAGACCTCGTTTAAAGACCCTTACTAAACTATCTTTGATTTATTAAGTTGTTAATCTATTTATATGTTTGATTATTTAGAAATTGCAATTGATTCAGCAATTGAAAGTGGAGCTAAATATTCTGATGCAAGGATACTTATTTCAAAGTCTCGAAACATTGCTGCGAAAAATGGTGAAATAGAAAATTTCAATGAAAACGAAAAAGTTGGTATTGGAATAAGGGCATTAGTCGGTTCTTCTTGGGGATTTTATTCAACTTATGACTTATCAAATAACTCTTTAAAATTAGCTGGAAAAAAAGCTTTTAATATAGCCAAAGCTTCTGCCATGGTAGCGGGTAATGATATGCCTTTTGCAGATGTCCCAGTTGTTGAAGATTCTTATACAACCCCTCATGAGGAAAATCCATTTTCTGTTTCAAGTTCAGATCAAATTAATTTATTAATTGAGTCGACTGAAAAAATGAAAAAATATGGAAGTTCAAGAGCTTTTGGACGTTTAGATTTTTGGGATACCGAAAAGTGGTTTGCATCAAGCCAAGGTCATAAAATTTATCAGAATATTATTGAATCTGGTGGGGGAATCTCGTCCTTATCAGTGGGAGATGGTGAAACGCAAATAAGATCTTATCCTCAATCATTTGGTGAATACAGAACTGGTGGTTGGGAAGTAGTTAAATCATTTAAGTTTGAAGACCATTTAGAAAGACTTTCTGAGGAATCTCAAAGACTTCTTGTCGCACCACAGTGTCCAGAGGGAACAATGGATTTAATCTTAGAAGGCAGTCAGTTAGCTTTGCAGATACATGAATCAGTTGGTCACGCTATTGAGTTAGATAGAATTTTGGGTTGGGAAGCAGCTTATGCTGGTACTTCTCATTTAGATCTTAAAAAATTAAATGAACACAAATACGGCTCACCTTTAATGAATATAGTTGCCGATGCAACTTTACCAGGTGCGTTGGCAACTTTTAAATATGATGATGAAGGAACTCCTGCACAAAGAGTTGATATTGTAAAGGAAGGAATTTGGACTGGAGTTTTGTCAGGTAGAGACAGCGCAGCTGTCGCAGGAGTTTCGCCCGGAGGAATGGTTAGGGCAGATGGTTTTGGCAGATTGCCTATGGTAAGAATGACTAATGTTGGTTTGTTACCAGGAGACTCTTCTTTAGATGAAATAATTTCTTCAACTGAAGATGGTATATATATGGAAACAAATAGGTCTTGGTCTATCGATGATTTGAGATTAAATTTTCAGTTTGGTTGTGAAGTGGGTTGGGTTGTAAAGAATGGCAAAATAATTGATATGGTTAAAAACCCTACCTATACAGGAATCACTCCTTTGTTTTGGGGAAATATGGACATGCTAGCAGGTGAAGAAGAATGGGTTTTTTGGGGAACTCCAAATTGTGGTAAAGGACAACCTAGTCAGATTGGCCATACTGGACATCCAGCATCTCCAGCTAGATTTAAGGATACTCGCATAGGGGTAAGAGGATGAAAATTTGGGAAGATTTATCTGAAGATATAAAATCAAAGCTACCAGCAGATGCTGAGTGCGAATTAAAAATGATGCATTCTAAGAGTGCTTTGACACGATTTGCTAACTCAAATATTCATCAAAATGTCGATGAGGAGTCCGCGGACATTTATCTTACTATTCATAAAGACTCAAAAACAGCAACTGTTTCTACAAACATAACAGCACTTAAAAATACTGAAACTTTTGTAAAGAAAGCACTAGAGTCATTGGAAAATAGTCCTATAGATAAAGGGTGGTCTGGTTTGCCAGATGAAGAATCATCCTATTTGGGCTTAATTGAAATTGAAGAGTCTACACCTGATGAGAGAGCGTTAAAAGTTAAAGAGTTTATTTCTCAAGGAAAAGAAATGAACGCAGCAGGTTATTGCTCTTCGTACGTAAATAATTTTTTTGTTTGGAATTCAAATGGGCTTGAGTCTTCAGATTCTTCAAGCAGTGCTTTTATAGACGGAATTTTTAGAACTGACTCTTCTGCAGGCTCATCACACAGAGGTGGAATTAATCTAAGTGAGATTGATGCAGAGATTGCAGGTTCTGAAGCGGCACAGTTAGCACAAGATAGTATCGACCCTCAAGATATTGAACCTGGAAAATATGAAGTAATACTTGGTCATGAAGCTGTAAGCACAATCCTTGTTTTTCTCGGAGTTTATGGATTTAATGCAAAAAGCAAAGTTGATGGGATGAGTCCAATTCTGCTTGATGAAAAACAATTTGATGAAAAAATTACCTTAGTTGACTCACCTGAAGAGGCCTCTTCAATAGGTTTTAAAATAGATGCTTCAGGATCTCTTAAAAAAAATCTTGTAGTGGTAGACAAAGGTGTTTCTTCATCATATTTCCATACAAGAAGAACGGCTAAAGAATTAAATGCAGATAATACTTTTCATGAATTATTCGGTTGGGGTGATAACTTTGGAGGTATTGGAACCAATGTTGAATTACAAAATGGTGATGTTTCCAAGTCTGAAATGATTTCCAATGTTAAAAAAGGAATCTACATTAATGAATTTTGGTATTGCAGAGTTTTAGATCCCATCACACAAGTAGTTACAGGGCTGAATAGAAATGGCTCATTCTTAATAGAAGATGGAAAAATTACTAAACCAGTAGGTAGGCTTCGATTTACTCAGAGTTTTATGTCATCCTTATCTCAAGGCAATGTTTTATCTGTGGGTGATAGCGTTAGGTATGCAGACTCAGAATTCGGAGAGGGAATGTTAAAAGTACCGATGCTTCATCTTAAAGAATTTAATTTTACTGGTGGTGTCTCTGGATAAGCCTACATATTTTGAAGGGTCAAGTCCAATAATCATTCCACATCGAGGTGGGTCCAACATTGTTCCTGAGAATACTTTGCATGGTTTTCAGATGGTCCTTGATGAAGGTTTTAGTCATTACGAAACAGATTTAAGAATGACAAAAGACGGCGAAATAGTATTGCATCATGACGAGACTCTCAATAGAACTACAAATGCATCAGGTTTAGTAAAAGATTATTCGTGGAGTGATATTCAAAAAATTAATGCGGGATATAAATTTTATAAAAAAAACAATATGCCAAATCGAACTACAAAGCTCATTAGATTAGTTGATGCTTTAGAAATGAATGATGAAATTAAATTAAATCTAGATTTAAAAGAGTCAGGATTAGCAAAAAAAGTAGTTGAAATAGTCAATACATTTAAAGCTGAAAAAAGAGTTTTAGTGTCTTCCTTTAGTGCAAAAAGACTAGACGAATTTATTAAAGTATCAAAAGGGAAAATATTAACCTCAGGATCTTTCAGAGAGAATGCTAAAGCAAAATTTCTTCCAAACAAAAATAGAAATTTTAAAGTACAAGCTCTACAAGCACCTTTTAGATGGAAAGGATTGAAAATACTCTCAAAAAAATTAGTAGATTTTTGTAAGATCAACAAGCTTCAACTTCATATTTGGACTGTTAATAGTCTTGAAGATTTTCAAGAATGTATAGATTTAGGTTGTAACGGTGTAATTACCGATGAACCAATAATGTTTAGAGATTATATAAAAAATATTTAAACGGTATTTTCGTTAATAAATTCTTTTGCAGCTTTAAAGATTCTTTTTTTTCTTTCTGGGTCTAATTTATCTAGAGATCTAGTTAGCAGTGATAATCTAGGATTACCTTCATAAAATTTACGATTTTTTTCTGTAAAGCTCCAATAAATTCCGTCGAGTTTATCACACCATTCACCCTTTTTATAGTTACTCATTTTGAGAACATAATTGGAACCACATGTGTATGGTTTTGTTGACATTAATCCACCATCTGAGTAGGTCGCCATTCCAAAAACATTTGGAACCATAACCCATTCTGATGAATCAATATACATTTCCATAAACCATTTATATATTTCTTTCGGATGCACTCCACACATATTCATGATGTTACTTATTATCATTAATCTGGGAATGTGATGAATATATCCATCTTTCAAGGTGGTTTTTATACAATCATCAAGTGGTTCAATCCCAGTACTACCGTCGTACCATGATGAGGTGAGTTTTTTTGTGTTATTCCAATAATTACTATTTGATTGGTTAACGCCTTCTGCATGATAAATTCCTCTTATAAACTCTCTCCAACCAATAATTTGCCTTATGAATCCTTCAAGAGAATTTAAAGGAGTTGAGTTTTTTTCTGAAAATTTCAAGGTTTCAGCAATGACCTCATCTGGAGTTACTAATCCAATGTTTAGTAAAGCACTTAAGCAGCTGTGATATAAAAAATTTCCACCCTCAATCATTGCATCTTCATAAGTGCCAAAATCTTTAAATCTATTTTTTAAAAAATTTCTAAGTTGTTTCTTAGCCTCAAGTCTTTGTACCGGAAACCAAATATTGTCTAAACTTCCAGGATGATTTTTGAAGTGTTGATTAATGGTCTCAACTAATTGATGATGGTTTTTAGATAATACAGATTTAATTTCTAATGGTGGTTCAACATTTTTTGGTATTTTTTTTCTGTTATCTTCGTCAAAAGACCATTTACCACCAACTGGATTTCCAGTTTCATCAACAAGAATATTGAGTTTTTTTCTAGCTTTTTGATAAAAAGAAGCCATACGATAAGTCTTTTTGCCCTTTGCCATTTCAATAAACTCTTCTCTTGAAAATAAGAACATAGGGGATTTAGTAATTTTGACTTCAATTTGGTTCTGAGCTAATTTATTTAAAAATTTTAATTCAAAAGGCTTGTCCTCGATTTCGTAAATATTGACTTCTTTAATTTTTTTGTTTTTTAAAAAATCTACTAAAAAATCAATATACGACAACTTATCGATTCTCTGATCTAATTCAAAGTAGTTGACTTTTATCGAATTTTTTAACAGCTCATCTCTATACTCACGCATTGCTGCTAGGAATAAATAAATTTTTGATTTGTGATATTTAAATTCTCTACAAAGTCCAAAATCTTCTGCCATAAAAACTTCATTACAGTTGTTTTTTTTGAGAAGTTTCGGATCAAATAATTGATTTCCTAAAATAATATAAAAATTTTTGCCCATGATATTAATTCTTTGTTTACCATTGTAATGGGTGTTCAAGTATTAATACCTAGGGGGAACATGGATATTAAAGTACTAGATAATGGATTTATTCCAGAATCAATTTCTGAAAGTCTCTCAAGTGATTTTCAAGATGTAGAAGATGTAGCAAACCAACTTCCAAAGATACTGGCCAACGAACATATTGAATTAAGTGTCAAGGGTATTAATCCCAATAAAGATATATCAAATCTTTCAGATAGCGAACTGGAAAGAGCAATGCTACTTTATTCGTATATCGGGCATGCTTATATGTGGGGTAAAAAAGAGGTTCAAAATGTTATACCTAAAGAATTAGCTATCACTTGGCACAGCATTGCAAAAAAATTAGATAGACCTCCAATTCTCTCCTACGCATCATATGCTTTGAACAACTGGAAAATTCATGATCCCAATAAACCATTTGATGTCGAAAATATAGATATCTTACAAAATTTTCTTGGTGGAGTCGATGAAGACTGGTTTATTATGATTCACGTTGCAATTGAATATGAGGCAAA
>CBFHGZ010000004.1:0-13809 GCA_965655535.1 Candidatus Actinomarina sp.
TAATTTTGTTGCTTAATGATTGTTATTGTTACAGAAAAATTAATAAATAATTTAGATTTAATACCTTTTGACACTTCTAATACTGAAAAAATTACTATTGAAGAGCTAAATAAAAATACAGCACAATTATTTGAAAATACAACACAACAGTTCATATACGATGAATTTTTTACAATTTCTAAAATTAGAAATTTAAATTTACCATCCAAAAAAAATTTAATAATACAAATTAAGAAAAATAATCTTTCTAAATTAAATGAATTAAATGAAGAAGTAGATATAGTTTATCCTTTAGAAGCTGAAAAATCATTATATCCCTGGGATTTAACCAAAGTTTTTTACAATAAAAATTTAAAAATTACTGATAGACTAATTAATGAATTTTCTAGTGAATTGAAAAAATTTCAATTTTTTTTATTCTATTTTCAAAAAGAAATTTTAAGAATAAAACTTCTGAAAGAATTTGATAATACCGAGACCTCGTTAGTTCTAAATGAAAAGGAAGACTTTAAGTACAAAGATGCTTCTAGTAAAGCAACAAAAATATCATTAGAGCAAATTGATCATATTCTTTTGATGATTTTTAAAATAGAAAAAATGTTAAATAAATATCCATATGAGCCTGAAAAAGCAAAAAGATTCTTTATCTCTTGTAAAAGAATATTACAGTTTTGAAATTTTAGATTTATTTCTATCTCTAAAGTTTTTAGTAATAATTCCTTTAGAGTGTGCAATGTCTAAAGTTTTCATTGCAATTTCTTTATTTTCAACTTTTTCATTTTCAACAGACTTAAGTACGCCTTTAAGTTGAGTCTTAATTGACTTGTTCCTAATGTTTCTTTTTTTGTCTTGTCGTATTCTCTTTTTTTGTGATTTAATATTAGCCATGTAAAACCTTTCGGTATATAAGATATTAACTTAAAAGAGATGTTAGATAATAAAAATATAAGAAATATTTCAATTATTGCCCATGTAGATCATGGTAAATCAACATTAGCTGATCGATTAATTGAAATAGCTGGATTAATTGAGCCCGGTAAACATAACGACCAAATCCTAGACAGTATGGACTTGGAGCGTGAAAAAGGAATAACAATTAAATCTCAGCCAATCAGACTAAAATTTGATGATTTAATAATAAATCTAATTGACACACCAGGACACGTAGATTTTTCGTATGAAGTCTCACGAGCATTAATTGCATGCGACGGAGCCATATTGCTTGTTGATGCTACTCAAGGAATTCAAGCACAAACATTTGCACATTCATATGCTGCAATTGAAGCTGGATTAGATATCATACCAGTTTTAAATAAAATAGATTCTATTGATGCTGATGTGAAATCAGTAAAAAAACAGATTTTTAACTTAATAGGGTCTAAAGAAGAAGAGATTTTTGAAATCTCTGCCAAAGATGGAATAGGAGTAGAGAACCTCTTAGATAATATTCCATCTTTAATTTCACCACCGGTTTCTAAAGCTGATAAAACTAATGCACTTATTTTTGATTCTTTTTTTGATTCATATAGAGGTGTTGTTGCGTCAGTCAGAGTTTTTGGAAAAAGTATTGGATCTAATCAAAAATTAAAGTTAGTAAATTCAAAATATGAATTCGAACCAACTGAAATTGGTTATTTTGATCTTGGATTTAACAAAACAGATGTTTTAAATGTTGGAGAGGTTGGTTATATTATTACAGGAGCTAAAGATCTTTCTCAAATAAGAGTAGGAGATACTTTGGTTGAAGCAGCTGATGAAAATCCTATTATTGTATCTGGATATAAAGAACCTCAACCAACGGTTTTTTCAAGTATTTTTCCAGCTGACTCAGATGATTATGCAAAATTAAGAGACTCACTAGATAAATATGTGTTAAATGATGCAAGTTTTTTTTACGAACCAGAAACCTCGTCCGCTTTTGGCTTCGGTTTCCGCTGTGGCTTTCTAGGCTTACTTCATTTAGAAATAGTAGTTGAAAGACTTGAGAGAGAGTTTGGACTATCCCTAATTGTCACGCCACCTTCTGTTGAATTTCAATTAATAAGAAATAATGATGAAAAAATTTTAATTCGAAATCCAAATGAATTAGAAAAATACACTGACATTAAGTCCATTCAAGAAAAATATTGTGAAGTTAATCTTCTTTTTCCAAAGGAATATTTAGGTTCAATTATGCAGTTATTGAATGAAAAAAGAGCAATTCAAAACAGCATGGAATACTTGAGCACAACAATGGTAAAGATCAGCTATAAGCTTCCTTTATTAGAATTAGTTTCAGGATTTTATGATCAGCTTAAATCTATATCTCAAGGTTTTGCAACATTAGATTACTCTATTTTAGAATTCGAAACTGGGAATCTAGTGAAGCTTGATATTTTAGTTAACGGACAAATAGTGGATTCGTTTAGTTCTATCTTATCTAAAGAAAATGCTGAATATATTGGTAGATCAAGAGTTAAAAAATTATCAGAGTTAATTCCTAGACAGCAATTTGACATTCCTATACAAGCTGCAATTGGTTCAAGAATTATTGCTAGAGAAACCATCAAGGCTCTTCGTAAAGACGTAACAGCAAAACTTTATGGTGGTGATGTAACTAGAAAAAGAAAACTTTTAGAGAAACAAAAAGAAGGTAAAAAAAAGATGAGGCAAATTGGTAAGGTAAATGTTCCTAAAGAGGCCTTTAGAGAATTTCTTAAGCAATAATGTTTATTCCAACAATCTTTAATCCTGACATACATGAGAGTGATGAGCTAGTTAAAATTGGCGATGATAAATTACATCATATTAAAAAAGTTTTAAGAAAAGAAAATGGTTCTAAATTAAAAGTTACAAATGGACAAGGTTTAATTTTGCAGGGTAAATTGCACAATAAAGATGTAGAAATTAGTTCTAAAAATATATTTAACAGAACACTTAGCTACTCTATTTTTTTACCTCACCTAAGAGAAAGAAACAGGTTTAGATTTATGCTTGAGAAGCTTACAGAATTAAATTCTCATTACATTTTCATTGGCTCAACTGAAAATTCTCAGAAAACAAATATAAAAGAAAACAATATATTTTCATGGCTTGTATCCGCAATAGAGCAATCTGGAACACCTTTTATTCCTGAAATAGAGTTTGTTCCTGGGTTAGATTTTGATAAATTTACAAATGGTCTTGATATTTCAGGCAAAACACTTTTAAAAAATAAAAAAGAACTTAAGAATATAGCAATAGGACCAGAAGGTGGATGGTCTAAGTCAGAGTTAGCCAACTTTAAATCATTAATAAGATTAACCGACAATTCTTTAAGAACCGAAACAGCAGCTATCACAGCAGCTTCTTTAATGTTGTAAACTAAATTATATGGAACAATCTATTTTTGAAAAAATTTTAGTAGGTGAAATAAGCTCTGAGATAATTTACGAGGATGATTTTGTATTTGCGATTAATGACGTAAATCCTGTAGCAAGAATACATATATTGGTTATACCAAAGAAAAGAATTGATACATTAAATCAGATGAATGAAGACGATACTACATTGTTAGGTCATATGGTATTAGTAGCAAAAAATTTAGCTAAAGAACAAAAAATAGATGATACAGGATATAGAATTTTGATGAATACAAATTCTGATGCAGGACAAACTGTATATCACATTCATTTGCATTTAATTGGTGGGGAAGAACTAAAGGGAATTTAGTGTTAAAAGAAAAAGAAATACCTTTAGGAACAGAACTTGTAAATATATTTGGCGTAAATGATCAAAATTTAAATTTTTTAAAATCTCAGTTTCCAAATTCCAAAATAAATCTTAGAGGTAACATTGTTTACCTAGAGGGTTCAAAAGAAGACATACAGAACGCAATTAGTATTATTGATGAGCTGCTCATCATGAGTTCACAAAATAAAAAAATTGATGTTGAGGATTTAGAACTTATGTTAAATTTTCAAACTAATAAAGAATCGTTGGATCAAAAAAATAATTATATAAGTGTTTATCAAGACAAAATTATTAAATTAAAAAACTTAAGTCAGTTTAAATATATAGAAAATATCAACAAATCAGTTGTTACATTTGGTATAGGTCCTGCTGGAACAGGAAAAACTTTTTTAGCTGTAGCTAGTGCTGTTAAATTATACGACGAAGAAAAAGTAAAAAAAATTGTGCTTACAAGACCTGCTGTAGAAGCAGGAGAAAGACTGGGCTACCTTCCAGGGGATTTGTCTCAAAAGATTGACCCATACCTTGTTCCACTTTTTGATTCACTAGAATATTTTTTTGGTAATGAAAATTTACAATATTTAATTGAAAAAAGAGTTATTGAGATTGTCCCGTTAGCGTATATGAGAGGTCGTACTTTAAGTAATGCTTGCATTATCCTAGATGAGGCTCAAAATGCAACTGTTAGTCAAATTAAAATGTTTCTTACGAGAATTGGAGATGAATCCAAAATCATCATAACTGGAGACGAATCTCAAGTTGATTTGCAAAATAAAGAATTTTCAGGTCTCAAAAAAGTTAGGAAAAGTTTATCAAATATTGAAGAAATTTCTATTTCTCTTTTCGAAAATAAAGATATTGTAAGAAATAAGATAGTTTCTAAAATATTAGAGGTATTTCCAGAAAAATGAACAGTTTATATATTCAGCATATTAGGAAAATATTTTACCTAATTGTATTTGCAGCAGGTGTTTGGTTTGTATCATTTACTATTTTTCCTGAAAACCAGATAGTAAAAATAGAAATTGGTGATAGATCACCAGCAAATTTTTCAGCTCCTAGATATTTAACTGTTGTAGACGAACAAGCTACAAATGATCTTAAGGATGCAGCAGCAGCTTCAGTTCCACCTGTTTATACAATAAATACTTCAATTAATATTGGTGTGATAGACGGAATAACAGAGATGTTTTTGACAGTTATTAAATCAAGAACAGAAGAAAAGCTAGTTACTACTGAATCAGACAATCCAGAAGAAACTACTACTTCTGTCGAAGTAATTAATCTGTCTAAGATTGATCAAATCAATAAAGTGAGGTCATCAGTATTGTTTTCTACTATTTCTACATCATCAATTGAAGTGTTGGTAGAAATTTCTAGTTTGGATTTTAAAAACTCAACTAATTTTTTGACACAAATTGAGTTCGAATCAAAAAGTAAAGCTAACGAATTTCTTTCAAATGGTGTTAATAGTGAAAACTTAAATCAAATAAGACAGTCTATAGTTTCTAACCCTCCTCCTTTAAATTTATCCAGTGAGTTGTATGCATTAATCCCAGAAGCAAGAATCAGATCCTTAGTAGCCGAAATAATAGCTGAGAATTTAATTGCAAATCAAAAACTTGAAGAGGAATTGTGGTCTGAACAAAGAGAAAAAGCATCTGAAAGCATTAATCCAGTAATAGTACAGTTTTTTAAAGATGAAAGTATCGTTAGTGAAGGTCAAATAATTTCTCCAGTAATTTTTGATGCACTTAATGAATTTGGATACTTATCAGGTGAATCAAGAACAGTACAAACTTCAGCTATACCTATAATTTTTTCAGTATTTTTAGTTTTATACGTATTGCTTTGGAGGTTAAGAGACTCTATTTGGAGAAATGATAACGAACTTTTGTTAATGCTAACTCTGATATTAATATCATCACTTTTCTTGAGGGGAGTCTCTTTTTATTCTCAAAATTCAAATTTAGATTTTATTCAATATGCTTTGCCAATTTCATTTGTTGGAATAATTTCAGTAACTTTATTAAATCTCAGAGCAACATTAATTTTATCTTTAAGCAGTTCTCTTTTAGCTCTAGCTGGAGGAGGTAATATTGGATTAGTCGCTCTTGGTGCTCTTGGGACTATAATACCAGCAATATTCCTTTCTGAAGATTCAGACAGGAACCAACTTAGAAGTAGAATTCTATATATTTCATTCACTCAACCACTCTTAGCTTTTGGTGTTTACTTCTTTTTAAGAGAGGATGAAAATTTAACTCAGATTTTAATAATATCTTTCCTTAGTGCTTTGTTTGCTAATTTAGCCGCACTTTCTTTTACAACGTACGTGGAAAATATTTTTAAGTTAGCATCTAGTTTCAAATTATCTGAATTAGCCGATAGAAATCATCCTGCTTTAAGGTACCTTGAAGAAAATGCACTTGGTACTTTTAACCACTCCCTTGTTGTAGGAACTTTAGCTGATCGAGCCGCAAATCAAATTGGAGCAAATAGTCAACTTGCCCGTGCTATGGCTTATTACCATGATCTTGGTAAAACTATAAATCCAACAATGTTTGTTGAAAATCAAATTGGATATGCAAATCCACATGACAGTCTTTTACCAACCGATTCCGCTCAAATTATTCAAAGTCATGTAGTGGAAGGTGTAAAGCTTGCTAAAAAATTTAAAATTCCAGAAATAGTATATCAAGGAATTAGGGAACATCATGGTGATTCAGTTATAAGATATTTTTATGAAAAAGAAAAAAAACTTAATCCTTTTGTGGTCAAACAAGACTTTAGACATTTAGGTCAAAAACCATCTTCAAAAGAGTCTGCTATTTTGATGTTTGCAGATTCATTAGAAGCAGCATGTAGAGCTATATTTCTTGCAGAGGATGCTGATAAAGAAAAGATAAAACAAGTAATAGATAATATATTCAATGAAAAAATTAATGATAACCAACTTGAAAATGCACCATTAACATTTAGAGAAATTTCAATTATTAAACAATCTTTTCAAGAAAGTTTAGAGGGTCTTTATCATCAAAGAGTTTTATATCCTGAAATTTCTGAAGAAGAGTAGATTTGAAATTAATTTTTTCTGGATATTTTTATAAAAACGAGAAAGAAAAATTAACTTTTGCAAAAAATATTTTTTTAAATAAATTTCCAATTTCAAAAAACTTTATTGTTGGTTTTCATTCAGTAAATGAAGAAGAGTCAAAAAAGTTGAATTTTGATAGTTTTAATAAAAACAACCCAACGGATGTTATTACCTTACCTTTATACAATTCACTTCAAGACATTCAGAATCTAAATCAATCAAATGAAGAAGTTATTAGTGATATCTTTATATGTAGAAAAATAATTAAATCTAATTCTTTGAGTTACGGAAAAAATTTAATTGAAGAAATGCAGTTAATACTAATTCATGGTTTACTTCACTCAATAGGATACACTCATGATGAAGAGAAAAAATTAAGAACACTAGAAGAAACAATAATGAAAAAGGTTTGAGATGGTCGAAGAAAATAAACTCAATCATTTAGCTGTAATCATGGACGGTAATGGAAGATGGGCAATCAATCAAGATTTACCTAGAACAGCCGGTCATGCTGCTGGTGAGCATTCATTGTCTAACACAATCGATTGGGCAATAGATAATAAAGTTGAATGGTTGACAGTCTATGCTTTCTCTACAGAAAACTGGTTTAGATCTGATGAAGAAGTCGATTTTCTTATGTTTTTCAATAGAGACATTTTAATAAGACGTAGAGATGAATTTAATAGAAAAGGAGTAAAGTTTAGATTCTTAGGTGATCTTGAAGATGCAAAAATTCCAGATGAAAATAAAAAATTAATGAAAGAAACTGAAAGCTTAACAATAAACAACGATACATTAAATTTAGTTTTTGCATTCAACTACGGTTCTCATAATGAAATACATCAAGCTATTTCAGATTTTCATAATAACAATATTGGCAAAACTACTAACACCCAAAGTGTTGAAGAAAACTTTTATAGCTTTTTTCCCTTTCCAGAAATCCCTTTTCCCGATGCTCTTGTTAGAACTGCGGGTGAAAAAAGAATAAGTAATTTTTTGTTGTATCAGCTTTCTTATTCAGAAATTATATTTATTGATGCTTTGTGGCCTGATGTAAATAAAGACATATTGGACGATGTCTTACTAGAATTTAAATCAAGGAATAGAACTTATGGAAGAAACAAATAAAGAAGTTTTTGAAAAAGTAGTAAAGATTGCACAATCTAGAGGGTTTGTTTTTAATGCTTCATCTATTTATGGAGGATTAAGAAGCTCATATGATTATGGACCACTCGGTGTATTACTTAAGAATAATATTTCTAATAATTGGTGGAAAGACATTAATAATGACAATGAAATAACAATTTACCCAGTTGATACTGCAATTATTCAAAGTTCTGAAGTATGGAAAGCTTCTGGTCACTTAGCTGAATTTTCAGATCCAATGGTTGATCATAAACCAACTGGTCAAAGGTTTAGAGCCGATCAAGTGCCAGATGATATAAATAAAGAAGATCTTACTGAACCTAGGCAATTTAATCTTATGTTTGAAACAAATATTGGCCCAGTTCAAAATGAAAATTCAACTGTTTACTTAAGACCAGAAACAGCTCAGGGTATATTTGTAAATTTTGAGAATGTTTTGAGGACAATGAGAGCAAAAGTACCATTTGGAATTGCAAATATTGGAAAGTCGTTTAGAAATGAAATAACACCAGGCCAATTTATATTTAGAACAAGAGAGTTTGAGCAAATGGAAATTGAGTTTTTTTGTAAACAGGAAGATCAAGGCGAATGGTTCAATTATTGGGTAAACAAAAGAATGGAATGGTATAAAAATATCGGTATTCCAGATTCAAGTCTTCGACTAAGAGAACATGAAAACAATGAATTAGCTCATTATGCATCTAAAACAGTTGATATTGAGTTTCTTTATCCTTGGGGATGGGGAGAGCTTGAAGGAATAGCAAATAGAGGAACTTTTGATTTATCTTCACATGAAAAAGAAAGCGGGAAAGACCTAACTTATTTTGATCCTTTATCAAATGAAAAAATAACACCTACAGTTATTGAGCCTGCTGGTGGATTAACGAGAACATTGTTTGCTCTTTTGTGTTCATCTTATGACGAAGAAGAGGTCAATGATTCTGTTCGAACTGTTTTTCGTTTTCAATTTAATATTGCTCCGATTCAAATTGGAATATTACCTCTGAGTAAAAAAGATGAGTTAATTGAAGTTTCTGAAAAAGTAAACACTTTGTTAAGAAGCAACTATCGTACAGAAATAGATATTACACAGTCTATTGGTAAACGGTATAGAAGACAAGATGAGATAGGTACTCCATATTGCATAACAATAGATTTCGAAACTTTAGAAGACAATTCTGTAACAATTAGAAATCGAGACTCTATGATTCAAGAGAGAGTTTCAATTGACAACCTCTTAAGTTATTTCATAGATCTCTAATGGCAATTGCTAGACATTCAATAGAAGATCTTAAAAAACGATCTAAGATAAGTGATTTTATATTATCTACCACTACAGGAAAACTAAGAGGAAGTAAGGGTATGGCTCTTTGTCCATTTCATGGTGAAAAAACTGCAAGTATGAGCTTTACAGACACAGAAAATTTATTCCACTGCTTTGGGTGCAAAGAGGGTGGTGATATATTCAAGTATGTTCAAGAGATTAATCATCTAGAATTTCAAGAAGCGATAGAATTTGTAGCGGAAAAATATGGTTTTAAGCTTTCTTACACTCAGACAAATGAAAATAGCGACTTTAAGAATTTTTATGAAAAAATTAATTTATTAAACGATTTTTTCATTGAATCTATGAAATCTTCGGATGCTGAAAAAGCAAAAAAATATCTTAGTACGAGAAAATTTGATTTATCAGATATTGAATACTTTTCAATCTCATTTATTAGTAGTGATGAAGGAAAATTTCAATCTTTTTGTAATGAAAATAATATAGACAAAAATGATCTTAAAAAATTAGGATTCATTAGTAGTAACGGAAACATGTTGTTTAAAAACAGAATATTATTTCCAATTTTAAATTTTAGAAATGAAGTAATCGCATTTGGTGGAAGATCAATTGATGATTTTGGTCCAAAATATTTAAACTCATCTGACTCTGTCTTATATAAAAAGAATAGAAATTTGTACTTTACGAAAGATTTTGTTTCTTCAGCAAAAAGGAAAGGTTATGTTTTTTTAGTAGAAGGATATTTCGATGTATTATCTCTAAATAAGCTTGGATACTCTAATTCGGTATCAACTTCTGGCACGGCTTTCACTCCTCAACAGTTGGAAGCTATTTCTAGATATACTGAAAAGCTTTTAATATGTTTTGATAATGACGAGGCAGGCTTAAAAGCTACTGAGAGAGTGCTTGAGATTAAAAATCAAGTTTCTAAACCAATAGAAATTCACTGTTTAGAACTTCCAGATGATTTCAAAGATATTGCTGATATTTACGAAAATCAGTCTGAAATCTTTGATGGTATTTTAAAAAATAATTTTGAAATTGTTGATTATTTATTAACTAAATTTTTAAACAACGATAATAATAAAAAAAATGTTTTTAAGTATTTTAAAAAACTTTCTGCAAATTTGAGCCCTCTTGAGGTTGACATAGCTTTAGATCTTTTGGCGGAGAGACTAAATATTGAAAAAGAGATATTAAAAAGAGAATTAGATTTTACTTTTACTTATGAGAAAAATGAAACAGATCTAAAGAAAACTAGTTCTATTTCTATTTTTAAAGATATTGTTACATCCCAGATTATAAAAAACAATTTTACTTATTCAGACAAAGAAGAAGAAATTCTTGATTGTAATGATGATTATAGAAATTATATTGAAAGCCTTCGTGGAAATATTTCTGATGCTTCTAAATTTGATAATGTATCTTATACTGACGAACAATATCATGAAGCAATAATTAGACTTTTTATTCACTTCGCAGATCTAAAAATTGATAATTTAATAGATTTATTTGAAAAAAATAATGAAAAAGATTTTTCAATTCTAAAGCATGTAGAAGATCTAAAAAAGAAAAAAGAAATTTATCAGAATACTATTTGATTCATAGTATTATTAATTTGCTATCCGAGGTAGCTCAATTGGCAGAGCAGCGGACTGTTAATCCGTTGGTTGTGGGTTCAAGTCCCACCCTCGGAGCTATACATTGAATTTTTCACTATAATTAAAATAAATGGAGGAATAATGGACTATCTTGCAGTAGTAAAAGAAAGAGCAGAAGGTAAAGACTTAAGTGTACTTGGAGGCTCAGTAAAGTTTGTAGCTGATGAGCACATTGTTTTTATTGATGGAAACAGCGGAGAAATTTCATCAGATGATAATGAAGCAACTTGTACTGTTACAACTGATACTGAAACAATGCAAGCAATTATGGACGGATCTTCTAGTCCGCAGGCAGCTTTTATGACAGGAAAATTAAAAGTTGCTGGTGATATGAGCTTAGCTTTAAAAGTTCAATCAATAATTTCATAAAAATAGGGCCTGTAGCTCAGTTGGTTAGAGCAACGGACTCATAATCCGTCGGTCGCAGGTTCGAGTCCTGCCGGGCCCACTTAAAATGTTGAAAACATTATTTAACAACAAAATAAAAATAGTGAGTTTTGTTGTTGCATCAACTCTATTAATACCATCAAATATAGGAATTAATTTTTTTGGTATCAACTTAGAAGACCTACCTTCAATTATCGTATTTATTTATTTAATATTAATGAAAGTTAAATCAAAAATTTTTAACAAAACTGATACATTATTTATAGTTTTCTTAATATCATTTTCAGTCTATGTTTCCATATTTTCTGACAAAATCGATTTTTTTAATCAAACTAATTTGCGTTTTATCTTTTATTTTACTTTTTCATATCTATTGATAGATTTCTGTAAAAGAGAAAGTTTAATTATTGTAAATATTTTTGAGGGTTTATCTATTGTTATGATAATTAACTTTCTAATAATTGTTTTCCAATTACAGCTACCAGGCACAATTGATGGTTGGGTCTCAAGTAATAATGGTAGTTTGAATCCATTCACATCTGGAAGATTAGGTGGTATACAGGGTGGAGGGCCAAATGTCATTGGTATTTTTTGTGCAGTTTATGCTCTTGTATGTATCAATAAAATTATCAATGGAAATAATTCAATCAGAATTACTGATTTCAAAATATCAGATCTTTTAATGTTGTTTATTTCACTATTAAATTTATTTTTTACATATTCAAGAGGATCTTACTTAGCATTTGGGATTGGTTTTTTAATCTTATTTCTTTATTCAGATATATTTTCAAGAAAACAAAAAATCTTATTATTAACAATAGGCTCAATGCTTAGTGTGTTTACAGTGTTTATTTTCTCAGGTATATTTTTAAAACAAAGCAATAGAACTTTTTTAAGATCTTTAGCTATTGAAAATGTTGAGTTTTTTAAAGGCTCTGGAGGGGGAAATTATATTAAGGATGTTTATAAAGAGTATTTAATAACCATTGATCCTCAATTATTACTAGAAAAATATAATTTTCAATATTCAGAAGAAGATTATTTACTAATGTCAAACAAAGATGAGGTTTTAGTTGACGCTCCTGCAGAGGGTTATCTGAAGTTAAATTTTGATTACAAAGACGGTTTTTTACCAAGAAGTATAGTGTCATTCTACTACTCACTTGATGGTTCAGAATGGTTCATGATTGGAGATGAGCATACCAACGGCACTATCATAGATCTTCAGATTAATGACTCATATTTTGAAGTAGGAGGATGGGGAGACGGTCAATCTCCAGGAGAGTCATATTTAGATGGTTTTGTTGAAAGTGTAAATATTTCATCAAATGGTAATTTATATAATTATGAAATAACAGAAACAAATAGAGATAGTGAGTATTTTGTTTTCCTACCTAAATCAAGTGACTTATATGACAATCGCAATGATGGAAAGTTAATATTTTCAGAAAAAGGTTTAAAGTTAAAAAGACCTAGAAGTTACTGGGTAGCTCTTCCAAATTACACTAATTTATCGGGTTCAGATTTTGAAGTAACCGTAAAACTTTCATTAAACAATATACCTAGAGGAAATGAGACCATATTTAGTCAAAGTTCTATATTAAGAACTAGCAAACGAATAAACAACCAGTCCTGGAAGTGGTCAATTGTAGATGGAAGAATGTACTTTTTTTGGATAGAAGATGTTGATTTTGGTTACGCAAATTTTCTTGGAGGACAAAGTTTAAGATCTGGTAAATTAATAGCAAACGATGGTAAGTTCGATACAAAGATTACTAACTTTTCTCTGTCACAATATGATGAAATTACTACTTCTCATAATGGTTTTTTAACGATGTCGGTTGAATATGGATTAGTTGTTGTAATATTTATTTTGTTAATAATTATTTATTCAATTTTTAATAATTTAAATCAAAAAGAAAGTTTATATCTATCTTTATTTGCTGCTTTGTTTACACAAAATTTAACAAATGACCTGATCTATTCACCAGATGTATCTTTGTATTTTTGGCTAATACCAGCGTATTTTTTGCTCAATTTAAGGAGCAATCAGTCCGTTTAATTCTGCAAACTCAGAGAAGTTTTTGTTTAAAGTTAAAACTTGTCGACCATCTGAAAGTGTTAAGTTGTCAACTGGAAGAGTAAGTTCTTTTATATTATCTATTTCAATACTTCTAACACTCCAAACTAAATTGATAGCTTTGTTCAAAGTTAAATTTTCATCGATAACAAATGCATCCTCGATTGCGGAAACAAAATTATTGAATTCATTAAAAGTATTAAACTGATCAAGTCTTCTCATCAGTTGTTTAATAATGTATTTTTGCCTTTCGTTTCTCGAAAGATCACTAACTCCAGGTAATTTTTCCCATGTTGATATGTCATTCCCATTTTCATCTATGATTTTTTCGCCTACTAAAACCTCTGTATTTCTTGATACAACCCAATTAAGCGCTACTAATCCTTCTACAACTTGACATCCCTCCTGCAGCTCAAAGCTAAAACCTTCTCTTTGGGTTTCA
>CBFHGZ010000004.1:13908-17821 GCA_965655535.1 Candidatus Actinomarina sp.
TTTACACAGATTTCAACACCATTAAATGAATCGATTATTTTTTCAAATCCCTCAAAATCAAAACTTACAAAGTGATCTATTTTAAGTCCTGTTAGCACATTTAAATTCGCAGCTAGATTTTCTGCTTTGTTACCACAATTATTTTTTTTGTACGTGGCATTTATTCTTTCTATTTTTTCAGTACATAAGTTTTTTACTATTAGATCTCTTGGTATTGATAGCAATACTTGAGAATTTTTTTCCTCATCAATTAAAGCAAGAATAATTACATCAGCTCTTTGGCCTTCCACATTACCCCTTGTTTCAGATACGACGTCAGATCGTTCATCAGACCCTATTATTAGGTAAGTTTTATAGTTATCAATATTCTTTTTAGCTAATGTGTTTATTAAATACGGATTTATTAACTGTTCATCTTCCTCATTAATATTCTGATTTGTTTGTTCTTCATTAGGTTGAGTTGTATTGGTAGTACTTTCTTGGTTGTTGGTTGGCTCCGAGGTTGTTGTAGTTATCCCTTGTTCTATATTTTCAATAACTTCTGTATTAAATTCTGTTCTTGAAAAATTAGGTACAAGTGTTATGTATGATATGAGACCTATTCCTAGGATTATAAAAAGTAAAATATAGTATCTATTTTGATTATTCATATCTAACCAAATTTAAAGTATAACTATATAATGTATTATTGTATGGAATTAACTTGTGTAATTGCTGCCGGGGGATTGGGCAAAAGACTTCAGGGGTTTAGAGATAATGATAAAACTAAAGTTTTATTAGAAGTCAACAATATTCCTATGATTTGTCAGCAAATAAAACAAGTAAACAGCTGGGGTTTAGATCGTTTCATAATCATTACAAATCCTACATTTCATTCTTTAATTAAAGATGTCACTTTATCATATTTCCCTAATTTAAATTTAGACTTTGTCGTTCAAGAAGAAGCAAAAGGCATATCACATGCTTTATATCAAGCAAAACCTTATTGTGAAAACTTAGAAGGAAAATTTTTGTTTGTTTTAGGAGATAACTTTTTTGGTGAAAATCCTTTGAGTACAATTTCCAGTAATGATTTACTAAACAATAATGGATGCCAAATTTACACAGTAGAAGTTGAAAATCCTACTGAGTATGGAGTAGCAATTGTAGACAATTATTCAAATGTAATTGAAATTGAAGAAAAACCATTAAATCCAAAAAGTGATTTGGCAGTTGTGGGAATATATTTATTTGATAGCAATGCATTTGAATATATTGATGAATTGCAACCATCTGCAAGAGGAGAGTATGAAATTACTGATTTAATAAATATTTATATTAAAAAGGAAATTTGTACTAATTCAGAGCTTAATTCATGGTGGATTGATGCTGGAACGCCGGATAGAATTGAAGAGCTAGAGTCTAAACTACTTTAAAATTTGCAACTTCTGTATTTTAAAATAAATATAAACAAATTGAATAATGTACATTCCAAGAAAAGCATTAGAGAGAACACCATCTGTTATTAGATGAAGAAAAATTATCATAAAACTAAAAAAACTATAACAAATTGTAATTAATAAAATTTTTTTCTCTGTATATCCTAAAGCGAGCAACCTGTGAGACGAATGATCTGTTCCTCCAGAAAATGGTGATTGGTTGTTTGTTAATCTATGTTTAAAAACTGTCATAAAATCTAATACAGGAATTGTAAAAAACAAAAGAAGTGGACTTAGAGTATTTGAAAAAGTATGAAATCCATCTGGATTCCAATTAAACAAAATACTTAGAAAGCCGAGTAAAAAACCAATAAATAAACTGCCTGAATCACCAAGGTATAGTTTTGCGGGAGGGAAGTTGAATAACAAAAATCCAAAAATACTAAAAAAAAGAACTACTAAAATATCAGTTAAATTATTTTGATTTAAATAATATGTCAAAACTATTGCTTGAACACATGTAGAACTTGCAACAGTTGCAGCTAATGAATCCATATTATCTATAAAATTTATAGAGTTGATTAATAATATTATCCAAATGATTGAAACAAAATAATTTAAATAGTTGTTTAAGTCTAAATTAATTAAAGTTTCAAAATTTAAATATAATCCCAGATTTGTTATTGGTAAGGATACGAAAGTAAATTGTAAAATTAACTTATATTTCCAGTGTAAGTTAAAAATATCATCAATAAAGCCAACAAGTGCAATTAAAATTCCATAAGTCCCTATTTGAACAAATATTGAATTCGCTTCTCCAAGAAATTGTGCAGCAATAAAAAAGGCTAACGATATAGCAACTCCTCCAAAAGGTGGAGTGTAGTTTTTATTGAGCCTTTTTTCGTCAATTTTGTTTATTGTTTTAAGCAAATTTTTTTGAGATAAAAATAGTAATAGATAATTAATAGAAATTGATAGTAGTAGTGCTGTTAAAGCTACAAAATAAATGTTAAATTGAACAAACATAATATTATTCAATTGTATATTTTTTGAAACTGAGAAGCTACGTATTCTATAGTGAATTTTTCGGAAATAATTTTTCTATTTTTTTCACTTATGAAATTAAAACTTTCTTCAACTTTGTTAATTTCTTTCTTTATCAAATTTTGATCTGTAGAATCTAAAAGCGATGCATTTTCAAATTGACTCAAAAATTTTGTACCGTTATTTTCTTTTGCAATACAATATAGTCCAACATAGGCAGCTTCTAGTAATATTCTAGAAAAACCTTCATGTTCTGATAGTGAAATTAATACATCATAATCCTTTAAACTATCTGAAGAGTTGATGTGTCCTAGAAATTTAACATTGCTATTTTTTATCAATTTCTCAAAGTCAAATTTAGAAATAGCTTTAGGATTTCCAAAATCAAAATCTCCAGCTAAGTAAAATTCTAAATTTTCTTCATTACAAAGTTTTGCAAAGTCAATATATTCAGCTATTCCTTTGTCATAAATCAGCCTTCCAGCAAATAAAATCTTCAAAATTTTGTTGATTGTAGTCTTAGGTTTAAATTCATCTATTTTTAAGCCAGAGCTTTCAATAATTAGAGCATTATTTTTAAATTTAGAATATTTAAGAAATATATTTTTATCAGTTTCATTTTGAAAAATAATATTTTCAAATGTTTTGTTAATAAAAAAAATGAAAATTATTTTTGACAGATATTTAAGCAACTTTGATTTTAAGGTATTTGAAAATAGAAATCCTAAACCAGTTATTGATAGAGTGATTTTAAAATTTCTATTAATAAAAATATTGCTAATCATAAATATGAATCCTGATTTAAGAGTGAATATGTGAAAAATACTATTTTTATCAGTATTCTTTAATATTTTTCTTAAGCTGATTATTCCCTTTATATCTAACAACTTTGTTCTGTCTAATTTCCAATGAGTTAATTTATGATATACATTTTCTAATTCAGAATTGTTTTCAATAGGACAAATTGCATTGAAGTTATATTCTTTCAATTCACTAACTATTGAAGATCTAGATTGAATTAATATTTGCTCCCAATGTGCTAAATAATTAATCATTATTATTATTTTAAAATATTTAATTAGTTATTATTTCATAATATGAACATTGTTGTTGTTGGAACAGGGTATGTTGGTCTAGTAACAGGTGTAGGTTTTTCTGAATTAGGTCATACTGTTTCATTTATTGATCTTGATGAAACTAAAATTAATAATTTATCTAATAAAAAAATTCCCTTTTACGAACCAAATCTTAAAGAATACTTTCAAAAAGATGAAAATTTTAAAAGGATGTCTTTTTTCTCTAGCTATTCAGAGCTAGATTGGGAAAGCACTGATGTTGTTTTTATATGTGTACAAACTCCTAATAATTCTGAAACAAACTCTGTAGATACTAAATTTTTAGAGTCTGCAATTTCTGAGATTTCTCGATTAGAAAATGACAACATAACAATC
>CBFHGZ010000004.1:17921-32774 GCA_965655535.1 Candidatus Actinomarina sp.
TTGATTTGAATATCTTAATTACAGGTGGTGCAGGATTTGTCTGTTCGCATCTTGCAGATAAATTACATCAAAAGGGTCATAATCTAATTTTATTAGACAACTTACTTACTGGAAATAAAAAAAACATATCTCATTTATTATCAAACAAAAATGTTAGTTTTGTCGAACACGATGTTCAAAACCATATTCAAATCGAGGATGAGATTGATTTTATCTTTCATTTTGCAAGTGCTGCTTCTCCAATTGCATATCAAGAAAATCCTGTGAACACCTTAAAAGCAGGCAGCATAGGAACAATCAATACTCTGGGTTTAGCTAAAGTTAAAAAGGCAGATTACTTACTTGCTTCAACTTCTGAAGTATATGGAGATCCTGAAATTTCTCCACAAAATGAAGACTATTGGGGCAATGTTAATCCAAATGGAGAAAGAAGTATGTATGATGAAGCAAAAAGATTTGCAGAAGCAGCAACCGCTACCTACAGTAGAACATATAATCTCAATACTAAAATCGTAAGAATCTTCAATACTTACGGTCCAAGAATGCAACTTAATGATGGTAGAGTGGTTACTAATTTTATAGTTCAAGCTCTTAAAGGAGAAGATATAACTGTATATGGTGATGGTTCCCAAACAAGAAGCTTCTCCTTTGTTGATGATACTGTTAACGGAATCATTGCCTTAATGGAATCAAGTCATAACGACGTTTTTAATATTGGAAATCCTAATGAAATAACAATTAACGAACTTGCAAGCAAGATAATTGAATTAACTAATTCTAATTCAAAATTAATCAATAAACATCTTCCTCAGGATGATCCAAAACAAAGACAACCAGATATTGCAAAAGCAAAAAGCTTACTTAAATGGCAACCTGAAGTTAATCTTGAAGTCGGTTTATCAAAAACTATAGAGTGGGTTAGCTCTGAGCTATAGTTAAAACTCTTTGAGAAATACTTTCTAAATTTTGTTCTTGAGCATTTTCTTGAGCATATTGAGTGATATCATTTATAACTTTATCATCAAGGTCATAAAGTAAATCTAGTTTGTTTTTTAATGATTTTATATTTAATTCAAATTTTGTAAATTGAATGGAACTCTTTTTAAATAACTTGTCGTAATCAGAATTTGAATATAAATTATATATTCCAGCAGTCAATGTTTCTAGAACGGATTTGTCATAAAATCCATTTGGCGTTGCGTTTATGTGGAAGGAAAAATTTTTAAGAAATTCTGATAATTCATTATGAGGTATTTTGCCTTTAAAAATAATATTTTCATAATTTTCATATTTTTTAATTAAATAATTTTTGTGATTTTGATCTTTTTGAGTTACATATTCGCCAACAATTGTTAGAGAATTCTCATTAAATTTACTTTTTAAAAAAGAATCTATAACAATTTCTAAATTCTTAGACTTCGTCACTCTACTTAACATTAAGAAGTTTTGATTTTCCAAAGTTTTTCTTTTGCTGAAAAAAAGTTTTGCATCTATTCCATGGCCTATAACATGTACTTTTTTTGATTTATATGGAAAAGAACTATTGGAGGCTGTTACTACTTTATTACTAAATTTTAAACTTAAAAATAATATGAGTTTTTTTGACAACTCTTGAGGCTTTGGATGGGTGTACCAAAGAATTTTTGGTATTTTATTTTTTTTACCAAATAAAACAACCAATATAAGTAAAAGTGGAGACATATGGGAAAAAATGAAATCATATTTTTTGGATGCAAATAGGTCAATAATTAATTTTCTTAGTTGAAATAGTTTTTCAATTTTTGAATATTTTTCATTTGATTTAATGCCGAAAATTTTTACATTATCAATGAAATTATTATTCTCTGTCGAGTCTTTTAGAGTTATAACATCAACATTATTAAATTCTTTTGCAAATTGGTATAGCCAGGAATTTGCAAATCCTAAAGATGTATCTTTGTCATCTACCGCTAAATTTAGATAGAGTAAATTATTTTTGTTCATTATTTAATATTATTTTTGAATAGTTGTTTATAGTATTTTCAATGTTAAATTCGGTGGAAACTAAATTTTTACAACTTTCTGATAGATCTCTTTTTTCTGATATAGCTTTATAAATTACTTTAGATATTTCGTTTATTTCAAAATTTTCAGTTAAATATCCATATGTATTATCTCCAATTAATTCAAAATTACCCCCAAATTTAGAAGCAATAACTATAAGTTGATAATTTAACGCTTCTAAAATAGAATGAGGCATTCCTTCGTATGATGAAATTTGAATGAAATAATTTGATAATTTATATATCTCTTTTAAATCATCATCAAATTTAGGTCCCAGTAATTCTACATTTTTTTTCAAATCTACATCGTTAATTAGTTTTTGTAATTTTTTAAGCTCTGGACCTTGCCCAACAATTCTTAGAGTGAAATTTATATTATGTTCATCTTTTAAATTTTTAAAAGATTTCAATATTAAGTCAATATTTTTGTGTCTAACTAATCTACTTACGATTAAAAAACTATTTTCATCGTAATTTTTACTAAAGTATTTGGATATTTGTGTTCCGTTATTAATTTTTTGAATGTTTCCTTTATATCCACAGTTCTTAACAAAGCTTTTGAGGTGTTCTGATGGTACGATTATTGTCTCTGCAGTATTAAATGAAATATTTCTAATTTTTTTAAATAATTGAATGCTTAGCTGATATTTTTTTGTTTGAAATTCATCAAATCCATCATTGATTTTATATTGTGTGTAATACTTTTCCCACACAGGGTCTCCAACTATTTTTCTTATAGTCTTTTTTCTAAGAATCAAATTAGAAAGTAGAACTTCCATCCACAAACCATTGACAAAAATGACATCACTTTTAAATCCATATTTTAAAATTGCTTTGATGGTTTTTAAAACTCTAAGTATCTTATTTTGATTTCTTTTAATTCTCTTCACATCCATACCTAAACTTTCTTTAGCAAAAATATTGTCAGCTAAAGTGATGATTTTTACATTGTTTTGTTCTGATAACTTTTCAGATACCAAGGGTACAAATTTTGCCGGACCTCCAACATCTGGAGGGAAAATTCCAGTTGTTATTAAAATATTCACTGTCTAAAGATTTTGTTTAAAGTCTATTATTTTTTCAACCATAAATTCGATATTTTTAGTTGGTTTAATTCCTGTAAATTTTACGATTTTATCAATTCCTGGTGTTCTTCTGGTTGGATCTTCAAATGATTTTCCAAATACTTCTTCGTGGCTTTTATAAATTAAATTTGATTTGGAATTTGATTTATTTATTACAAGTTCAGCCAGAGCTTTGATTGTAATTTCTTCTGTTTGACCAATATTGAATACTTCACCGTAGGCTTTAATTTCTGCAAGTTTGATTAAATATTCTACAACATCATCTACCCATGTAAATGAACGAGACTGCGAACCATCACCATGGATTATTATATCTTCATCATTCAGTGCTGCTTCAACAAATCTTGGGACTACCATTCCATATTTAGATAATTGATTGGGTCCAATTATATTGAAGAGTCTTACAATTATGGGTGAAACTTTTCCTTCCTCAAATAAAGACAATGCAATGAATTCATCAATCATTTTTGAAGCAGCATAAGACCATCTGAGTTTTGTTGTCGGTCCTATTAAACTTTTAGTTTCTTCCGTCCAGATCTTATCTTCAGCTACACCATAAACTTCAGAAGTAGATGTTAATAAAACTGGTAATTTATTTACTTGGCAAGCTTCAAGTACTTTGTGTGTAGCCAAAATATTTGTTAGAAGTGATTCACTCAAATTATCCATAATATATTGAACACCAACACCAGCAGCTAAGTGATAGCAAAAATCATAATCTGAAAATAAACTTTCAATATTTTCTATATCTTCAATTTTTGAATTAATAAAAATTACTCTTTTATCATTTGAAAATTGTTCTACATTAGATTTACTTCCAGTAGATAGATCATCAATTATTAATATTTTTTCTATTTTCTGACTTAATAACTTATTTACTAGGTTAGACCCTATAAAGCCTGCACCACCTGTAATTATTACTTTTTTCATTAATTTAAATATATTTGAGTTCTTTTATTTTATCTTGATAAGAGAGATACCACTTTATAGTTTTTTCGATACCTTGTTGTATGTCAACACTAGGTTCCCAATTTAGAATTTCTTTTGATTTTTTCAAACTAGGAAGAACAACATCAGGATCTCTAAAAGCACGAGGTTCATTAGTCACCCTTGCTTGAGTATTAGCAGCAGTTTCTATAATTTTGATTATTTCATTAAGAGAAGTTGTCATATTACTACCAACATTAAATGTGTCATTGTTATCTGTGTTAATAGTTTTTAGTAATAAATTTATTACATCTTCAATATATGTAAAAGATCTTCTCTGTTCACCATCTCCATAAATCACAACATCTTTATTTTCCAAGATCCAATGTATAAATCTTAAAATAGACATATCAGGTCTTCCAAAAGGTCCATATACAGTAAAAAACCTTGTAATAACAAGTTTTGTTTTATGTGTTGATAAGATTGTTTTGGCTAAAGTTTCTCCTGATAATTTAGTTGCAGCATAAATTGATGGAGGGTCAATTTTTTCGTCTTCATTTTCAACCATTTCTTTATCTCCACTATTTCCATAGATTGAAGAAGTTGAAGCAAGTATCATTTTTGAAACAGAGTTTTCTCCACAATAATTTGCAACATTTGTTGTCGCTACTGTATTGTCCTTAATATAACTAAGAGGATCCTTGAAGCTTTGTCTTACTCCAGCTCTTGCACCCATGTGAAAAACTACATCAATATCATTTATATTTTCTAGAGCATCTTTAGAAGAAAGGTCGGCATGTCTAAATTGAAAATTTTTCTTTTTACTCAATTCATCTAGTCTTAATTTTTTAAACTCGTTATCGTAGGCGTCATTAAGCGAGTCAATTCCAAATACGTTAAAGTCACTACTCAAAAGTTTATTTGATAAATTGTATCCAATAAATCCTGCGCAGCCAGTAACTAATATATTTTTTACCATTCATATAATGCTAACAAATTAATAATCTATTAAGTGATAAAAATAATTCACATGAATATTGTTATTATGTTATGTGTAGGAGAATACAATTAAATTAAAAGGCTATTTGCCAGCACTAATATTTTTGATTCCATTAATACCTCACATGGAACTATTTGGTCCATTTATTCATACTGATGATGTACCAATACTGTTGTTTTCAATTATTTTTTTATTAACCCTCATTAATGAAAAAAAATTTACAGTAGATTTAACAGGTAAATATCTTTTAACTTTTATTTTTTATTTGGTATTTCAAAACCTTTATATCAACAATTCTCTTGTTTCATCTGATGTGTATAGATTTTTCTTCTATTTTTTACTTTATTTATATTTTTTAAACCTTGAGGACGCAAAAATTGCTAACAATTTGCCACTATATCTATTTTTAGCACTATCTATTTTCTCAATTTTTTCATATTTTTTTGAAATTAATTTAGGTAAAGACAGTTATCAAACTTGGAGTATTGGTTTTAATCCCAGTGATATTGAATATTTGAAAGGTAGAGTGAATGGTTTTCAAGCAGGTGGACCTAATAGTTATGCTGATTTAATTTCTATTACAGCTATTTATAACCTTTACAGATATGAAAAATCTTATGCTTTGTTTATTGTACCTTTGTCTTTACTTGCGGTTATTTTTACTTATTCAAGATTTGCACTAATAATTTTAGTTCTTTTTATATTGGCAAAGCTTTTAAAGGATAGAATGTATTGGTTGCTGTTAGTAGTTCTAGTAATTTTTTTAGTAGCCTCCTTATCACTGGGAGTAGCAGATAGGTTTTTAAATGATGACAACAACGGTATCAGTGATAGATTAAGTATGTTAAATGCTGCATTTGACTATTATTCTTCGAGTTCTCTGAAAGCAAAATTGATAGGTGTTGGTTCAAATCAAGTAATATTTCTTTCTGATAATGTACTTAGTTTTGATGATTTCAAGGATAATCCTTTCAGTTTTGGACCCCACAACTCCTTTGTTTTTTATTTAATTAATTATGGAATCATAGGTTTAGTTTTATTTTTTCTCATATTTTTTCGACTATTTACAAATATCAAATTAAAGGCAAGTGTAGTAGCGGTATTCTCTATTTTTCTTTTATCTTTATCAACAGATTTACTTCATAACCACTCAGTATCTTGGATTTTATATTATTTTTACTTTTCATCTTTAACATCAGAAAATTAATTTTTAATAGATTACTTATTTTCTACTTATACAATTAATACGTATGAATATTTTAGTAGTAGGCGGTGCAGGCTACGTTGGTGGAGGCATAGTCGACTTACTTTCTTCGAAGCATAATGTAACAGTATATGATTCACTTATTTATGAAAACTCCTATAGAAAAAGTGTAGATTTCATTTATGGAGATATACGAGATTATCAAAAGCTAAATCCAATTTTAAAGAAATTTGATGCTGTGATATGGCTAGCAGCACTAGTAGGAGATGGAGCGTGCTCAATTAATCCTGTCTTGACTCATGAAATTAATTCTGAAACAGTTAAAAATTTAGCTAATAGTTTTTCAGGAAAAATTGTTTTTTTATCAACATGTTCAGTTTATGGTGCTCAAGAAGGTCTTCTAGATGAAAACTCACCGGTTAACCCACTTTCAGATTATGCTTCATCAAAACTCAATGCGGAGAAATACCTAGAAGATTCTGACGCAATCATATTTAGGTTAGGAACCTTATTTGGAATTGGAGATTTATTTTCAAGAATTCGCTTAGATTTAGTTGTTAATATTTTGACCACCAGAGCGCTTATAGATAATAAAATGAGTGTTTTTGGAGGAGATCAGTGGAGACCTTTGTTGCATGTAAAAGATGTAGCAAACGCGATTGAAGCCACAGTCGAAGGTGACACCCAAGGAATATTTAATTTACATCATAAAAATTATAAGATTATTGAAATTGCAGAAGAAATAAAACATAAAATACCTAAAGTTAATATAGAAACCACACCGCTTCCTTTTCAAGACGCAAGAAATTATCAGGTTTCAAGTGAAAAGCTATACAATTTAACTAATTTTAAGGCTTCAATAGGTCTTGAGCAGGGGATTAATGAAGTATACGAACTCATTGATTCAAATAGAATTAAAGATATAAACGATCCAAGATATTCGAATCAATCTTTCTTACAAACATTTGGTATTAAGTAGGATCATGGAGCCGATATTATATTCCAGCCAACATAGCTCAGATCATAGAGGCACTGTTTTTTTTATAAATGATCTAGATTTATCAAAAGTTGTTAGATCATATAAAGTTTCAAACAAACAGTTAAAAACTGTTCGGGCATGGCATGGACATAAAGAAGAAGAAAAATGGATAAGTGTGGAAAAAGGTAAATTCTTAGTGTGTGCTGTTCAAATAAATAACTTTGATAGTCCAAATAAAGATTCAGAAGTCTTTACATTTAAATTGACTCCTGAATCAGGGATGTTACATATACCTAATAATTTTGCCAACGGTGCTATGAATCTAACAGAAGATAATTCAATTAGGTATTACTCTTCACTAACTCTCAGTGAATCAATTAACGACGATTTTAGATTTGAGTCTGATTTTTGGGATCCATGGAAAACTTATAATCCGAATCTTTATGAATAAAATTTTAATTTTAGGGTTCAATGGAATGTTGGGCACTATGGTTTCTGAATACTTTGAAGATTTACATGAATTTGAAGTTTACAAAACTTCTAGAAGAATTGATTCATCATATCTTGATGACAAAATTTATAAATTTGATGTTTCTCAAGATAGTTTAGAAAATTTAATTGAAGTCACTAAGCCAAATTATGTTATTAATTGTATTGGCGTTATCAAGCCAGACATAGATGAAAAAAATATTAATTCTGTTAAAGCTGCAATAAATATCAACTCCTATTTTCCACTACAGATTGTTAGCTTATCTAAAGACTTTAATTTTAAATATATTCAAATTGGAACAGATTGTGTATTTTCAGGTCAATGTGGAAATTATGATGAATCTTCCTTCCAAGATGCATCAGATGTTTATGGAAAAACAAAAGTTGCTGGCGAGATAGAGCAATTAGGTAAATTTATTTTAAGAGGTAGCATAGTTGGTCCTGAATTAGGTGAAGGAAAGTCGTTGTTAAATTGGTTTTTGTCAGAAGAAGGTGGCGAAGTTAGTGGATTTAGTGATCACTCTTGGAATGGAATAACAACTCTAAATTTCGCCAAAATAATACACGGAATGATTAAAAATAATAATTTTAAAAATAAAATAAATCACATAATTCCAAAAGATAAAGTTTCAAAATTTGAATTATTGAATTATTTCAAAATTTATTTTGATGTTGATGTCCAAATTAATGAAACTAGTTCTAAACAAGTTGTTGATAGAACTTTAAATACATTAAATATTTCTGATAATTTAAAACTTTGGAATGATGCTGGATATGAGTTTATTCCAACTATCGAAGAAAATATAAAAGAATTATCAGAAAGCAATATAACAAGAGCTATTCTTAATAGAACATGAAAGATATTGCTTTAATTCTAGGAATAAGACCTGATGTAATTAGGGCAAGTAAAGTTATCAAATTGCTTGAAAATAGTAATGAAATTGATTTCGATTTTATATGGTCTGGACAACATTATTCATCAAATATGAAAGATGTTTTTTTTAATCAATTAGATGTCCCTTTACCAAATTATGAGTTCAATATTGATGTCTCAAATGACGCAACAACAGTTTCTTCAGTAATTAGCGAAACTTATGAACATCTTGAAAAGAAAAAATATAAGGCTGTAATGTTTCTTGGTGATACCAATACAGTAATGGGATCTATTGGAGTTGCTCAGCATAATATACCAATTATTCATATTGAAGGGTGTATGAGATCATATGATTGGAGAATGCCCGAGGAAAAATATAGGAAAACTATCGATCATTTATCAGACAGGATTTTTGCATATTTGCCTTCTTATAAACAACAAGGAATTAATGAAGGGATATCAGATAGTATTATCAAGATAACAGGTAATCCAATTGTAGATATTCTTAATGAATATAAAGAACTTTTTGAATCGGGTAAGGACTATTTAGATGAAGAAGTTAAAAAATTTATTTTCGAAGATGAGTATTTACTCACAACGTGTCATAGAAGGGAAAATATTTTTGATCCTGTAAGTCTTGAAAATATTATTAATTTGATAAATTCATCTAATAAAAAAGTTTTATTTCCAATGGGATATGCAACACAAAGAGAGTTGCAAAAGTCAGGTTTAAAATTAAACAACAATGTCATGGTGATTGATCCTATTGGTTATCTTGAATTTATTCATCTGCTTCAAAATAGTTCTTATTGCATTTCCGATTCAGGAACAGTAGTTGAGGAAGCTTGTGTGTTAGGCATTCCTTCAATTCAATTGAGGTATAGTACCGAAAGGCCAGAAGTTTATGAAGTAGGCTCATCAATAAAATTTGACCCAACTTTAAAATATGAAAATTACAATTTATTACATGAAAGTGCAGAAAGTCTAACTAATAGTAATTGGCAACAACCGTTTGGTGATGGTACAGCGTCACAGACTATTGTTGAAGACTTAATTTATCTTTCTAAGAACAATGATTTTAATAAACATAAAAAAGAAAACTATGATTTTGATATCTCAAGATCATTTTTAAAATGAAAAAAATATTATTTCATTCTTTGACATTTCCTCCAGACACAATATCAACTGGAATGATCGTATCTAAAATTGCAGAAGGTTTCCAAAAAGATTTAAAAAATGTAGAAGTTTTAGCTAGTTCTCCACAGTATAATTTAAAGATTTTAGAACAGTTCAGAGAAAGTAAACACCAAATTTACAACGATATAAAGGTTCACTATATTTCATCATCACCAAGAAAGTTTGTAAATTCTTTAAGATTTCTACAATGGTTAAGTTTTAACTTAAAATCTTTAAAATTTATATATAAAAATAGAAAAACATATGAACATATTTTTATATTTAGTTATCCACCTACGATGAATTTAGTTTGTATATTTACTTCAAGAATTTTGAAAATAAAAACTATTTATTCTCTCTGGGAACTTTATCCTGAGATTGCTCAAAAATTAAAAGAGCAACCTAACTTTTTATTGAATAAAATTTTTAAAGCAATTGATAACTATGCTTTAAACTCTGTTGATAGTGTTGTTGTAAATTCTAAAGAATTAAAGCAATATTTAATTACAAATCGAAAAATTGATAGAAATAAAATATTTTCGGTTAGTCATTTTTCACCTTTTAATAAAAGCAATCAAATTCCAAATTATGATTTAAAAAATATATTTTATGCTGGAAATGTTGGAAAACCACAAAATTTGCAAGATTTTATAAATTTTTTCCAACAAAATTTTCCAAACTACTGGAGTATTGATTTATATGGAGCTGGTCAAGAACTAGAAAATGTTCAAAAGCTAAAAAATATAAACGTAAGGTTTCATGAATATTTATCAAGAGAAGAACTTGAAATCTCAACAAAAGATATTCCATTTGCTCTAATCTCTCTAGATTATGAAATAACTATGGAGGGATTTCCAGGCAAAACTTTTGATTATTTAAATATGAATAAAATATTAATCAATTATTCAAATCCAAATTCTGCCGTCTCTAAATTGATTGATGAACATGGGTTGGGTTTTAATATTGACAAAAATAATCCAAATACACTTAAAAATTTTATGGATGCATTAAGTAGTGAAGATGCAATAGATAATGTTATTTCTAATATTAGTAAATTTCAAAAAAATATATCAAATGAGGAAATAGTATATAAGAAATATATGAGTTTAATTAGCTCCTCTTCTTGAAATTACAGATACAAAAGTTTTTAATATTATTACCAGATCATAAATGGCAGATTTATTTTCAACATATTTTAAATCCCAAAAAAGTCTTTCTTGAAGACTTAGATCAAGCCTTCCTTGAATTTGTGCCAAGCCTGTTATTCCAGGTTTTACAGAGTTTCTTTTATTGCTGTAATTACCATATAAATCAGATTCATATTTAACTAATGGTCTTGGTCCAACAAAAGACATTTTTCCCTGCGCAACATTTATTAAATTTGGTAATTCATCGAGCGATGTTTTTCTTAAGAAAGAACCAATTTTTGTAATACGGTCATCATTTTCAATTCTTATTGGATTGTCAGGTGTCAACGAAGGTTCTATTTTTTTATTTTCTGATAAATATTTGTAGTGCTCTTCGTGTATTGACTGATCAGAGGAAACTGACATGGTTCTAAATTTTAATAATTTAAACTCTATTCCATTTAATCCAACTCTTTTTTGAGAGTACAGAACAGGTCTTGAATCAAAAATAACTATTAGTAATGAAATAATTGGGAAAATAATAAGAAATATTGGAAAAGCTAATAATAAAAGAAAAAAATCTATTAAATATTTCATAACATTAACTTTAAACAAAAAAAATTAATGTACTTTAAATAAAAAATTTAACATTAAAGTTAGATAAATGTGTGGAATAGCTGGAATTTTAAGCTTAAATAATTCCAAAATTGAAACATCGATTGTCGATAATGTTAAAAGATCTCTAGAACACAGAGGTCCTGATCACTCTTCACATAAATATATTTCCAGTTCAATATGCTTAATTCATACAAGGTTATCAATTATTGATCTAAACGACAGGTCTAATCAGCCTCTACAGTCAGATGATGCAAGATTTACTATTGTATTTAATGGTGAAATATTCAACTATAAAGAAATTAGAAAAGATCTTGAGCAAAAAGACTTCCAATTTTATACCTCTGGCGACACTGAAGTTTTATTAAAAGGTTTTTTAGCTTATGGAGAAGATGTTCTAAAAAAACTAAGGGGCCAGTTTGCTTTTTGTATTTACGATGAGCTAACTCAAGAATTATTTATAGCTAGAGATAGGGTAGGGATAAAACCAATTTATTACTCAATTTATGATGATTGGATAGTTTTTGGTTCTGAAATTAAAGCGATTGAATCATCTAAATTGATTAGATTTGAACCAGATGAAGAAGCTTATTCAGCATATTTAAGACATCTTTGCACACCATCAAATAGAACTGGAAATAAAAATATAAACAAAATTGAACCAGGTGAATATATAAAAATAAATAAAGATGGAAAATTAGAAAAATCAAAATATTGGGACCCATTTTCATTTTCTGAAAATAATGATATTGACAAAGCAGAAGCATTAAATGAAATTGAAAAATTATTAATTGAATCTGTAGAGTATCGAAAAGTAAGTGATGTTGATGTAGGATTATTTCTTTCTGGAGGCTTAGATTCTTCACTGCTTGGAAAGTTCATGAAACAATCTTCCAACTCTACACTTAAAGCATTCAATATTGATTTTGATGAAAGCTTTGAAGGTTATAAGGGTGAAGCAGCAGAAGCTAAGTTTGCATCTGAAGAAATAGAATTAGAATTATCTCAACAAAAAGTTAATTTTAAAGATTTCCAAAATATTCTGGATAATTATGCATACTTTCAAGATGATCTAGTCGGTGACGAAGTTGGAATTCCGTTATATTTTTTAGGAAAAGCAACAAAGTCTTCAAATATTAAAGTTGTTCAAGTTGGTGAAGGTGCTGATGAATTATTTTATGGGTATGAACATTGGAATAGATTATTAAAGTTAAGTAAATTAATGAAACCGTATGCTTCAAAAAATATGAAATTTTCAAGTTTTCAAAACCATAGGCTAAATTTATTTTCTAATTTAATTTCTGGGAATACAGTATTTGCAGGCGGTGCTTTAGGTTTTAATTTAGGTGAAATAAGTAATCTTGTTACAAATAATGAGTTAATCAACTCTGAAGTACTTCGATTAGCAGATAGACATTGGATTGAATATTTTAGTTCAAATAATCCAAAACTTTCAAAATGGATGACACTTATAGATTTAAAGATTAGGTTGCCTGAGTTATTGTTGATGAGGATGGATAAGTTAGTTATGCAGTCAGGCATAGAAGCTAGAGTGCCGTTTTTAGACCATAAATTAATTGAATTTATTTTGACAGTACCTGAAAACATTATTTTAGAAAATTTCTCAGGTAAACCACTTTTAAAAAACATTGCTGAAAAATTTATCTCTAAAGAAATAATTTATAGAAAAAAACAAGGATTTAGAGCTCCTATCTCAAACTGGATTCTTAAAGATTTCAGATTATTTACTGATAAAATTTATGACTTTAATGCTACCTTTGAGTTTTTCAACAAAAAAGAGTTAGATAATTTACTAAAAAATAATGATATTCAAAAAATTTGGTATGTATATAACTTATCAAACTGGCATATGTCGAGGATTAGTTAAAAATGTTTAAGACTTGGAAAAAAAATACTTTGTATATCTCCTTTATGCAAATCATTCTTTTAATCGTAAACTTTTTTTTAATAACAATAATTTCAAGGGAATATGGTGCAGAAATTTATGGAGAGTACGCATCTGCAAAAAGCCTTTCAGTTTTATTGGGAACAGCTATAGTTCTTTCTCTTGCTTTGGTTGTAACAAGAACAAGTTCAAATATAGAAAAATTTGATAAAAACTTGTTTTACACAACTTATAAAACAATTATAAGGAATACAATTCTCGCAAGTGTCTTGGTTGTTCCTCTTTCAGCAATTTTTGGACGTAATTATATTTATGTTTTTATTTTTCTTCTTGGTTTTGTTTTTAACGAAATGCTTCATGTAGCTTTAGCATTTCATCAATCAAAAGGAGATTTTGTAATAAGTTCAAAACAAATTATTTTGAGAACAGTAATTTATGGTCTCGGTGGCTGGTTAATAATTTATTTTCAATACTCAATTTTTTGGGTCATAGTATTTCAAACATTTTTATTACTAATTTTTTATTTTGTTGCAAATAATTCATTACCAAAAGAAGAATCAAATACTGACAATACATATACTTCAAAAGAATTAAGAAAATCTGGTAGAAAGATGGTTCTAACAACACTTTCAGCTGCACTTATATCAGAATTAGATATTGTCATTCTTGGAGTATTTTATTCCGGTCCAATTTTAGGCGTATTAGCTTGGTCAAGAAGAATTTTGGAGGGATTACATCAGCTAGTTGGTGCAAGTTTAGATATTGTTTTTCCTGAAATTTCAAAATTAAAAAATATTAGTGAAATTAATGAAATAAGAAGTAAATTAAAGTTGGTGATTTTGGTCTCTCTTTTTATCCCACTTCTATATTTAGCACTTGAGAATGCAGCAAATAATATCTTTATAAATGTATTAGGTACTGAGTTTATTGACTTGGCTTCAATATTTAGAGTTGTAATTTTTTCTTTACCATTCATGCTTTGGTCAAGAGTGAACATAATTTTTGCCAGAGCAATGCATTTTGAAATTAATCTATTTAAAGTTGTTATAACTGCAGCAGCAATATCTTATTTAATTTATTTTTTCATAAGTCAATACAATTTATTCTCACCAGAATTTGGTATATTAAGTTCTCAAATTACATTTTCCCTCTTCACATCAGTTTTTGTAGGAAGACAAATTAAAGTAGGAATTGAAAGTAGGTAAGTAAAATCTCAATTGCTTTAAAAAATATTTATAGTTTTTTAGTTTTTATTTTTAGGATTAAAAATGATTAACTTGTTTTTAAAAAGAATTAAATATAGCTTAAAGGGAAATTTTTCAAGAAAAATTACAATTCCCTCTGAAATTCATTCATTTAAATACAATCATCCAAAATTTGCTGATACATTGGTGTCCTATCTCTTATCAAATAATGATAAAAAGGTTGA
>CBFHGZ010000005.1:0-11000 GCA_965655535.1 Candidatus Actinomarina sp.
TAGTCGCAAAGTTGTTTGAAGAAATAGGACCAAAGTATGAAGATAGAAATGGTGGCTATACAAGAATTACAAGAACTACATACAGACAAGGCGACGGAACAGAACTAGCGTTATTAGAATTAGTCTAATTTGAACTCTCTAAAAAATATTTGGAATCAATTTATTCAATTCACAAGATTTAATCAATCTATATACGTAAAAATAGTCAATGACAGATATGAATCTGCTAATGCTCTAATCGTTGTCGTAGTAAGTCTTTTAGCAATTTATGTTCCATTTATTCTGAATGTGTCAACAGCTAATTTAGGTGACGTTGTGTTCTATGGAATTGTTGATGGAACATTTGCATGGTTGTTTTCGACACTAGCAACTTGGTTTTTGCTATCCAGAGCATTTAATACAATAGTAGAAGTCTCAAACATTCTTGTTTTAACAGGCTATACCCATGGAGTCTTAGGAGGATTTGGGTTACTAGTTCTTGTTAATATATATTTAGATATCTCACCTTTGGTTTTGCAGATTGGTACATTGTCTATTCTTGTTTGGATGTATTTTTTACTCTCTAAGTCATTAACTGCGTCATTATTGATAGAAAAAAGATCAGCTAATATTGCATCTGCGACAAATTTAGTTGTTTTAATATTTTTTTCAGATCCAATCAGACTATTTGTCTAAATGCAAACATATAAAATAGATTTATCTTATAAAGGTACAAACTATTTTGGTTTTCAAAAGCAAAAAGATAAGAATACTATTCAAAAAGAATTTGAATCTGCAATAAATATCTTTACTAAAACTTATGAAATGTCATATTCTGGCAGAACCGATGCTGGAGTACATGCCAAGTCTCAAATAATAAGTTTAAAAACTGATATAGAAATTGATAAAAAAATGCAAAATTCAATAGATCAACTTTTGGGTCAAGATATATCCATCAATAGTCTTATTAAAACTAAAAAAGATTTTCATGCAAGGTTTGATGCAAGAAAAAGAACATATAAGTATTTTTTGTCGGACAGTAGCAAAAAACTTCCATTTCTGAATGACTTTACACACTCTATTTTGTTTGAAGTTGATGTGGATGAATTAAATAAAATTTCAAATATATTTGTTGGTACTCACAATTTTTCATCTTTCGCCAAAATTGAAGCAGCTAAAAATCCTATTAGAACTATATATAAAAGTCAATGGACAAAGAATAGAGATTACTTCGAATATACTATTGTTGGAAATGCTTTTTTGAGAAACATGGTTCGAAACATAGTTGGAGTCCAATTGGCTGTTGTAAATGGCAAAGTTGATATAAAAATAGTTAAAGATGCGATTAAAAACAAAAATAGTAAGAGACTTAACTATTTGGCACCTGCAAAAGGTCTTGTACTTTGGAATGTTAAATACTAGTTTTCATAAATTAAAATGCACTTTATAATTAGATTTCGTTACAATTCATAAGATTGAGACAATGAGTACTAAAACAACTTTTAATGGAATAGAATCAACAGAAAGAAACTGGCATTTAGTTGATGCTAGTGGCCTACCTATTGGTAGATTAGCGAGTGAGATTGCTCAAGTCTTGAGAGGTAAGCACAAACCTGAATTTGCACCTCATCTTGATGTTGGAGATCATGTAGTTGTAATAAATGCAGGAGAAATTGCAATCACGTCAAACAAGCCTGAACAAAAAATGTATCACTCACATTCAGGATTCCCTGGTGGAATAAAATCTGAAAGCTTTAATGCTCTAAAAAAAAGAAAACCAGAAAAAATAATTGAAAGAGCTGTATGGGGAATGTTGCCAAAAAATAGACTTGGTAGATCAACACTAAAAAAACTACACATTTATGCAGACGCAAATCATCCTCATGAAAGTCAAAATCCACAAGAATTAGTTTTTAACATAAAGAAAGTAGAAAAATAATGGCTGAAAATTATTACGGTACTGGTAGACGTAAGACATCTGTAGCAAGAGTAACAATACAGGATGGAACCGGAAACTTTACTTTTAATGGAAAAGAAATTAATCAATATTTCCCAAGCCCGCTTATGAGAATGACTGTTGAAAAACCTTTTAAAGTTGTCAATCTTGAAGCCAAATTTGATGTAGTTGTCAATGTACAAGGTAGTGGCTTATCTGCTCAAGCTGATGCAGTTTCTTTAGGTATATCAAGAGCTTTAATAAAAATGGATCCTGAGCTTCGTCCAAAGTTAAAAAAAGCTGGTTTACTAACAAGAGATGCTCGAAAAGTTGAAAGAAAAAAATACGGTCTCAAGAAAGCTCGTAGAGCAGAGCAATTCACTAAGAGATAATTCTTCACATTGAAAAAATATTTCGGTACTGATGGAATCCGAGGTATTCCAAACGAAGATTTAACACAAGATTTAATCTCTGGCATGGCCAGTGCAGTTGAACAAGTATTGGGAATAAGTTCAGTCGCTGTAATACAAGATACAAGAAGTTCGTCTAAAGAGATTCTTGATTGGATTTCAAATGGGTTTTCAGAAGAAGTAAATGTTTTTAATTACGGAGTTTTACCTTCAGGCTCAATGCCAATTTTAATAAGTGAATTCAATCATGATTTGGGAATTATTATTTCAGCTTCGCATAATCCTAGTGAGTACAACGGCGTTAAATTAATTAATAAAAATGGATCAAAATTATCAGATGAACTTGAAATTGCTATTGAAAGTGAAATAGAGAAATCTGACTTACCTAACTCTAGTTCAGTAGTTAAAGAAACCGATGAAGGAAAAAAAGCTTACGAGCAGTTTTTGTTAGATCAGATAGACTTTAATATTGATAATTTTAATCTAGTAATTGACTGCGCAAATGGATCTGCATACCAGGTGATTGAAGAATTATTTAAGAGTAGTAAAAACATAAGAGTTATTAACCATACACCTGATGGTGAGAACATAAATCTTGAATGCGGAGCAACCTATATGGAAAATATGGTCCAAAATATTAAAAAAGGAGAAATTGGAATATCATTTGATGGAGATGCTGATAGATCAATATTGGTTGATGAAGAGGGGAAAGTTTCTAACGGCGATGTAATCATGCTTCTAGTTTCCAAGTATTTATCTTCTAAAGGAAGTTTAAAAAATAATGTTGTTGTATCAACAGTTATGTCTAACTTTGGATTTAAAGCAGCAGTAGAAAAAAATAATTTTTCCAACATAGAAACAAAAGTAGGAGATAAATATGTTGCTGAAGCTTTATTGGAAAACAATGGTTCATTAGGCGGAGAGCAGTCCGGACATATTATATTTCCGGATATTTTACCTGTTGGTGATGGTTTGTTGACCATGTTGATGTGTTTAAAAGCATTGTCTTTTTTTAATACAACTCTTGCACAATTTAAAGCGGATAATATCTACGAGTATCCTCAAGTTTTAGAAAACCTTCATTTAAAGGAAATTCCATCAGATGATGTAATCGATTCATTAAATGCTTTAGCGGAAGAATTATTTATAGAAACTCAACTTGATGGTAGGTACTTAATAAGAAAATCTGGAACAGAACCTTTATTAAGAGTTTTAGTAGAAGCAAAGAGTGAAGAAGAGTTGGATAATTTTATGGATAAGTTGCTAACTGTTATCAAAAACGAGTTGAAGATTTCTTAAATTTATTTAAATAAATAATAAGACTTTTTACGTTAAATTCAATTTATAATACTCTTAACGAGCAAATTAGCGCCAGGCCTTTTAAAGGTGACGAGGAAGTATGTTATCGAAAAATTCGGCGGATGCATACTCGGCTCTACGGTCGTAATAAATTGTTTAAAAACAGCAAGAAATTGTTGAACAGAGGCAATTTAATGTAGTCTTATTTCAACTTGCTCGTTGGAATGGAGAATATAATGTGTGGAATTGTAGGCTACTCAGGCCCTAAAGAACCTTTACCAATTTTATTAGGTGGTTTATCAAGATTAGAGTATCGAGGATATGACTCTGCTGGAATAGCTATTTTAAATAACAATGACTTAATTGTTGAAAAAAAAGAAGGCAAGTTATCTTCATTGGTTCAACATCTTGAAGGTAAAACAATTAAAGGCAATATTGGAATTGGTCATACGAGATGGGCGACACATGGAGTTCCTAGTGATAAAAATGCTCATCCTCATTCAGATAATCAAAACGAGTTTGCAATCATTCACAATGGTATTGTTGAAAATTATTCTGAGATGAAAAATGAACTAATTGAACAAGGCTACACTTTTTCATCTGATACAGATACTGAAGTTGTTGCTGTCGAGTTAAGCAAAGAATGGTCAGGCGATCTATTAGAAACTGTTTTAAATGTAGCAAAAAAACTAGAAGGTACGTATGCACTAGTTGTAACAACTGTCAAACAACCTGATGTAATAGTAGCAGGTAGAATGATGAGCCCCTTAGTGCTTGGTGTTGGTGACGATGAAGTATTTCTTGCATCTGATTCTGCAGCAATTCTTGAGCACACAAATAAAATGATATTTTTGGAAAATGGGGATTTTGTAAAAATTGAAAATGGTCATTTTGAACTTTTTGATATAAATAAAAATAAAATTTCAAGAGAAATTCAAGTCATTGATTGGGAAGTTTCTGAAGCTGAGAAAGGTGGTCATGACCACTTTATGTATAAAGAAATATTAGAGCAACCTGAAGTAATAGAGAGAACAATCAGCGGTCGCTTGGCGGGAATTGAAAGCGATATACCTATAAGTAAAGAAGAGGCTCAAAAATTTGAAAAAATATGGATTGTCGCATGCGGAACGGCATATCACGCTGGCTTATTTGGCAAGGATTTGTTTGAAAAGGTATTAGGTGTACCCGTAAGTGTTGAGTTGGCATCAGAGTTTAGATATAGAGAACCAATTGTTGGAAAGAATGATTTAGGCATAGTCATATCACAATCAGGAGAAACAATGGACACAATTGCTGCAACTGAGCTTCTTAAAGAAAATGATGCTCATGTACTAGCATTTGTAAATGTTGTTGGTAGCTCTTTAGCAAGAATGGCAGATAGCGTGTTGTACCTTCATGTAGGTCCCGAGATTGGTGTAGCCTCTACAAAGGCATATCTTGGTATGCTCATAGGTCAGCTATTAGTCGCAAAACACTGGGATGAAGAGAACAAACTAAATATTTCTTATGATGAAATAAATGAATTACCTAAATTAATTCAAGAAACATTGAATTGTGAAGATCAAATTAAAAGTCTTTCAAAAAAGATTTCAAAAAAGAAAGATATTTATTTTATTGGCAGAGGACTAGATTATGCACTTGCAGCAGAAGGTGCTTTGAAATTAAAAGAGATTTCTTATCTTCATGCAGAAGCGTTGGCTGCAGGGGAGCTTAAACATGGTACTTTAGCCTTAATTGAAGACGATACTCCTGTAATTGTTACAGCGAGTCAAAATCATTTATTGGATAAAACAACAAGTAATGTGCAAGAGGTAATTGCTCGTGGTGCGTATGTGATTTCAATTGGTGATAATACTTCTAAAAAGTTAGAAGACATATCTAATGAATATGTAACTTTACCAACTACATCAGAAGTATTATCCACAATAATTTCTATAATCCCTCTTCAATTTATTGCATATCATGTTGCAAATTTGAACGGCGAGTCCATAGATCAACCAAGAAACCTAGCCAAATCTGTTACTGTTGAGTAGTAATGAATAATAAATTTTGGAATTCAGATAATTCTGGAAATTGGATTGGTGTTGGAACAGGCATAGGAGCTGCAGTCTTCGCAGCGACAAAAGAACCTACTTGGTTAGCAGTGGGTGTTGCAATTGGTGCTGCGCTTAGCAAGAGAAAACCAAAAGATTTAAAAAATCAGAGATAGATTCTAAATTATGGACAGAGGTTTTATTTATCTTAATAAAAAAAATTTAATTAGTAATTTAGATTATTTAGGACAAGTATCACAGAAAAAAATATGTTTAGTTGTGAAAGCTAACGCTTATGGTCATGGCATTGAGTGGACAGTAAGAGTTGCTGATAGTTTTGGAGTTGATTGGTTTGCTGTAGCTTCAGTTGATGAAGCATTAATTGTCAGAAAAGCTAGTCCATTATCAAATATACTTCTACTATCTGAACCATCTGTTTCTCAACTTGATATTATTCAAAAAAACAAAATTGATCTAACAGTTTATAACTCAACATTTATCGATGAACTAATTAAATCAGAGTATCCATTCAATGTACATTTGAAAGTTGATACTGGAATGCACAGAGTAGGCTGTGAACCAGATAAATTTGAAACTTTATTTAGCCAAATAGTGGAGTCAAGTTTAAACCTAAGAGGTGTTTGTACACATTTTCCGGTATCTGATACAAACTCAGAATCTACAAATAACTCTATAGCTCTTTTCAAAGAAATTATCTCTAACGTAGATGTTTCCAATCTTTTAGTTCATGTTGATAACTCTGCTTCAACTTTTTTTAATTCAGATACGGCCTTTAACATGTCCAGAATAGGACTAGCTGCTTATGGAACATTTGTTTCTAGTGAAAATCTCAATCATGAATTAAATCCAATAATGGAAATTAAAACTAGAATTTCAAATTTACAAAAAAGAAAAGCAGGAGAAACTGTTTCGTACGGAAAAGCACAAAAGCTTGAAAGAGATTCAATAATTGCTACCGCTCCAATTGGTTACGGCGATGGTTACCCTTGGAATTCTTTTCCAGATGGAAGAGTAATAGTTAAGAATACTTTTTGTAAACTTGTAGGCAGAGTAACTATGGATCAGATTTTATTTGATGTAACCGATTTAAATGTTGAAATTGACGATGAAGTTGTAATTCTTGGTAAATCGGATGATTCTTCATTAGAGATAACGGTCTCTGATATTGCATCATGGAATAAAACTATTGAATGGGAGATTTTAACTAACATGTCTAAAAGACTTGAAAGGGTAGAAGTTGGTTAATAAAGTTTCAGAATCTGAACTGGAAATATTTTTAAAAAGTTATTTAGACAAATTGATTCTTCCCAAAATAATAGGTCTTTCAGGTCCTCTTGGAGCTGGAAAAACTACTATAGCAAAAGAAATAATTAAATATTTTGGATCTACCGAAGTTGTGACTTCACCAACTTTCAATATTGTAAAGCAATACTCAGTTGGAGATTTACAAATTTATCATATTGATTTATATCGTTTGGGAAGCTGGTCTGAGTTTCTTGACTTGGACTTACCACTTGATAGTGATAATAGTTTATTTATAATTGAGTGGATAAATTTGATACCTAATTTGAATCAACTTGATATGGATATTATCGACATAACTATTGAAGATGAGCTCACAAGGAATATAAAGATATATGATTAGTCTTTCAATTTCAACTTCTGGAAAATACAACTCTGTTGCAATTTATGGAGAATCTCTAATAGCATCATCTACTGTCGAATCTAAGAATGGATCTACTAGTATATTGATGAATTCAATTGATGAAGTCTTTAAGAAATCAAATAAAAATAAAAATGATCTTGAAGTTGTTTATCTTGATATAGGTCCAGGTTTTTACACAAGTCTTAGAATTGGATTAGCAGTTGCCCAAGGAATCTGCGCAAGCTTAGGTTTGCCACTTGTACCTGTAAACGGATTAGATGCTCTATCATATGCAGCCCATACAGGTCATCGTAAAATTTATTCAATAATTGATATAAAAAGGGAAGAGTTTGCTTTTTGTACATACAAACCTGTTCCAGGTGGAGTTGTTAAAAGTTCAGAACCAGAAATACTTAATCAAGAAGATATTAAGCAAAAATTAAGTGAAGATAATGAAAAGAAATTAGTCGTTGGTAACTGGCAAGGATTAGAACTTGCTTCAATTAAAGACTCTAGCTTTGTTAAGCTCGCGTCTCCAGAATTTGTAACCGCGGATTACATTCAAAACTTAGGAAAAGAAATTTTTAGAAGTGGAGAATTCCCAAACTTCAATGAAGTCCAAATAGCTTACATGAGAGAACCAGATGTCTTGTTTTCTTCAAATAATTTAGAACAAGAAGTCAATTTCTATGATTGAGCAAATTAAATCTTGTAATGATCAACTTGCTAATAAGTTAGCTTCTATTGAGCAAAATATATTTGGCACATGCTGGCCCCCTGAAGTTTTGAAAGAGAAAATTAATAAAGGTGAATTTTTATATTGGATTTTCAATAAAAATAATAACATTGTTGGGTATCTTGGAATTCAAAAAAGCCTTGATGAACTTCAGATACTAGGCATCGGCATACTTGAAGAATACAGAAATACTGGGTTAGCAAAAAAACTTACTGCTGAATTAATTAGATTTTTCAAAAACTCCTACCAAAATAAAGTGATACTAGAAGTGAGAGAATCTAACATTGCTGCAATAAATTTATATAAATCTGTAGGTTTTAGTCAGTATGGTAAGAGAGAAAATTATTACAAAAATGAAGACGCTATTTTATTTGAATTAGAGAAAGCTTATGTCTAAAGAATTAGTTATTTTAGGTTTTGAAACATCTTGCGACGAAACAGCGGTTGCAATAATGAGAGGAGATGATTTAGTTGTTAATACGATTTCATCTCAGGTAGATATTCATGAGAAATTTGGTGGAGTAGTACCTGAAGTTGCCTCAAGAGCTCATGCAGAAATGATTAGGAATATTTTTCATAATTCTTTAAATGCTGCAAATCTTCAGATTTCTGATATTGATGTTGTGGCAACTACAGATGGGCCTGGTCTTGTTGGCAGTTTGGTGGTTGGGTATAACTTTGCAAGATCAATTTCATGGTCAATAGACAAGCCATTATTAACGGTAGACCACATGGTAGGTCATTTAGCTGCACCATTAATTGAAAATAGTGAGATGACACCACCATTTCTTACATTACTTGTTTCAGGTGGTCATACTCAAATAGTTCTTGTGGAAGAGTGGGGAAATTATCAATTACTAGGAACAACCATAGATGATGCTGCTGGCGAAGCTTTTGATAAGCTTTCAAGATTTTGTGGATTTGGTTTCCCAGGTGGTCCCGCAATTCAGAGAATAGGTGAAAATGGGGACCCAAATAAAGTAGATTTACCAAGACCAAAAACTAAACATGAATTTAACTATTCTTTTTCAGGATTAAAAACTGCAGCCACCAACTTTTTAAACAATTTAGATATCAATGATAAGGTTACTAAAGCTGACTTTGCAGCATCCTATCAAGAGGCAATTGTCGACTCATTAATGAGAAATTTTCAAAAAGCAGTTATTGAAACAGGTGTGCCTAATATTTCTGGTGGAGGAGGAGTTATGGCAAATAGTAGATTAAGGGAAAAAATGAGTATTTTAGCTTCAGAAAAAGATTTAAATCTATTTTTACCTTCACCTAGGCTCTCAACTGATAATGCTGCAATGATTTGTGTTGCTGCTAAAAATAACTTAATTACAAACGAATTGTTGATCGATGATGTTCGTTTGAGCTCAATTATTAAGTAATTTTTAGTTAAATAACTTACATATATAAACCAGACAGTATTAAATTCACAATGTAGATATTTATGTAGGAGGTAAATATATATGAATCTTCAACCACTAGGAGATAGAGTTGTTGTAAAACCACTATCCGAAGAAGATATGAAAACCCCATCAGGTATATTTATTCCTGATACAGCGAAAGAAAAGCCACAAGAAGGCGAAGTAGTCGCAGTTGGGCCAGGGGAGCCTAATGATAAAGGTGAAAAAATTAAACCAGATGTTGAAACAGGCGACAAAGTTGTCTATTCAAAATATGGTGGAACTGAAATAAAAGTCGAAGGTGTAGAGTATCTTATTCTTTCCAGTAGAGATATTCTTGCAAAGCTCGGTTAATAGAAGGAGATAATAATGGCTAAAAAGACACTAGTTTTTAACGAAGACGCCAGAAAAGGCCTTGAAGCAGGTGTAAACAAACTTGCAGATGTCGTAAAAGTCACTCTAGGCCCTAATGGACGAAATGTTGTTTTAGAAAAGAAATGGGGTGCACCAACTATTACTAATGATGGTGTAACTATTGCAAAAGAAGTTGACCTTGAGGATCCATATGAAAATATGGGTGCACAGTTAGCTAAAGAAGTTGCTTCAAAAACAAATGATGTTGCTGGAGACGGTACAACAACAGCAACAGTTTTAGCACAAGCAATGGTCAATGAAGGAATGAAATCCGTATCTTCTGGTGCAAATCCTATGGAAATTAAAAGAGGAATGTTAGAAGCTTCAAAAGCTGTAACAGATTTTATTGCTGGATTCTCAAAATCTATTGGTGGCAAAGAAGAGATTGCTCAAGTAGCATCAATTTCTGCTGCTGATACAGAAATTGGAGAGACAATTGCTGAAGCAATGGACAAAGTTGGTAAAGATGGTGTTATCACTGTTGAAGAAGGTCAAACATTTGGTATGGAATTGGACTTTACAGACGGTATGCAGTTTGACAAAGGTTTCATATCACCATATTTTGTTACAGATGCAGATAGACAAGAAGCTGTTCTTGAAAATCCATATATCTTAATTGTAAATTCAAAAATTACTGCCGTTAATGATTTGCTTCCATTACTCGAAAAAGTAATGAATTCTGGTAAGCCATTATTAATTTTGGCTGAAGATGTAGAGGGTGAAGCGTTAGCTACTTTAGTAGTAAATAAACTAAGAGGAACTTTTACATCTGTTGCTGTTAAAGCACCAGGTTTTGGTGAGAGAAGAAAAGCAATGCTTGAAGATATTGCGATACTTACAGGTGGTTCTGTAATTTCAGAAGAGCTTGGATTGAAGACAGAAAACACAACAGTCGACATGCTAGGTGAGGCAACAAGAGTTGTCGTCAAAAAAGATGCAACAACAATTGTTGACGGTAAAGGTAAGAAAGCTGATGTCGAAGGTAGAGTAAAACAAATTCAAGCTGAAATTGAAGAGTCTGATTCCGATTGGGATAAAGAAAAACTTCAAGAGAGACTAGCTAAGCTTTCAGGTGGAGTAGCTGTTGTTAAAGTCGGAGCTGCAACAGAGGTTGAGCT
>CBFHGZ010000005.1:11098-14894 GCA_965655535.1 Candidatus Actinomarina sp.
GTATCAGAGGCGCAATTGCAGTTGTTGAAAATAATGAAGAAAGCATAATTGATGCTTCTAAAAGATTAATTTTAGAATTATTAGAAAATAACAATCTAATTGAAAACGACATTGTCTCTGCATTTTTCACAGTTACTAACGATTTAGATGCAGCATTTCCAGCAAAAGCATTCAGAGAACTCAATATGACATCAGTTTCCGCACTGGACGCTTTAGCGCCAGGTATAAAGAATGATTTAAATGGTTGTATTAGAGTTCAAATATTAGTTTCAAAAGACCTTAATCAAATTAATCATATTTATTTAGATGAAGCTAAAAACCTAAGGCTAGATAGATAAAAAATAAATTTGTAATCTTTATAATCCTGCTATCATATTTTTAATGAAAATGAACAATTCATACTTTTACTTTAGTGAGCACATATAGGTTGCCCTAAAGTACGCTGTGTGGAATCGGGCAAATGCCCGATTTTTTTTTAGGAGGAATAGTGATAGTTGTAATGAAACAATCTTCTACAAAAGAAGATATTGAAAAAGTTAAGGAAAAAGCAATTCAACAAGGACATGAGCCTTTGGTTATTGATGGAGTGGAAAGAAGCGTTGTAGCAATTAGTGGTAAAGTTAATGACGATCACAGAGCAGTTATGAAACTTCTTCCTAACGTGAGTAGAGTCATACCGGTTGGAAAGCCATATAAATTAGCTAGTAAAAATTACAAAGATCAAAATTCAATAATAGATATAAAAGGCTTGAAGGTTGGTGGTGAAAATTTAGCAATAATAGCTGGGCCTGACAGTGCAGAAACACAAGAGCAAACTATTGAGACAGCAATTGCTGCAAAAGAAGCTGGCTCCAATGGTTTAAGAGGTGGAGCTTTCAAACCTAGAACATCACCATATAGCTTTCAAGGAAGAGGAGAAGATGGGCTAAAAATGCTTAAAGAAGCCTCTGAAATAACTTCACTACCACTATTTAGCGAAATTATGGATGCTCAGCATCTTGAATTAATGGAAAAGTATGTAGATGTTCTACAAATAGGTGCAAGGAATATGCAGAATTTTAAGTTATTAGAAGCTGTAGGTGAATCAAAATTACCTGTTCTTCTAAAAAGAGGAATGTCAGCTACTATAGAGGAACTTCTTTTGGCTAGTGAGTATATTCTCTCTCGTGGGAACGAAAATGTTATGCTCTGTGAAAGAGGTATAAGAACTTATGAGACCGCAACAAGAAATACTTTCGACATTAATGCTATCCCATTTTTGAAGCAAAACAGTCATCTACCTGTCATAGCAGACCCAAGCCACGCGACAGGTGATAACAAATTAGTAGAACCAGTTGCACTAGCTGCTATCGCGGCAGGTGCAGATGGTCTATTAATTGAAATCCATCCTAGACCTGATGAAGCTCTTTGCGATGGTCCCCAAGCACTTCTTCCAACAGAACTAAAGCAATTAATTGACAAAGCATCAATTGTTGCACAAGCAGTAGGTAGGTCTATTTAATGTTGAACAATGTCCACATAATTGGACTTGGACTGATGGGTACTAATTTAGGTATAAACCTTGTCAATAGTGGTATAAATGTAAGTGGTTATGACACAAATATTGACAGCATTGAAAGAGCTGAGAAGCTTGGGGCAGTAAATATTAGCCATAATGTAGAGTTGACTTATGATGCTGTTGTTTTAGCAATGCCAATTGATCAAATAATTGAATTTTTAAGTATTAAAAATTCAAATTTGAAATCAAAACTATTAATTGACTTAGGAGGTACTAAGGAAATTATATGTAAAAAAATGAACTCTTTTGAGATTCCCTCAGTAGGAGGACATCCATTGTGTGGTGTTGCAGACAATGAAAATTGGAAATCTAATCCTGAAATTTACTTTGGTGCTCCATTTTTATTATGCGAAACTGAATCTAGTAGCAAAGAATCAATGGCTATTGCCGAAGCTTTAGTGGAAACTATAGGGTCAAAATTTAAGTGGATTGATTCAAATAAACATGATGAATTAATTGGTCTAACAAGTCACTTACCACACATAATAAGTTCTTCTCTAGTTTCTTTAGCAATGAAAGAGCAAAACTTAAATGAATTATTAGATTTAGCAAGTGGTGGCTTTGATGGTGCAACTAGACTGTCTCGAACTTCTCCAAACATGATTTCGTCAATGTATCTAACAAATTCTCCAAATGTTAGACAACTTATTGAAAAATTAATTAATGAATTACAACTTGTCTTAAATATGGAAGATGAGGAAGTTATGCTCGACTATTTATCAGGAACAGTTGATTGGAGAAGGGCTTTAGCCGAAAAATTTGGAGAGCGTGAGTTAAGTTAATGAATTTTAGTGGGGGTTCGGTATCAATAGTTGGCGATAAGTCTATTTCTCATAGAGCAGTAATTTTTGGTGCTTTGGCGGAGGGTGTCTCAAAAATAAATAATGTATTAATCTCTGGTGACACTAAAGCAACAATTCAAATATTTCAAAATTTAGGCGTAAATATTAAGTTGTTAGACCAAAACACTCTAGAGATTAGCGGTGTTGGTTTGAATGGATTAAAACAGTTTGATGGAGAATTAGATGCAATTAATTCAGGTACAACAGCGAGACTATTAATGGGTCTTCTTTCAAAACAGAATTTTTCTTCAAAACTTACAGGGAGTAATCAATTAAAAAAAAGACCAATGGATAGAATTATTGATCCACTTGTAGAACAAGGTGCAAAAATTGTTAGTAAAGACAAATATTTACCTGTTGAATTTCAACCAAGTAATTTTAATTTTGATGTTGTCAAAACTAATAAGCCTAGTGCACAAGTAAAAAGCGGTTTGATAATCGCATCATTGTATAACAAAGAAAACTCATCAACAATTATTGAAGACATCTCCACAAGGGATCATACAGAGAGATTGTTAGGTTATATGGGTGTTGATTTAATAAGAATGGGTAATCAAGTAACTATTTCACCTAATGCTAGTTTAAGTCCTGTTAACCTAACAGTTCCAGGTGATCCTTCTTCCGCAGCTTTTTTAATAGCAGTAGGTTTATTGAGCTGTGAAAAACTAATTATCAATAATCTATTACTTAACGAAAGAAGAATTGGGTTCTTAAAAATAATAAAAAAAATGGGTGGGAATGTTTCAATTGATAACATACAAAAAATTAATAATGAAAATGTTGGTGATGTAATAATTTTAAAATCCAATCTAAATGGAGTCAGTATAAGCAAAGATGAAGTTGCAGATATGGTTGATGAGTTTCCTATTTTTACTTTGTTAGCTTCTCAAGCAAGTGGTGAAACAACTGTTGTAGGTGCAGAAGAATTAAGAGTGAAAGAGTCAGATCGTATTGCTGCAATGGAAAAGTTTATTTTGAATTTAGGTGGAGAAATAAGAACCCAAAAAGATGGTTTTAAAATTTCAGGCAAACAATTTTTACAAGCTGGAACTGTAGAATCTAATGATGATCATAGAATTGCGATGACTGCTATTGTCGCAAATGTTTGTATAAATTCAAAGATTGAAGTTGATAATATAGATTGTATTTCTGATTCTTATCCAAGTTTTTTTGAAGATCTTTTAAAGATTGGAGTCCATTATGGCAATTAAACTTGGAATTTTGGGCTGGCCATTAGAAAAAACATTTTCACCTAAAATTCAAACATATTTAGGCAAATACACTGGTGTGAAGCTTGAATATGAAAAAATTCATTATGAAAATATTACTTTAGAGAATATCAATAAAATTAATAGAAATTTTCTGGGTTACAATGTAACAATTCCTCATAAATCAT
>CBFHGZ010000005.1:14991-23278 GCA_965655535.1 Candidatus Actinomarina sp.
TTCTGTATTTAATTTATTGAGTAAATTAGAAAATGTAGATTTTGATGAAACGGCTGTCAACACTAAAGTGGTCAACACTGTCAAATCTTCCAAAGGCAGAATATTTGTAGCTAATACCGATTTAGTTGGTATAGAACAAACATTTAAATATAAGGATTATTCACTTGTTAATAAAAAAGTTCTAATTCTTGGAAGCGGAAGCTCTTCTAAAACACTAACTAGTTTCCTAAACAATAGAGGAAATGTTTATATTGCATCTAGGAGTAACGAGGAAAATACGATTTCATATGAACAAGTTAAAAATATAGCTCATGAAATTAATCTCATTATCAATACAACTCCAATAGGGATGCCGCCTTATGAGAAAGAAAAACTACCAATAGACATAAAATTATTCAAAAATTTAGAACTTTTTTTCAATTTAGGTTATAGCTTAAGTAAAAATTGGGTAAATGGAATTACTCTTAATAAAGTAGAATATGTGGATGGACTTATAATGTTGATAGGCCAAGCAATCGAGTCTTTTAAAATTTGGACTGATAAAAATATAAACTTTGATGAAGTTTATGAAAAAATTTTAAATGAGGTTATAAATGAGAATTAAATATTTAACAGCTGGTGAAAGTCATGGCCCCGAACTCAATGCAATCATTGAAGGAATTCCCTCAAATTTTGAAATTAGTAAAGAATTTATAGATAATTTTCTTGAAAGAAGACAAAAAGGCCTTGGATCTGGTGGAAGAATGAATATTGAAAAAGATGAAGTTTCAATTAGTTCAGGAGTTGTTAATAACAAGAGTACGGGAGGTCCAATAGCTCTTAAAATAATTAACAGAGATTGGAAAAACTGGCAAAGTAAAGAAATAGAACCATTCAATGTCCCTCGCCCAGGTCATGCAGATCTTGTAGGAACTCTTAAATATAAACATACTGACATTAGGCACTCTTTAGAAAGAGCTAGTGCTAGAGAAACTGCTATAAGAACTGCTGTAGGTGCTGTTTGTTCTCAATTATTACAAAGTTTAAACATCAATATTGTGGGTTTTGTCTCTTCAATTGGTACAATTTCAATTGATTTAAATCAAATTGTAAACGGTGAAGAATTAAGAAATAAAGTAATCAATTCAAACGTTTCCTGTCCTGATGAAAGTATTTCTACTCAAATGGAGGAAGCAATTAAAGAAGCAAGAAAAAGTAAAGATACTTTAGGTGGTGCTATTACTTGCATAGCTGAAAATTTTCCTCCAGGGTGTGGTAGCTATGTACATTTTGATAGAAAACTAGATGCAAAAATTGCATCTTCTATGATGTCAGTTCAAAGTGTTAAAGCAGTTGAGATTGGTAATGGTGTAAAATCATCAAAATCATTTGGTACTAAAGTACAAGATCAAATCGAATTGGAGAATAAATCACTTAAGAGGATCAGCAATAATTTAGGTGGTTTTGAAGGTGGAATGACCACAGGAGAGAAAATAGTTATAACATCTTTTTTAAAGCCAATTAGTACAACGCTTACACCTATTAAAAGTGTTGATTTAGCATCAAAAAAAGAAACAAAAACTGAATATGAAAGATCTGACACTTGTGCAGTTCCCAGAGCTGTCCCAATTTTTGAAAGCGTATTAGCTATAGATTTGTTAAATGCTTTATTAATTAAAACTGGTGGTGATTCAAAACAAGAAATTTCTGAAAGGCTCACTAAATTAAGAGAATATTCCATAGACGATTTCAATCTTGCAAATGAAACTTGGCAAATGAACTATGAAATTGAATAAAACTTACAGTATATGTGGATACATGGGAGTTGGAAAAACCTCTTTGATTAAAAAAGTTATGCAAAAAAAAAATTTCAAATGTTTAGATCTTGATGAATTTATAGAAGAAAAATATGGTCCAATAGATAATATTTTTGAATCAAAAGGGGAGAGTTATTTTAGAGAGATTGAAGAAATAGAATATTTTGAAAATTTAGAAAGTTTTGACTTAATCGCACTCGGAGGAGGTTCGTTAGAAATTTCAAGTATCCACAATCATGTCATAAGCAGTGATAGTGGTATTTATCTAGAATCAAGTTTTGAAGAGTTGTGGAGTCGAATCAAAGATTCTAATAGACCACTTGTCGCAGAAGGAAGGGAAGCAAACTATCAGAGATTTTTGAGAAGGATTAAGCTTTATGAAGATTGCAAATTTAAAATTAATGAAAGCAATCTAGATGACATATTTGATAAATTTATAGAAATAATTAATAACAATGAAAACTAAATTAACTTACTTAAATACAAATAGTGAATTTATTGAAAATATAAATTTATCAAACTTCGATTTAATTGTTGCTGATTCAAATTTGCAAAATTTAGAATTTGACAACAATTTAAGTGTAAGTATTGAATATTTGCTGGTATCAGAAGATAAAAAAATTCTAAGTACAGTTGAAACAATTTGGGAAGTGTTTTTCAATTACGATTTAAATAGAAACAGTAAAATTCTCTTCATTGGCGGGGGAGTTTTACTTGATTTATGTGCATTTGCTGCGAGTACATATAAAAGGGGTGTTGATTTTTCATTAGCTCCCTCAACACTTTTATCAATGGTTGATGCTGCTCATGGAGGTAAAAACGGGTTTAATAATAAATTTGGTAAGAACCAAATAGGTACCTTTTCCAAACCATCAAATGTCTTAGTATGCTTTGAGTTATTAAATGAATTACCTGAAAGTATTTATAAAGATGGCCTAATTGAGCTTATCAAACATGGTCTTATTGGCGATAAAGGTATATTTAATTATTTGATAAATAGCCAAACTTATCACATAACTTTTGAAGTACTAAAAGATGGCATACAGGTCAAAACTTCAATCACCGATATTGATTTTCTTGAGAGCAATAAGAGGAAGCTCCTAAATTTTGGCCATACGATTGGACATCTTATTGAAAAAGATTCTGATTATGAAATTTCTCATGGTCAAGCTGTTGCAATTGGAATATATTATGAAATGATACTGTCAAAAAATCATTTGAATCTAGATGATAAAGTTATTAATCAATATATTGAATTTCTAGATAAAATAAAATTCCAAAATACTTATAAATTTAAATCTTCAAAGGAAGAATTGATTGCAAGACTTAAAAACGATAAAAAAAGTCTTAAAGAGAGTGTTGAGATAATATTATTAAATCAAATTTCAGATCCTCAAATTGTTGAACTTAATTTCTCAGAAATCATGGAAGTAATTGAGTATGAATAAAGTAGAAATTGTAAATGGTCCTAATTTAAATTTTTTAGGCATTCGTGAAATAGAAAAGTATGGTTCGGCAAGTTATAAAGATTTAGTAAATACTCTTGAAGAAAAAGCAAGAGAATTAAATCTTGAATTAAAATTTTTTCAATCGAATATTGAAGGTGAAATAGTAGATGCTTTGCAAAATTCATTTCAAACTTCAGAATGGATTGTCATAAATCCAGGTGCATATACTCATACAAGTATCGCCATTAGAGATTGCTTAGCTTATTTATCAACCAAGTTAAAAATTATTGAAGTTCACTTAACAGATATAAACAATAGAGAAAATTTTAGAAATATAAATTTAATTTCAGAATTCTGTGAAAAGTCAATTATCGGCAAAGGAATAGATGGCTATATAGAGGCATTGGAGTACATAAATGAACAGCATTGAAAAGATTTCTTACCAAGGTTCACCAGGTTCTTATTCAGAAGAGTTATTAAAAAAAGAATTTCAAAACTCCCAATACATATCTTGTAACTCGTTTGGAGAGCTTATAGAAAATGTATCAGCAAATAATTCTTATGGACTTTTACCAGTTGAAAATTCAATTGCAGGAACTGTTATTGAAGCATATGAGGAATTGATTGATAGTGATTTGAAAATTTTCGCTGAGTATATTAAAAAAATTGATCATTCTTTGATAGGACTACCAGGTTCTAGTTTAAATCAAATAAATCAAGTTATTTCTCATCCTCAAGCTCTTCAGCAATGTAGTAAATTTATTCAAGAAAATAATTTTAAGATTTCACCGGTTTTTGATACTGCGGGAAGTTTAATAGAGCTTGAGGCAAACCAAGATATGTCAATCGCAGCCATAGCCGGTATACATTTTGAAAATAATTCAAAATTTGAAATTTTAAAAAAGAATATAGCAAATCACAGTGAAAATTTTACGAGATTTGTTCTTATTGGAAATAATGAACCTAATAATAATTTGATAAAAAATAAATATTCATCTGTATTAATTTCAGATGATAAACCAGGATCGTTGTTAAAAGCATTAAATATTTTTAGTGATTTAAATATAAATTTAACAAAACTTGAGTCACGTCCAATATTGGGAAGGCCTTGGGAGTACAAGTTTTACATAGACTACGAATTGAGGGAGTATGAAATTCAAGAAAACCTCGTAGTCAAAATTGCAGAGGTTTCAAAAGAATTTAAGATTCTTGGACATTATCCAAAAGCTAATATTTAAAGGTTTAACTATCTTCTACTTGAATGTCTGCATTTTCTAAAATATTTCTTAATGAGTCAGAAATATCATATTTTTTTTCATTTCTTAAATCTTTCCTGAGTTGATTTATTTCATTTACTACCATTTCAAGAGCATGTGTATTTTTTATATTATTTTCAACTTGAATTTCTAAATCAGCAATTTTTTTTGAGAGCTCATCTTCAATATTTGTTTTTTCTTTTTTGGTTCGTTGAGATTCAATAAAATTTGATTCTGATAGGTAGCTTTGAAGATCACTTAACTTTCCTTCTGAGCCACTTTCAAAAACAACATTTTCATCTTTTGTTACCAAAGTCACATTTCCTAGCCCTTTTACTTTATATTTATTATCTCTACCAGTAATTATTAATGCAGTATGCTCATCAATTCCCAGCAAGTTAGTGTAGGCAATATTTAATAAGCTATTAACTCTTTTTGCACCAACATAACTGTAGCTTGTATCATGGTTGCCTCCCTCTTTGTTATTGAAGTGAGGGACAACTGTACAGTTTAAATTAAACAATTTTAGAATATTTAAACCTTTTTCCCAATAAGGTTCTATTCCAACTTTATATATTTCGTAAACAGGAAGTGTAAATTCACCTAAAGTTGAAGCTGCTGCACTTGCAAATAATGCTTTTCCACCTTTATTAATATGATTTTTAAAAAGATTCTCTATTTCCCCTTCAGCCCAAAGCTTGCTTGCATAACTTGGACTTCCTGGACCAGCAAAAATAAACTCAGCTTTTTCTAATAGTGCAATAGATTTAAAAAATTGTGGTGTATTTAAATCAGATATCTTTCTGAAAGTGGCTAATTTAATATCAGTATTTAAACTAGTTTTATAAAATTCAATTAACTTATCTACTAATAAATCTGCATTTTCTTGGAATCCAAAAGGTGAGTCTAATATATATGAACTGTTTTTTTCATTACAATCTTCTAGAAGCTCTCTATGAACACTTACAAGGTTAGGGCTAGTCTCCCCAGAACCTAAAATTGCGATTGTACCTAACGTTGTAGACATCTATTCATTATATATTTTATTTGTATTGTTCCCAAGGGCTATAATTAAGTTATGCTCTGGTTAATAGCTAAAATTCTCGAAAAATTTACTTTAGAAATTGTTCCCAAATTACCAATTCAAATAAGAACTAAATTATTTAGAAGTGTTTTAAAATTCAGAAAAATAAGAGACAAAGCTCGTTTAGACGTAACAAATTCAAATCCAACTTTTGAACAGAGGCTTGAATATGCTTTAGATTCAAGAGTTGGCCTCAACACCTCAGGCCAAAGTTTATTGACATATAGTGAAAGTATTAAATTTTCACAAATAGACGATACACCAGTAAATATTTACAAGTTTGAACCCCGTAATCCCAATCCTTCGAAGTATGCAATCTATTTTCATGGTGGGGGATATTTTGCTGGGAGTATCACTTCACATAAAAATTTTGTTTCAAAACTTTCAGAGAAGACCAATTTAACTATTTATTTTTTTGAATATCGATTAAGTCCTGAGTACTTATTTCCTTCAGCACATGACGATGCAAAGATAGCAGTAGATTTTATATCCTCTCTCCATCCTGATAAACAAAGTATTTGGATAGGAGAATCTGCTGGAGGAGGGCTGGCAACAGGATTATGTGTGGATTATGATTACTTAGTTAGACCAGATAACTTAATATTGCTTTCTCCATGGTTAGATTTATCAGATAAAGAAGAGGATAAGAAATATTTTAAAAATAGTGACATAACAATTATTATCGACGGAATGCATGATGTTGGAGAGTTTTATTCCTCAGAACACTCTTCTGACAATCCTATTCTTTCTCCAATCTATGCAGATATTAAATCCTTTCCGGATACCTTGATTCAGGTATGTACAGATGAACTTTTGTATAATGATGCAATTGAATTCACAAAAAAGTTAAAAGAAAAAAACGTCAATGTTAATTTACAAACTTGGAACGGTCTTTGGCATGCTTGGCAATTCTTCCCAATAAAAGAAGCGAACGAAGCAATAAACTTAATTGTTAAATACGTTAAATCTTCTGAAAATCAATCTTCTAGATGATGGAGTGCAAATCCAAACGGTAGTTCTAATCGATTTTCTTTCATAATTTCTTCATTAGTTAAGATTGAATAAGTTTTATCTCTGGTTTTGATCTCACCATTATTTAAGATAATGCTTTCATCACATATTTCTAATGCCATAGGTAAATCGTGCGTAACCAAAATAATTGTCACGTCTAGATTTTTAAGTATCTCAATAAGTTCTCTTCTAGAAGCAGGATCTAAATTTGAACTTGGTTCATCTAAAACTATTAATTCTGGGTTTATTGCAATAACACTAGCTATTGCTACTTTTCTTTTTTGACCAAAGCTCAAATGGTGAGGAGGTTTATTTAAAAATTCTTTCATTTTAACTTTTTCTAAAGCTTCTATTGCTTTTGATTCTGCTTCTTCATTTGTATATCCAAAATTTTTTGGTCCAAACATCACATCTTCTAAGACTGTTGGCATAAATAATTGATCATCAGGATCTTGAAAAACTATACCTACTTTTTCTCTAATTTTTTTTAAATTGTCTTCGTTAATGCTTAAGTTGTTAATGTAAATTGAATTATCTAAATTTCCCAAAATGCCATTTAAATGAAGTATGAAAGTTGTTTTTCCTGCACCATTGGGCCCTAAAACCCCAAGAGTATCACCTTTTTTTATTTCTAAATTTATATTTTTTAATGCTTCATAACCATCTGGATATGAAAAATTTAAATCGTTTATTTGTAAATAGTTTTTCATAAATAGAACCTATCAATAATTAAGTTAGAAAAAGCCAATAAAGACAATATATATAAAAAATTAGATTTTTCATAGCTTCTATTCTTTAATTCGATAGTCCCATTAAATCCTCTTGAGATCATTGAGTTGTAAACCCTTTCTCCTCTTTCGTATCCTCTAATAAGCAATGCTCCTGATGCAAAAGCAAGAGGTTTTAATCCTTTGAAACCCTTTTCAATATATCCTCTTGATTTCATAGCTATCCGCACTCTCTTTACCTCATCAATAAATACATCTATGTATCTAATTGCGAAAGAAAAAATAGCAATTAATAAAGGAGAAATTTTTAGTTTTTGAAGACCATAAATAATTTCTATATTTGAAGTTGTTGCAGTTAGTACTATTGCAAGAGTTACACATAAAGTAATTTTGATAAGTATATTTGTCATTTCTAATACACCAGTTTTGTACACATTTAGATTGAAAATTTTAAACAGGACTTCATTGTTGCCTTTACTCAGAAAGGGTAAAAATAAAGCAAATAATACAAATGGTATGTCGACAGATAACCGTTTTAGATATGTAGAGAGTCCTAGTTTAGATAGCCAAAGTAAATAAATTACTATTGCAGTTTGTGAGAGGATAATTGAGTAATTTTCTAAGCTTAGAAAAGCAATAGACAATACAATCGCAAACACTGTAAAAATCTTAACTTGAGGCTTTAGTAAATTTAGCTTTGAGTTGTTATGAAGTTGTAGGTGATGGGAGTGTGTTGTTTCCATTATTAATTATCTTAATGCAAATCACTTGCAATAAAAGAAATATTAACAATTATTGCACAAGCCAGAATAAATAAAATGGTTTCTAACTTCTTTGAAATTTAAGTCTCTTTTTAACTCATTATTTATTTTTTCAACTGTTTTATAGCTAACGTCAAATATTTTGTTGCAGCTGTAACAGGTCATATGTATTGAATTATTTTTTTCTTTCTTATAGTAAATAC
>CBFHGZ010000005.1:23376-30414 GCA_965655535.1 Candidatus Actinomarina sp.
TAGCTAACGTCAAATATTTTGTTGCAGCTGTAACAGGTCATATGTATTGAATTATTTTTTTCTTTCTTATAGTAAATACCTGAACCGTGCTCTTGATGTGCATGCTCAATTAAATTCAACTCTTCTAAAAGTTCTAATGTTCTGTAAACAGTTGTTAAATCTATAGTTTTATCAATCGTTTGTGTTTTAGTGTGAATTTCATCAACCGAATAATGAGAATGACCAGAAGATTCTAAGATGTCACAAATGATCTCTCTTGCTTTGGAAATCCTATATCCGTTGTCTTTTAGTTTTTTAACAAAGCTCATCAATATGTATATTATAAGTTCTAGAAGGAAACCTATGAAGAAAAAAATTATCAAAATTTTAAATAGATACAGCTTAATTTACCTTCCTTTAGGCTGGGTTCTAGGTCTAGGTATAATTTTTGCAACTTTTAATCCACCACAGGTCTTGTATTTCCTTAGTTTTATTGTTGTAGGAGTGTTTATAGCTCTCATAATCTACACCTCCAATAGGGGGGTCGTAGACGATATGTTTAATTTTGAGAATCAGGAATATTCTATAATTGAATTTTATTCAGACTATTGACTAGGCTGTACAGCATCAAAATTCATAGTTGATGAATTTAAGAAACAGAATCCAGAGATTGTATTTTTTCCGATCAATGCGAGCAAACAGAGCAATCATCCTTATGTAGAATTATTTAAACTTTTCAATACCCCAACATATGTATTGGTAAATAAAGAAGGCAAAGTTTTAGCTAGAAGAGTTGGTACGTTTAGCGGTCCACACTTTAAACGATATATTCCCTAAGATATTTTTTCACCCAACTCTGCATTTGGCTCAGGACTCAAAAGCAAGACTTCGTTATTTTTAGTTATTGACCCTAAGACCAAGCATTGGCTTATAAAAGGTCCTACTTGCTTTTCGCCTAGATTTATTACGCTTATAACTTTTCTATCTAATAAATCTTCTTTGGAGTAATTTGTAATCTGTGCACTACTTTTTTTTACCCCTATAGCTTCTCCAAAGTCAATTTCTAATTTATAAGCTGGTTTAATTGCCTCTTCAAAATCTTCAACTTTGATAATTTTTCCAACTCTTATGTCTAAATCAAAAAATAAATTTACTAATTCACTATTCATATAACAAAACTAATTACATACTTAAAATATGTCAAAGATTCTTATCTTAAGTGCTGGAACCAACGATCAATCGCTGAATAATCTATTAGCTAAACACTTAAGTCTTCAATTAAACAATATGAAGATTGAAAATAATTTATTTACCAATTTGTATTCAGATATTCCTTTTTTATTAGAGCGTAAAGATGAGACGCCAAAAAAAATTCTTGATATCCGTGCAAGTTTAGAGGTTAGTAGCAGGATGGTTATTTTTAGCCCTGTATTTAATGGCGGTTTTTTAGCTACTTTAAAAAATACATTAGATTGGCTGTCTTTATCTTATGATGATTTAAATTACAATGATCTTTTTAAAGATAAGCCTGTGGCAGTTGTATCAAGTGTTAATGGTAGTGGTGGCAATGCTCCCTCTGCTTTTAAACTATTGGAAGCTCAGCTAATGAACTATGGTTTGAATACTTATCCTGAATTATTGTTATTTACTAAAGAAGATTTTAAAAACATTCCACAATTAGAAAAAAATGAAATTGCACAAAAAAAATTAATGGATTTTATTAATAATTTTCTAATTTTTGGTTGATGATTTCATAGATTTTCTCAGTTAGTTCATCAACACTAAAATCATTTACATTATAAATAGGATCTAGAATTTCAATATTTACTTTACCGCTTTTTAGCCAGACATTTCCTTTTGTCATGAGCTTGTGAGCATTGTGACTTACAACAGGAACAATGGGGAGGTTAAAATCTTTTGCGATATAGGCAGCCCCTTTTTTGAATGGTAATAATTTTTTTTGATTACTTCTTTTACCTTCAGGAAATATCATGATTGAATACTTATTTTTTAATACTTGATCAATCGAGTAATTAATTTTATCAAAATTAGAACTCGCATTTTTTCTATCAATTCTAGGTAAGCCAAGAACTTTCAGTACACGACCAAAAATAGGTATTCGAAATAATTCAGTTTTTGTTAAAAACCTTATTGAAACAGGCAGTGCGGTTATGTGTGTAAATATATCTAGTGTTGATGGATGGTTCCCAACAACTAAATAACTAGAATTTTTATTTAACTTTTTGGCACCAGAAACAACTAATTCAACTCCAACTAATTTGAGTCCAACATATCCAAATAATTCATATAATTTAGTTGCAAGGTATTTTCCGTTTGGAATGAATGATGTTAGTACAATTAAAATCATCAGAGGAAGTAAGAAAAAAACTAAAAAAGAAGGAAATAAAATTATAGTTTTAATAACAACAAACAAAGATAACTTTTTTTCCATAATTAATTTTTAGGTTAGACCAAAAATAAACTAAATACTTATTCCAAATTGTTTTTTTACACTGAGGCTCAAAAAATAAAACGAACTTGAACAAAGCAAAAATCCTAAAGTCGGGGGTATTAGATTCCAATAATTAACACCACTCAAGTAAGCACCATAAGTGATTGCATCATATATCATTACACCCCAGTTCGAAGTCCAACCTACTTGACCGTAAAAAGATGCAAATCCATACGCAATTATTCCATATGTTGTACTAGTAAGCATGAGACTTACTGCGTAAGGAATCACTACTGGCAATATGTGTTTAGTAGCGATATAGTATCTGCTTCCGCCAAGTAATTGTGATGCCTTAATGAATTCAGAATTTGACACCTCTTTTGCTTTGGCTCTTATGACTAGATATGCAACTCCAAATCCTGAAAGCAATCCATATATTATCCCAACATTTATAGGGGTAAGTATGTCTGTAAAATCGCCAGTGCCAATGATTAACAATACAATTGGTGGTGATAAGAGAATTAGTCCTGAAGATATTTCCTTAAATAAAATATCTATTTTTCGAAACATAAAAGGGATAACTGTGCCAAAGAAAAGGCTTATTATAAGTCCTATTAAGAATGAAAATATGGAGAGTTCGATTAAGGGTCTAGATCCAGCCATGAACATGCTGAGAACATCTCTACCAAGTGGATCAGTACCTAAAAGGTGTTGAGATGAAGGCTCTGTCGGGTGAGGGAAGACTCTAGTATCAAATCCAACAATTGGATCGTATATGTTTTCTGGCCAATACGATCCAAGTAGAAACGAATGTAAGAAACTTAAAGAAATTAAAAAGATAAAAAATAAATATCCAATTTTTCCGTGATAAGTTTTGAAAGTACTTTTCAATAAATATTTAAACATTATCTCTAACTCTTGGATCTATGTAAACGTGAAAAAGACTTATAGCAATTCTTAAAAATGTTGAAAGCAGTGCTAAAAGTAAAAATATACCCATTGCAGCGTTTGAATCTTGATTCAAGATTGTTCTATATAGCATTGATCCCATGCCGGACCAACTAGTTGTTGATTCTACAATCACTAAAGATGCAATTAGATACGGTAAGCTTAATCCTAGCCTATTAGCAAATGGCCCAAAAGAGTTATTGAGAATATGATGTTTATAGATAGTTGATTTTGAATAACCCAAAGCTCTAGCAGTCAATATGTGGGGTTCTCTTGAAATATTTTGAATGATAACATTATTCATTAACATATATTCTCCAAATAAAAATACAGTCAAAATAATTATTGTTTTAGTAGCGTTCTTTGAAGCAAATATTATTTCATTAAAAATTACTTCATCTAATGCTATAAAAATATATGACATTACAGATAAAGAAATTAAAAGTTTCAAATATGAAAAATTAATACCTGAAAGTAGCTCAGTAAAAAAAATAAATATTAAAACTAATGCTATTAAAAATAAAAAAAGATAAAAATTAAATGTAAATTCTGAAAACTCTATTAAAGAAGTTGGAGTTTTTTTTATTTCAAAGTACTGAGTAAATTTAGAAAAATAGTTTTCGACTTTGTCACTTATTGAAAAGTATACAATAGGTGGGAATAGACTGATAAGTAATGTAGATATTGAATCCGAAATTATCTTATTTTTATACAAGCGTTTTATTGGAGTTTTGATTGCAGAAATACGTGATGTGAAATATGCAAGGAAAAATGAAGGTATCAAAATCTGTAATGTAGGAAATATAGTGGATGTAATATCTTTGCTGTTGTTTCTCATAAATCCACCAGGTGTAATTTCTCCAGAAAATACACTGATCACCCACCGAAAGTATTGTTTGTAAATAGGATCATCAGCCCCTAACGACGCTCTGAGTTCTTCAAGTTCTTGCTGGCTCATCATTAGCCTTAAAGGAGTTAGAAAGTCTCCAGGGATTAAAATATTTATGAAATAATACATTAAAAATAAGAAAATAAAAATCGACAATATTGATGATCGAATTTCTTTTAATATAAATTTTGTCATTTTCTCATATCAACATATGGAAGTACCTTTTGTACAACTGGTCCAATTCCAATTACAAATACTATTGTAACGTAACCAACAAGTCCTCCAAGCAACCACCCAGTTAAAAATGCAAATAATTCAATAATATTTCTTGCGATTCCGATTTTTAAACCAAGTGCTTCAAGACCTGTCATAATTCCATCTCTTGGCCCAACGCCAAGTCCTGCTCCAACATATATCGCAGTTCCGGATCCAATTGCAATAATTCCTAAAAAGATTAATAATCCACTTTGAAACAAGTTAGAAGCTACATTAAAAGAAGGTATGATTAAATCTGCTACTGTACCAACTAGAAAGACATCAATTAAAGTTCCAATACCTGGTTTCTGTTTCAGTGGAATCCACAGCAACATAATAACAATACCTGTATAAATAATTGTTCTTCCATAAGTTATTCCTAATGTTTTGGAAAGTCCGTCGTGAAATACTCCCCAAGGTCCTAAGCCAAGATTTGCTAGGTAATTCAAAGAGATGCCAACACCAATTAATGAAGTACCAAAAAAAACTTGAAATAATTGTCTAAGAATTCTTGGCATCTTTTCAGATTACAATCGTTAGTAATTAAAATAATTATATGAGAAAAATCTTTGTAATATTGTTTGCACTACTTGTATCTTGTAATCAAACTTCTAATGAAGATGTTCTTACTGCAGCATCTAATGAAGTTGAAACTACTCAAACTTCTGTATTAACTCAAGATGAAACTACAACAACGCTTGTTGAAGTTAGTCAACTTGATCCGTTTAGAGATAGAACTTACACAATAATTAAGGAAGAATCCAGAGCTTCTTATTTAGCACCAAAACAGTTTTTAAACTCAGGTCTAGAAACTGTTGAAGGAATTACAAGAGAGGTTGAAGGTTCATTTGATGTTTCACTTGATTCTTGTGACTCATCTGATTCTTGTATTACAATTTCTAATCTTTATATAAAAGTTGATATATCTGCTTTAAAAAGTTCAAGTGTAATAAGAGATCAAGCAATGAACAATCAGTGGCTTCAGTCAGCACTTTTTCCAATTGCAATTTTCACCATTGACGAAGAAACTATTCCAAATAAAAATTTTGATTCCAAAATTGAAGATGTCTTTGTAGGAAAACTAACAATTAGAGAAATTGAACTAGACACGCCTTTTTCAATCACTGCATATATTCAAGATGAAAAGCTATTCATAACTGGGTTTACAGAAATTGATACAACTTGGTTTGGATTTGATGCTCCTACAAAATTCAATGCATGGGAGGTTCTAAATCCTATAGGAATTTCTGTAAGCCTTGTCGCTGAAGAAAAATAGTTGAATTATTTTTTTAACTTTCAAAATCTTGAATATAAGCCAGTTCAAACTTCAAAGAGTTACGCGTCAGTAGCAATATTAATTTATAAAAATTCAGAAATATTATTAATTAAACGATCTAATGAAATGCCAACACATAAGGGACAAATAGCTTTTCCAGGAGGTAGGTATGAACAAAAAGATAAATCTATTGTTGACACAGCAACCCGAGAAGCTATCGAAGAGTTATTGATCGATAATTCAGATATAGAGCCATTCGGAATTATGAACTCATTTAACACAGTTGAATACAAATTTGATGTTTACCCTGTTTTATGTAATTTGTTAAATAAGTCATATTCATTTAATAAAAAAGAAGTTCAAAATGTTTTTTATGTTCCAATAGATAACTTGATGAATAAAAATAATTGGAATTACAGAGGGAGATATGAAGGAGATTGGATATATCACATAGAAGATGAGGTCTTATGGGGCGCAACAGCAAATATGGTAAAAAAGCTTTTTAATTTAAATTTAACTTGAGTTTTCAGACTCATCTTTTACAGCAAGATACAGAGAAATAAAAATTAAAGATAATGTGAAATAAAATATATTACTTATAACTTCATTTAAGAAAATATAGCCTACAAAAATCCCAACTATTGGCACAATGTAATCTACTAATGTTGTAAAGGTCGCAGACAATCGTTTTATTGTGTAAAAAAATAATGAATAATTAAATATATCGATAAATACTAAACCCAAGAGTTTTAAGTAACCTTCAAATGTCAAAATTGAAAATTCTACATCTAAAAGTAAAAATAAAATAAGAGATATAAATGTTCCTGTTAACCACTGGGTTAGCAAGTATGTCTTTGCAGGAATTAATTTCGAGTCTCTTTTATTGGTTATATTACTAAGAGCAAGACCTTGTACCCCTACTATTGCTAGAGTCCCTCCTAATAATAAATTTCCTCCACTATTAATACCTGTTGCACCAGATAGAAATAACACAATCAGTCCTGATAGGCCCAAAATCACAGAAAATAATTTAGTCTTAGTAATCTTTTCTTCTTTATAAAATAGAAAAACCCAAATTACTGTAAATAATGGAATCGTTGATATGAAAATACTTTGAAGTCCTGAGGATATGTATTTAAGTGCAAATACAAAAGTCCAACCTGGTAAAAAAATAGCTAGAAATCCGGTTAACCCTCCCTTTTTTAAAGTAGATAAACTAATTTCCTTTCTAAACTCTTT
>CBFHGZ010000006.1:0-9960 GCA_965655535.1 Candidatus Actinomarina sp.
CTGAATCTATACCAAGTGCTTCATAATTACTCTTTAACCATGAAATTACTTCAATCGAAGCTTGGTTAATTGATAATGAATCTAAATTTTTAACAAAGTTTAACCAATTTTCAATACTCTCTTTAGCATTATCAATTAAATGATACGGATTATCATGTATTCCAAAATGAGCTAAAGCTAAATAATTTAATTCAAGCTTTTTTAAATCATCGAGAGTATTAAAAAGAATTTCTTTATTGAAATCAGGTGGAGGTAGGTTTGGTTGAACAAAGTCACCATGAGGATAAATTAAGCCTAATGTATCACCTATAAAGAGAGTTTTAGATCCATAATCATAGAATGTGTAATGATGCTTTGCATGTCCTGGTCCATATATAGCTTCTAGGCTTCTTCCGTTTCCTAAATCAATCATTTCTCTATCAGTTAATGAATTTATATTCCTAGTAGGAGTTGGTTTTAATCTTCCCCAATTATCTGCCAACCATTCTTCTGTATATATGTCAGCAACAGCTTTCCATAATTTCTCTGGATTAGGCAAATGTTTGAGGCCTAATTCATGGATATAAACCATATGATCTTTAAACATCTCTACCATATGACCAATGCCTCCAATGTGATCAAGGTGTAAGTGAGTCATAGCTGACCTATCTACTTTTTCTATTCCTAATGAATTTAAACTTGAAATAAGATATGGAAATGAATTGGAAGGCCCAACTTCAACTAGTATTGGATTTGATGACTCAATATAATAGCAAGACATTCTTCCAGGCTTGTTTTCCATAAAAACATCTATTTGGTAAATACCATGTTCATATTTTTTAATATCTTGTTTCATATATAGCATTTTCTCATATGGGTTTAATAAACTACAATATTTAAATGAAAGTTTCTTTAGCAAGTACATCAGAATATAGTATGAAAGCTGCAGAATCTATTTCTGATCTATCACCAAATGCTGCTGATATTTTAATTACTAGTGCAATTACGTCAATGGTAACAGACCTAGGTGTTGTAGCCCCTACATCATCAGGGCTGCTTACTTATTATGATGGAGGTTCGGATAGCTCGCATACAATAGATGCTTACTTTGTAGCTCCAAAAAACTTTAATGGAGAAGACAAAGAACAACATAAAATAACTATGACCTATGGTGGATATGTAGAGACCTGTAAGGGTGGAAATACTTTTGCTGTTCCTGGAATCTATAAAATACTACAATTTTTGTATGAAAATTATGCAACAATACCATTAAAAAATTTAATTGAATACCCAATTAAGATTTCAAAAGAAGGATTTAAATTAGCACAACCAACAAAAGACTACTTTAAACACTCACTTGAACCAATGTTTATGTGGCATAAATATTCTTCAAAAGTACTTAGTGAATTGAAAAACAATTTAGACGATGGGGTAGTTAGATTAGATAAATTAAGTGATACGTTAACACAGTTTACTAAAGAAGGTTTTCAAGACTTCTATTATGGAGATATAGCAAATTCTTTAATTGAAACTATTAAGAATGAAGGTGGACATGTAGTTAAAGATGATCTTGAAAACTACAAAATGATTAAAGATTCAAAATTTAATTTAAGCTATAAAGATTTAAATATAGTCGGACACGCAGGTCCATCAATTGGATCGTTAATGGTGTTGAAATACCTTGAAGTGTTAAATTTAAACACTGATAATAAGGTTCAATTATTAGCGGATCTTTATAATACTCGAAAAAATAACTATGAATTTTTTGGAGATAGAGAAGATTTTGTAAAAAAAGAAATAAATAATGTCTTTTCTTCACCCTCTACAATACAAATTGGCACTTCAGATAGTAAAAATAATCATTTTTCTCTAACATTTTCAAGTGGTTACGGTTCTGGAGTATTGTGTAAAAATACAGGTATGTATTTAAATAATTCATTAGGTGAAATAGAGCTTAATCCTCAAGGTTTTCTTGGGGACACCAAAGGAGAGAGGTTAATTTCAAACATGAGTCCAATAATCGTTACTAACGAAAGTGGTATTTTTACTGTAGGATCTCCTGGAGCTGACAGAATAAGCTCTGCTATTGCTCAAGTGTTAAGAAATTATATTTCAAACAAAAATTGGAGTCAATCTATAAATATGCCAAGATACCACGTTAATCAAGATGGTAATGTGAGGGCTGAGTTAGGTTTACAATTACCATCTACGAATGCAACCTATACTGAAGAATTTGACATGTACTTTGGCGGAGTGTGTGTTACTGGTTTAGAAGATAAGTTGTTTGCACATGGTGACCCAAGAAGGAGTAATGTACATTGGATAAATTAAGACGTTTACCATATAAATTCTTATTTTATTTCGGAATTACAGTAGTTTTTATATTTTTGGGCCTTTCGTATTGGCAGTTAAATAGTTACAAAGAAGATAAATCTAATCTTGAAAGTTTATTGGATAACAGTAACAAATACGTTGTTGAATTATCTGAAGTAAACAACTACAAACAATTTGATACAATTACAATTTATGAATCACTTGCAATAGAAAAAACTTGGTTCTTAAGATCAAGGGTGCTTAATGGGCAGAGTGGATATAATTTAATAAATTTAGTAAAAAATGATAATGGAAATACTTTAATAGTTAATAGAGGATGGGTGCCAATAGATTCGACAATAGATCAATTTGTTGAGCAAAAATACTCAGATTATACGGGTAAATTATTATTTTATAACGAACAAACGGTTGGACAAGATGACATTGTGGGATCTGATTTTTTATTTAGAATTGATAAATCATTTATAGAGAGAGAGATGAATGTAAATCTACCTGAGTACTATTTAGTGTTAACTGAAAATTGTGGATTGAAAATTGAATGTATTGATATAACACAACCTTACGACGCGCCCCATTTAAGCTATTCATTTCAATGGTTATTTTTTGCTATATGTTTAACAATTGTCATATTTAGAAAAAATAAATTAATTTAATGAAAAAGTTAAAAATAAATAATTTTAATTTAACTTATTCTACAGAAGGAGAGGGGAGTGATGTAATTTTACTTCATGGTTTCCCATCTGATATATTTTTCTGGCATAAAATTAAAACTAAATTAAAAAAGAATTTTAGAGTCACATCAGTTGAACAAAGAGGTTATCCATTGTCTAAATTAAACAACCCAACTATAGATATGTTCAACATAGACAACTTATCTAATGATATTGAAACACTAATTCAAATAAATGGATTAGATAAAAATACAATTTTAGTTGGACATGACTGGGGATCTATAGTTGCCTGGGCTGTAGTCTCAAGACAAAAAGTTAAAATCAGTAAACTAGTTTCAATATGTGGTGGAACTGAGTTTCCACATTCTGATATTTACGACGAATTAAACTATTCGGGAAACAATCATTACATATCCTCATTTCAAGATCCGAAAAGTTCTTCGAAATTCTTAAGCCAAAATCTAGATAAATTCTTTAGATCTTCATACAGGTTAGTTAAAAATAACATCACACATCCTGATTTGTCATTAAATTCTTTATTTTTTAAATATAAAAATAATAATTTAATCCATAATGTTGACATAGAGAGAATGGTAAATTCTTTCTACAACAATCTTTATCAACCTATTAGTTGGTATGCAAATATAAACAACAACATAATGTTGTCTAATGAATGGAGAAGGGTAATTGAAATACCTGTCGATTTTCTATTCGGTGGTCTAGATACAGCTGTAAAATTTAATAGTAGAATGGAATCTAGATTAAAAAAGTCTGGAAAAAATGTGAATATTAAGCTGGTTAACGATGCTGATCACTGGCTACCATTAACCCATGAGGAGAGTGTCATTGAAAGAATTAAGAATATTTAGTATTTGTCCTATAATATATATTATGTTGCGTTATGTATAAGCATATTCTTCATGATCATTTAGATGGCGGATTAAGGCCTGAAACGTGCTTAGAGCTAGCAAAAGCACTCAACTACAAACCAATTTTAGAAGTAGAAGATGTATCAAGTTTTTTTAATAGATCTGAATCTAAATCTTTAGAGGATTATCTTGAAGCATTCACACATACAATTGCTTTAATGCAAACTTTTGAAAACATAGAAAGAATTGCTTATGAAGCAGCTGTTGATATGCACAAAAATGACATAAATTTTTATGAATCTAGATATGCACCATTTTATTCGGTAAATGATGAGCTATCTCCCCTGGATGTAATTAATGCAGTAAACTCTGGATTTAAATTAGCTAAAAATGAATACGGAATAGAATCTGGATTAATTTTATGTGGTATGAGACATGACCCTCAGAATGTAATAGATGTTTCTGATTTAGCTATTGAATACAAAAACTTAATTATAGGATTTGACATTGCAGGTCCTGAATATGGTTTTATGCCATCAAAATACAAAGAAACATTTAAAAAAATTAAAGAAAATAACATAAATGTAACCATTCATGCAGGTGAAGGTGATGGCGTTGCGTCTATTCAGGATGCACTAGATAATGGGGCAAAAAGAATAGGCCATGGAGTAAGAATCATTGAAGACGTAAATTTAATAAATAAAAATTTAGGTAAAGTAGCAAGCCATATAGTTGAAAAACAAATTCCACTAGAAGTTTGTATAACATCTAACTTGCATACGAATATGTATAAAAATTTAGAAGAACATCCGATAAAACAACTTATTGAATTGGGTTTTAATATTTCTTTAAATACAGATAATAGATTAATGAGTAATACATCTGTAAATCATGAACTAGAAAACTGTAAATTAATTGGAATCAAAGATCCTGATGCTTTGCTAAAATTTTCAGCTAGCGATAGCTTTCTCAAAAGTAGACATTGAACCAGTTATTAAATTCTCGTACATACTTTCATTAATTAATTTAAAACTATACTCAGGATAAAGTTTTTGTACTTTTTTATATTTTTTTTGTTTTTTAGTGATAAGGCTTTGGTTCATGGTTGTTATCTCAATATAGAGATTGTAATCAGGTAGAAAAAAATCAGGTGTAAACATTTTTTTAATCGCACCACTTCCCCACTCTAATGGGAAACTTGTAGGTTCGTAATACCATGTGATATTGTACAAATCTAAGTGGTCAGCAAATAGTTTTTCAGAACTATGTGCAAATTTCATTAATTACTTTGAGATATCTTATCAGGGTAAAGGGAAAATATTTCAGCTTCAGTTTCGTTTTGTACTGGACCTAATGAAATACCAAAAACTGCTTGTCCTTTTTTAAGTAAATCAATCATTTGATCATTCTCAGTAACTACATAAATTGAGCTACCATCTGAAAATATTGTGACATCAGATATATATTTTGATTTACCTAATATAGATTTAACATTTGATAAAGCTATTCTAATTTTTTGTAAACTTATACCTGCATCTCTTAATTTATTAACAAGTTTTACTAATACAATATCATTAAAAGAGTAAATTCTATGAAATCCAGACCCTTTTATATTACGAATTGAAGCTTCAACTAAATTTGATGTTGTCCAATGATCAAGTTGTCTATAACTTATTCCAGTTATTTTACACACTTCTGGACCTGTATAACCCTGCTGCATATTTTAAATTTACTACATAAATAATTTTATTCAAGGATTTAGAAAATTTAAGACTTTTATAATTTAAGGAAACAATCTAGAAATGATGTTAGATCTTATGAAATTATATGAAATTCTTTGATTAGTATTCTTAATTTTTACAGTATGTACTGCATTATTGTATAAAAACTCTACTTCTGAAGGTCCATAATCATTTAAAAAAAGTTTAACCTTATTATTAATCTCTCCAAAAACGCTAAAACTTTTCTCGTTTTGAACCCTTAATGACGAGTTGTAATTTAAATTACTGTAAATATCTGAATCAATAGAAATAATTTCATAATTTTTAAAATTATCTAATGACAATTGATAAATAATTTTTGTATCATTAAAGTGATTTAGTCTATCGGTATCTACAACAGATTTATTTACAATAGTTAATATATTCCTATCAGAATTTTGATTAAAACCTATAAATGTAAGTCCAGCTTTTGATGTCCAACCTGTTTTTAGACCTATAAATCCTGAATCAATAATATAGTTAGTTGATTCATATTTTTGATTTATATTATCTCTTTCTAATGTAAAACTTGATTCTTTAGTTATTGCTAATAATCTTGTGTTTTCTAATATATAAATACTAAGTTTAAGTAGGTCATTTAACGTAGTGAATTGACCATCTTCATCTAAGCCATCAGGATTTGTATATTTAGTATTGTTCATTTCAAGCTGTTTAGCTTTAGTGTTCATTAAACTTACAAAACTATCCACATCCTCACTTACTAAATTGGCAACAGCGTAAGCAGCATCGTTTGCGGAATAAATTAAAAGCAGCTTTAGAAGTTGTTCAACTGACAAAAGCTCATTATCTTTCAAATATGCAACCTTGCCTGCATATGTATATGTATCTGGGATAGAAATATTAACTTTTTCGTTGATTTCAAAAGATTCATATAAAATTAATGCGGTCATCAGTTTAGTCAGTGATGCTTGTGAAATTCTATCATCTATATTTTTTGAATACATAATACTTGAATTGTCAAGATCATACGAGAGATAAAATTCTGTTGTAAATTCTTCATTATCTATTTCAGTTGCGTATGAAGTACCAACTATAAACAATAAACTGATGATTAATATTAAATGTTTAATGAATAACTCCGAATTAAATTAGTAAAGTGTTTTGCTGAATCATTATTGTCAGATATATTATTTACACTATTTATTAATTCTAAAAAATCAGAAGTACGTTCAGCAAGTGATTTTATGATAGAGAAATTCTTAGGTTCTAACCCTAAATTAAAAAAGTAAGCCCACGATTTCATCCTATCTATGTCATTAGTAGTATAATTTTCTTGTTCATACTCAAATTCATATTCAACAAGTAAAGCGAATTGTTTATGGCTTATACCTGCTACTTTCAACATGCTGTGTAAAGAATAATTTTTTATATTAACTGGTTTATTGACTTTATTTTTATTAAGAAGATTCGGATTGTTTTTTATAGCTTTTAATGAGTAAAATTGTTTTTCTTGCAAATCTAGAATTTTTTTAATATCTTCTATATTTTTGTTGTTAAATTTTCTCGTTCCGCCTTTTGTTCTTGGTATCTTTATCAATCCTTCTTTTTCAAGAAATCTTATTCTTGAAATTGTAATTGAAGGGTAATCTTTTTGAATTATTTTTACAACTTCGCCTATATTCATTATTGAGACTTTGTTAATAAAAATTGATACTTGCCTATTTGCAAACGATCTCCGGAATTGAGTTCAGCCTTTTCTTCTAAATCACCATTAACGAATAAACCGTTGGTTGAATCTAAGTCAATCAAAGTAGCTTTATCTTTTAAAATATGCAAAATACAGTGGTTTCTTGATACAGTGATGTCATCAAGTATTATTCGGTTTTCACTAGAGCGTCCAATACTATAGTCTCCTAGCTGTAGTTTCCATGAAGTAGTCTTTAATTCATTATTTAGCAAAGAAAGAACATACAAGGGTTCTTCAATTTCATTGGGATTATTAGTAATTGGTACAGTATGGTTATTCACTCTTATATATTAAATTGTATAAATATTCAAAAGCAACATAAAAATAAAATATTATTGTAAATATTGAATAATAAAAAACAAATTCATTAAGTATTGATAAATTTAGAGAGAATAAACAAATGAGGATGAAAAGAAAAACTGTACCGAGTTTACCTTTATTTGACACTGTTACACTATTCTGAGATTTTAAAATAAAAAGAGAGCCGATAATTACAAATATTTCTCTTAAAAGTATTGAATAAAACACCCAAGGATACATTAATTCATTTACCCAAAAGATTAATAAGAGAAAAACAACTCTATCAGTAAAGGGATCTAGAATTGTACCCAATTTAGAAACCATGTTAAATTTTCTAGCAACTATTCCATCTAGAGAATCAGACAGACCTATTATTGCAATTATTAAGACAAGATAAAATGATGAGAAATCGAAAGGTGAAAAATATAAAAATAGGAATATTGCAGAAAAAAATCTAGTTAAAGTTACTAAATTTGGTATTAAAAAGATGTCTTTAAATTTCAAAGAAGACCTTTGACATCATGAGTTGCAACAAAATGCTCATTGCCGATATCAATCATGCCAATATTTTCAGTATCCTTTGCGATTATTGAGTCAAGCTCATCATAATCTAAATCATAAACGACCCTATCGTAAGTGGGATCTGGAACAGGTATTGAAGATATTAAACGCTTTGTATATGGATGAATAGGATTTTTAAGTAATTCTTCTGTTTCAGCTATTTCAACAATTTTACCGTTAAACATAACTGCAATTCTGTTACACATGTATCTAGCAACTGCTAGATCATGAGTAATATATAGATATGACACTTCTAAATCTTTGGCAAGGTTAAGCATTAAATCCATAATTGAAATACGAATTGATACATCTAACATTGAAGTAGGTTCATCACATATAACAAACTTAGGCTTCATAATAAGAGTTCTTGCAATAGATACTCTCTGTCTTTGTCCACCTGATAGTTCATGTGGGTATCTAGGAAGGTAGTTTTCGGGTGGAGTGAGTCCTACTGTTTTAAGTATTTCAACAACTGCCTCCTCCCTATCTTTTAATTCACCAATATTATGAATATTCAATGGTTCTAAAATTATATCCTTGATTGTCCATCTTGGATTCAATGACTCATAAGGATCTTGGAAAATCATTTGTATGTTTCTTCTAAATTTTTTTAACTCTACATCATCTAATTTATCAATACTTTGCATAGATTCAGTGTCTTGATTGTAAAAATTAACATCACCACCAGTTTTTGGATCTAGTAATGAAAGAGCTCGAGCTGTAGTTGTTTTTCCACAACCACTTTGACCTACTAAGCCTAAACTTTCACCAAAAGGAATGCTGAATGAGATTCCATCAACAGCTTTGACTGTTGCTTTATTTCTTCCAAACATACCTGAAGATATTTCAAAATATTTTTCTAAATTTGTTACTTCAATTAAATTTTTACTCATAATGTACCTACTTACAATTAACACAACACTGGTCTGCAAAATGACCAGGTTCAACCTCAATTAAACCCATAGGGATTGAAGAATTCTTACATTCTTCTGTTGGGTCTGGACACCTTGGAGAAAATGTACAACCTTCTACATCATCAATTAAACTTGGAGGTTCACCATCAAGTGATCGTAATTTCTTTTTTTCGCCAACTACTGAAGGTGTTGATTCTAGTAAAAGCCTCGTATAAGCATGCTTTGGTGAAGAAAATATTTTATTTGTAGGTCCCTTTTCAACTATTCTACCAGCATACATAACAGCCATATTGTCAGTCATCTCAGCTATAACAGCAATATCATGTGAAATGTATATTAAACTTAAACCAAGTAATTCTTGAACTTTTTTAATCTCCTTTAAAATCTGATCTTGAATAACAACATCAAGAGCAGTAGTTGGTTCGTCTGCAATAACTACTTTAGGATCGCATGAAAGAGCTAGAGCGATAACAGCTCTTTGCTTCATTCCACCAGATAGTTCGTGTGGAAACCTATCCATAGTGGACTTTTCTAATCCAACCATTTCAAATAAACTTGCAATTTTATCTGTATTTTCAAGTTTTGAATTATTAGGATAATGTTCTCTAATAGCCTCTCTGATTTGCTCCCCTACTTTAACTACAGGATTCCATGCATTCATAGCTCCTTGGAAGACAATACTAATTCCATCCCATCTAACTTTTCTTAACTCATTTTCAGATAAACCAACTAAATCTTGTCCATCTAAAACTATGCTGCCACTAGAAATTTTTGCATTATCAGCCTGTAATTGCAAAAGAGACATTGCAACTGAAGTTTTTCCACATCCTGATTCGCCGACAAGACCAAAAGACTCTCCTTTGT
>CBFHGZ010000006.1:10058-13233 GCA_965655535.1 Candidatus Actinomarina sp.
TTAATTGAGAAGCTTACATCTTTTACAGCTGTTACGTTTCCTTCAGAGGTTTCATAATGCATATTTAAGTTATCAACTTTTAATACTGTTTCTGACATAATTACCTCTTTCTCAATCTTGGGTTAAATACATCATCTAATCCTCTTCCAACTAGGTAAAATCCGCCCGCAAGTAAAGTAACTGCTAAACCAGCAGGTAATATTAACCACCAATACCTTAGACCAGAAAATATAAATCCATCTGTTTGAGCAATGTAAATCATAATACCCCAACTCATATCGATATTTAATAAACCTAGGAATGATAAAACTGATTCTGAAGCAATTGCACCTGTTACGCTAAAAACCATAAATAGTAGGGCTAAAGGAGCAACATTAGGTAACACATGAGAAAATAATATTTTCATATTAGATCCACCAGTAACTCTTGCCGAATCAACAAATGGTTTAACTTTCACTTGTAAAGCTTGTGACTTTATAGTTATAACAGAACCACCAAGTCCACCAAGAACTCCCAAAACAACAGCAAGATGCCAAACTTTAAGCTCTGCGAAAGCGGAGATGATAAACAATAAAGGTAGAGTTGGTAGCATTAAAATTAAGTCAGATTGTCTCATTAAATAAGCATCAATTCTGCCACCAAAAAATGCAGCAATTGTTCCAAGTAATGTAGAGATGCCAACTCCAAGCGTAGCGCTAAGTAAACCTAGGACAAAAGCTACCTGACTCCCTTCCATAATTTGTGAAAAGATATCTCTACCTAGTGAATCCGTTCCTAAAAAATGTTTCGAAGATGGTGGTGCAGGTTGTACAAATGCTTCGTAGTAATCACCAGCCTTTAACGTTGGTTGATTTAAAATTGTTTTTCTATTTATTTCACCTTCTCCTGGACAATCTAAATATGATTCATATTTTTCAGTTGGATATTCACTAGCTTTAGGACAGTCAACTACTAATAAATTTTCTTTTATAGAGTCATAACCAACTACTGGATCGTATATTCCCTTGTTCCAAATGCCTGTTATAAAAAGTAATGGCTGGAGTATTGCAAGTATAAAAAAGAACACCACGATGTACAAACCAATCATACCCAATTTGCTTTCTTTGAAAAGTTTCCAGTTCTTTCTAAAAGCTTCTCTTCTAAGTTTTTTTCTTAATTCTTTTTCGTTGAATTGTTCCATTTTTTAACCTTGTGATTTAATTCTTATTCTAGGGTCTAAATATGAGTAGGAAATATCTGCAACTAAATGAGCAATTAAAGCAAAAACTCCAACAAAAGAAAACGTTGCCATAGCTACAGGTATGTCTTCTTCTAGAACGCTTTGAAGTAAAAGCTGACCCATACCAGGCCAAGAAAATATTTGTTCTGTTAATACAGATCCATCAATAATTGTGACAATAGTAAAGATGAATGATGTAACAACAGGTAATAAAGCAGTTCTTGCTGCATGTCTGTCTCGGATTCTTTTTTGACTGATTCCTTTAGCTCTAGCAGTAAGAATATAGTCTTCTTTTAAAACTTCCATCATTGTGGTTCTAGTTAATAGCGCAGTTCCTGCAAAAGCAACAATGGTTACTACCATAACAGGTAAAATCATATGATATGCTATGTCAGCAGCATATATTTTCTTTTCTAAAGCTTGACCAGTGTTCCAGTAGAAATAGCTCCCAGTAATGATAGCAATCAAACTAGATAGTCGAATATTTCTTCTCAGTGATAAAGATTCAATACCCCTAGAAGCAACATAAGCAATAAACTGTATGATTGTAACAACGATTGTGAATTTGATCATTGATGAAAACACAATGTCACTGTCAAATGGTGCGTCATACCATTTTTCTGGAAAAAGAAATTTACCTATTGGGAACCAACCTAATTTATATCCAAAAACCCACAGCATCATTAATGCAAACCAAGGATAAAAAACTGTATATGAAAAAACTGAAGTTATAGTAATCCAAGTCTCAGATTTTGAACCTCTCCTCCATGCCAGAACTTTACCTATAAAAAAGCCTGTATAAAAAGCAATAATATTAACTATTGAAAAAAGCATTAGAGTTCTAGGTAAACGCTCAGCAATTAATTCAAGAGGAGTTTTAGGAAATTGTTTATAAGAATAACCAAAATCACCCTTAAAGAAGTTAACTATATATAATTGAAGTCTTTCAAGAAGAGGTTTATCCAAACCATAAGTAGCTAACACTTTTTCGTAAGCATCTGGAGGTAAGCTCGGATTTAAAAGTAAATTAGAGAAAGCATTACCGGGGATTGCGTTAAAAAGAAGATATGAAAAAATCAAGAATAAGAAAAACACTATTGTCATTTGAAATGTTCTTCTGATTATGTACTCAAGCATACTTTCCCTTTTTAGATTATAAAATGGCGGGTAAATTACCCGCCATTTTAAATAATGATTTTATTAGCTAGAAACTTTAACTAATGTAGGATAACCTGCACCAGTTCCTGTTAATCCATCTAATACATCAGTGAATGGGAATTCTACATTGCCTCTGTATACCTCAAGTGTTGGTACGTTAAATAGTACCAAGTAAGGTAGTTCTTCGAACAATATTGCTTCCATCTGTTGTGAGATTGCAATTGCATCTGCAACAGTTTTTGCCTTATTGAATTCTCCAACTAATGCGTCAAATTCTGCATTGTTAAATCCAGGAGTGTTATATCCACCCTCACAAGTGTCATTGTAAGAAGCGAAAAATGATTCTGGATGATCAGGGAATGCTGTCAAACCCCAACCTAACATGTAGAAATACCAGTCTTCACAATTTTCTGGTGTGAAAACTTGGTCAACAATAACGTTGAAACCTGTAGGTCTCGCAGTAACGTCAAATCCAAGCTGTTGCATCCAATCAGCTATAAATAATGACATTGTTGATCTTAATGGGTCATAACCAGCACCTGGTGCATATAACAACATATCACTTGGTGGTGTTTGACCATTAGGTCCTTTAATTCCTGTTGGTGCAACAGCTCTTTCTGCTCCACCTGGATGTGAACCCCAATCAGAAGCTGTCCAACCAGCTGCTTGAAGAATTTCAACTGATTTGTTGAATCTTTCTTCAGCTGATAGTCCAGCACAATCTGCAAGAACTCCAGTTACCGGTGCAACCCATGCAGTCAATGCTTCTGGCATTTGACCATCCATGTTTACAGCAAC
>CBFHGZ010000006.1:13332-23370 GCA_965655535.1 Candidatus Actinomarina sp.
ACCTTGAAGAACGTTATTTAAAACGAATTCTTTATCAGAGATACAAGCTACTGCTTGTCTAAATGATTTCTCGCTTCCAGGGAAAACACGTGTGTTGAATGCCATATAACGCATACCATTACCTAAGTTAGCAATAGTTTCTACGCCTGGCTCTCTTCCAAGTTCTTCCCAAAGATTTCTCTTAACACCTAGTGGGTTAAGTACGAAATCTACTTCTCCGTTTTGGAATGCTAAGTAAGCAGCATCTTGATCGCTGTATAGTGTGAACTCAACTGTTCCTACAAAAGGTCCATTTGTATATGAAAATGATTCACCAGTAGTGTCACCAAATGATTGGTCTAATGCTGGTGCTTTACCATTATCAACTACATATGTTGTACCACTCTTATAGATAGTTGTTTCTCCACCAAACCACATTGTGTCAGCATCATAATTCCATGTGTAGAAAGCACCTTGTTCGACTTTGTCGTAAACAAATGCACCTGCTACAGGTGCGTCTGCACCAGAAGCTGCTAACAATGTCTCTCTGTCAGAAGCAAATTGTGACCAATATGTTTCATTCAAGAAAGGTGATTGTGCGATTCTATATTGCCATGCAGATAGACCAGCGTCGAAGTTCAATGTGATTTCGACAGTGTAGTCATCTAAAGCAACGAGACTTACTATACCTTGTTGATAATCTTCTGCTTCTGTATCAACACCTACTGCTTTACGATAATAAGTTTCCCAGTTGCTGAGAAGACCTAAGTCGTTAACAGTATTAAATGTCCATACCATGTCATTAGCAGTGATTGCATCTCCATTACTCCACTCTAATCCTTCAACCATTGGAACTGTGTAAGTCCAAGTACCATCACCGTTATCAACAGATGCTTCTACCAATTCGGAAGCTACACCAGTTGTTAACTGATAGTTAGGATATGAGATTGAGAATAAAGAAACTGCTTGTGCTGACATTACGTATTGTGTCCATACGTCAGTTTCAGTATCAAGGTAATTCCAGTAATTTTGTGTTTGTGGATCTGAGAAAATTGCCATCTTATAAACGCCATCAGGTCCTGATGGTGCTTCTTCAGCAGCTTCTGCAGCTGTAGTTGCTGGAGCAGCAGTAGTTTCAGGAGTTTCCTCCACTACTTCTTCTGCTGTGTCGCCACATGCAACAACAACTAGTGCAAAAACTGAGAAAAGTAATATAAGACGCCAAGATTTTGACCCTTTGAAATTACTCAATTTTTCTCCTTTTTTGTATACAAAAAATCCACATAAATGTGGATGTATTAATAATAGAAAATATTTCTATATATTCAATCTTTTATTGAGAAATTTAATAAATTACTTGCATAATTAAAGTAAAAAAATTATTTGATATATTCGAACAATTACATAAAATCCTGCAGCAAAACTTATAAATTTAAACCCAAAACTATGCATTAATCTTAATTTTAAATGAGATTGAACCCATATCATATTCATTTCGAATATTAGATTCTAAAAAAGAGATATAATTTTTTGGTATTTGTGAACTTACATTAAATGAAAACTCTGGAGGATTTGTTGAAAATTGCGTTACGTATTTTAACTTTGCCCTTCTTCCTCTAAAAGGATGTGGTGGCTTTTGTGACCACAAATAACGAACAAATGTATTTAATTCAGATGTTCCAATTCTTTTTTCTAACTGATTTTCAACAAGATTGAGACTTTTAAATAATTGTTTTATATTTGCACTATTTAATGCTGATAGTCTTAATACACTAACCCAGCTGTACTGCTTTAATTCTCTTTTTATGCTTGAATTTAAATTATTTTTTTCTTCGGTATCTAATAAATCCCATTTATTTAAGACAATTATAGGCGTGACTATGTTTTCTATAGATGCTTTTAATATTCTTTTATCTTCAAATGTTAGTCCTATAGTGCTATCAACCACTATTAAAGCAATATCTGTATTTTCTAACTCGTTTAAAGCAACAGTTGAGGAATACCTATCTATTTGATTCTTTTGTTTAGTTCGAGGTATACCAGCAGTATCTGTTAATGAATAATCTTTCTTATCAAAATTAAATACCTCATTTATTTTATCTCTTGTAGTTCCTGGAACGTCTGAAACAACTGATCTATTTTGGTTTAACAAAGAATTAAATAATGTTGACTTACCAGCATTAGGTCTTCCAATTATTGTAATTTTTTTTGTTAAATCTTCATCGTGAATATTTTTAGATATTTTATATATATGACTTCTCAATCCTTCGAGGTTTTTTTTATGGTACGCAGAAATAAAAAACTCTTGATTTAATATATATTTGTACATTAAGGGATCAAGATTTTCGCTTGATAAATTTTCAGATTTGTTAAAAACTGTTATTACTTTTTTTGAGAAATTTTTAGTATTTAAAAATTTGTAAATGTAATCAATATTTATAAAGTCTTTTGAATTTACATCTATTACAAATAAAATTTTGTCAGCATTTTGTACATGTTCCTCAATTCTTTTTTGAAAATTTAGATTCCACTCATCTGGGTGCTCTAAATATCCAGGTAAATCTGATAACAACACTCCTCTACCATCTTCAAAAACTAATTTGTTACTTACTTTGTCTCTTGTTGTATTAGGTTCGGAACCAATTATTGAAGTTTTATTTTTACATAAAGCATTAATTAACGTGGATTTGCCAGAATTGGGTAATCCGATCAAAACAATCTCGGGCAATTTGTTTTTATTCATATTCTAAATATAGCTAATCTAAAAGAATGGTAAACAAAGTATATTTGGTAACTCCAAGAGGGTTTTGTGCTGGAGTAGAGATGGCTATTAAGGCACTTCACTGGTTATTAAAAATTTATGATGAAACTATATATTGTTACCATGAAATTGTTCATAACAAATGGATCGTTAACGCATTTCAAAGTAAAAATGTAATTTTTGTCGAAAGCCCAGATGAAATTCCACAGGATGCTGTTGTTATGCTGTCTGCACATGGCACTGCACCTAAAATCGAACAAAAATTTCAAAGTAAATCTTCTATAACTATTAATTCGGTCTGCCCATTAGTGACAAAAGTCCATCATGAAGCTAAAAAGTTTTCAGACAGAAACATACCTGTAATCTATGTAGGACATAAAGGACATGATGAAGCGATAGGAGCTTTAGGTGTGTCACCAAATAATATGCATTTAGTTGAGAATGTAGATGATTTAAAAAATTTAGATTTAGATAGTAAAGCCGCTTTGCTTGCGCAGACTACTTTAGCAATTTCAGAATGGGAACCAATTATGAATTTTGCAAAAGATGAATACCAAGAACTCGAACTTCCAAGAAAAAGTGATCTTTGTTATGCGACAACTAATAGACAAGAAGCGGTTTTAGAAGTTTTAAGTGATGTAGAAATGGTCTTAGTAGTAGGTTCTGAAAACTCAAGTAATACAAACGCACTTGTAAAAATGGTAGAGAATAATGATGTAAAAGCAATGAGGGTCGAAAATCCTGATGATATTGATAATATTGAGCTAACTAATAATATCGCTATTACTGCTGGTGCTTCTGCGCCTGACCATTTAGTTTATGATATTATTAAAAAACTTAATCCTAAAGACCTAATAGATTTTGAATTTAAAGATGAAGAAGAATACTTCCCTTTACCAAATCAACTTAGAAAAAATATATCAAATATATCCGAATTTTTATCACTTTTAAATAAATCTGAAAAAAATCCTGTTGCTAATTTTGGAATTAAAAATGATAGGAACTGGACAGCTACTGAGTCTTTAGCTTCTCTTTAATATCGCTTATAATCTTTTCAATAGATATTTCTTCATTAAGAATCACAAAAGAATCTTTTGGAATAACTAATGGCGAATGCTCTCTATTTTTATCTCTTTCATCGCGACTTATAAGATCTGTTAAAGATTCGTCACTGGTTTGTTTTTGTCGTCTCTGCCCTCTTGTTTCTTGGCTAGCATCTAAATATATCTTAAGATTTGCATTTGGAAAAACAACTGAGCCCATATCTCGACCCTCTATTACTAATCCATTTATTGAATTCTCGTAAATATTTGATAAAGCATTTGAAACTATATTTCTGATTTCAATTTGTTGAGCTATTTGAGAACTTGCTTGGTTTACCTCTTTAGAATATAGATTGTCTTCATAAATAATTTGTTCATTTATTTTTATAATTAAAGGATCTAAAGAGTCTAGTGAAATTAAATCAATTACTCTTACTTTATTTTTTAAATAATAAGCTATTGCTCTGTATAAAGAACCTGAAGAAAAGAATTCAATGTTTAAATCTTGAGCTAGTGCTCGTCCTACAGTTGATTTTCCAGAACCTGATGGACCATCAATTGTTATTAAAATCTTTTTCATATGGTTATTTTAATTAAATTACCTTTAGATATTGATTTAAGCTGATAATTACCAATTGATACTCTTTTTAACCCAACAACATTAAAGCCATTTGAATAAAAAATATTTCTAATTTCATGGTTTTTACCAGAATTTAAAGAGACCTCAAATGTAAAATCATTAATTCTAGATATTGTACTCAAGCTAAGCCTCTCCCCTTTAAATGTTATTTTTTTTCTAAATTTTGACAATGATTGCAATGGTTTATTTATTTTTACAATATATTTTTTTTCAATTTTGCTTTTAGGACTAAATATTTGGTTAAGCCAGTCACCATCTGTACTTAGTATCATCAACCCTTCGGAATCCTTATCAAGCCTGCCACCAAATTTAAGATAATCTTTTTGAACTAACTCAAATATAGTCTTTCCATCACCTTGTTTTTTATGAGAGCATATATAACCTTTTGGTTTGTTAAAAAGATAATACTCGTGAATAATATTGTGTTTTAATAGTTTGCCATCTACATAAATTTTGTCAGAAGGATTTACTTCTACTCCTAATTGTGCAATTTTGTTATTTACCAATACCTTTCCTTCTGCAATTAACTGGTCTGCTTTACGTCTTGATGTAGGAAAATGTAAGGCTATAAATTTATTTATTCTCAATTTATTCTTCTTCAGTGCTAGAAAAATAATCACCAATTAATGGCAAATCAGATAAAGAACCGATTCCTAATTTATTTAGAAACATATTTGTTGTTACATATAAATGTGGAGATCCTGGAATGTCCATTATTCCTGATTTTTCTATTAATCCCCTTGATTCTAAAGTCTTTATTGACGACTCAGATTCAACACCTCTTATTTCATTTATTTTTAATTTTGTAACCGGCTGTTCATACGCAACTATAGAAAGAGTCTCTAATGATGGAGTTGAAAGACCTCTGAGTACTGATGGCGGTTTAAATTTTGTTAATTCATTTTTTAAACTTTCAACAGTTACAAAGTCAGCACTGGATTTGTTTACAACTATTTCAAAGCCAAAATTTAATTTTTCCAAATCATTATTGATTTCGCTATATACATTTAGCAGTTCATCATGACCGATATCAAAAGTTTCTTGAAAATATGAATGCTGCATCGGGCCATCAGAGACTAACAAAATTGCAGTTATTATTTTTTTAATATTCATTATTTTTACTCACCTTTATACTTTCTCCTTCTTGATAAGCTGTAACAAAACCCCACCTAATAGTTTCTAACAATGCCAGAAATAAAGCTATTGCTTCTTGGTGTGAATCCACATCTTGAAGGATATTTTCAAATGAATCATTAATTCTTCTATTAATAATTTCTAAAAAATTATCTATAGATATTTGTAAATCAGGTAAATCTTTATCAATGTGTTTAAACCCTTGTATAGTTTTATATCTTGTAAAAACTTCTTGAGAAACATCTCTAAACGTCTCAAAGTCTAACTTAAGCTCTATATCAGCATTAGGGAAGATTTTATTTGTTTGGTAATACTTAAAAGAATTAAGACGAAATTCATTTATTTTGATTTTATTAGCAATAGATAATCCAACTTCAGAAAAAGCCTTAAATTGAAGTAACCGAGCAAAAGCTAGATCTTTATCTTTAATTATCTCAACTTCATCTAACCAATCGATATCTTCATCTTGAGGTAACATATTTCTAGCTTTAAGTTCATACAAAGAGGCAGCTAAAAGGACAAGTTCAGAAAACAAATCATAATCTTGATTTTCATTATTTAATTCAAAAGTCTTAAACAATTCATACAAATTTTCTTCAATTTGTGATTTATTGTCTGAATATTTAACTAACAAGGAATTTAAATTTTCGATTAACTTAGATGTTTCCATTAAAAATCAGTTATATCCAAGATTTCATTTTTTTGATGAAGAAGATTATCTTTGTAAAAATCTGTAAATTTTGGTTCATTTAGTTTTTTCATTATTATCTCGTACCCAATTTCTTCATGATTTATGTAATCTAACGACTTCTTAGTTTTCAATATTTTTAATTCCGTAAATATTCTAAACAACCAACTAAATTCATATTTTAACTTCCCAATATCATGAAAAAGAGATAATTTTAAAAGGTTTTGTTCATTTGAAAATTTTTTAGTTCTATTAAGAACCTCAAAAGAATGCTGTCTGTCAGCTTGATTAAGTTTCCAAAATAAATTTAAATAATTTTCGTTTTCTAGGACATTTGCTATTTCTAACTGTTCGTTTATATTTAAATGTCTATAAAATAAAAATCTAATTGCTCGTATGCTTTTTAAATACATTTCTTTCATGATCTAGGATGGCTTTCAATAAACGCTTCTTCTAAAAACTCCTTCGTAATTTTAGTATATATTTGTGTTGTAGAAACTGAACTATGTCCTAAAAACTCTTGTACAGTTCTTAAATCGCACCCACCTTCCAGCATATGGGTTGCTGCACTATGTCTAAAAGTATGAGGATGAATATCAGAATCTAATCCTAAATTACTTGTAGTTTTTTTTATTAATCTAAACACCGCTGTGCGTTCCATTTGTTTATGAGATTTAGATAAAAATAGAAACGAATTTATTGGTTTTAAATTATTCCTATAAATTAAATATTCAGTTAAATTTTGCCTCAATAAAGAACCTATAGGAACTATCCTATATTTACTTCCTTTGCCTTTTAGTTGAACAAAATTATCATCTAAATCAATATCAGATAATTCTACGCTACATAACTCAGAAACTCTTGTTCCAGCAGAATATAAGAAATCTAATATTGTTTTATTTCTTGAATTTAAAAAATTTGAATGGTCATAAAAGTTAATAAAACTATTAACTTCATTTGTTGATAAGACTCTAGGTAAGGAAGACCCGAGTTTAATTCTGACACCTTTGGGAAACTCATGGTCTATGACTGATAATTGAGATAAATAAATATGGAATTGTTTAAGGGTAGAGATTAATCTTTGCTTGCTTTTAGGTGATAACTCTAGTGTGTTAATATCGTGTAAAAAGCTATCAAAATCTGCACCTTTAATATCAAGAGCTTTATTAGCATCTACAAATTTCTTCAAATCATGTTTGTATGAGCTAATTGTATTTTGAGACAATCCTTTTTGTATGAATAAATAATTTAAAAAAGAATCTACTAATTCTTCAATCTGAGACTGTTTGCTCATTTTTCAAAGGTACTTCAGAATTTTCTACTTTAGCAGCAGCTTCCACAAATGAATAAAACATAGGCGCAGGCTCCCAAGGTCTTGATTTAAACTCTGGATGAAATTGTGAAGCTACAAAATACGGATGGTCACTTAATTCTATCATTTCAACTAAATTGTTATCTGGTGATAAGCCACTAAATACTAAACCTCCCTCAGCAAGTTGATCTCTGTATTTATTATTAACTTCATATCTATGTCTATGTCTTTCATAAATCACTTCATCTTTATAAATTGATTTAGAAACGGAACCACTTTGTATTTTACATGGAAAAGTACCTAGCCTCATAGATGCTCCTACATCATCTTTTTCAAGGTTTTGATCAGGTAATAAATCGATTACTAAATTTTTAGAGCTCTGTGAAAATTCTGACGAATTAGCATCTTTGATATTACAAACATTTCTAGCAAATTCAATAACTGCACACTGTAAACCTAGGCAAATGCCGAGGAAAGGAATTTTATTTTCACGTATATATTTTATAGCCTCAATTTTTCCCTCAATTCCCCTATATCCAAACCCACCTGGAATAATTACTCCATTTAATGAGCTAAGTTCTTCCAACTCATAGTTGTCAGCGTCTAGCCAAACTAAGTCTAAGCTTAACTTCTGTTGTAAACATGAATGCCTTAGTGCCTCTACAACTGACATATAACTATCTGGTAATCCAAAATATTTACCTAGAATTCCTATACGAATATTCTTTGTTATATCTTTTTTTAAATCCATCATTGATTTCCATTTACTTAAATCTGGAGGTGAAGTTTGAAGATTTAGCCTTTTATCGACAGCTTCATCTAAGCCTTCTTCAAACATTTTTATTGGAACATCATAAATATCACTTAAATCAGGTGCTTCAATTACATTCGATATATCAACATCACAAAATAATGAAACTTTATTCTTAATTTCTTGACCTAGATCTCTATCTGTCCTTAGGACTATTAGGTCAGGACTGATTCCATAACTCCTTAACATAGATACAGAATGTTGAGTAGGTTTAGTTTTTAATTCAGTACTTGGACCAATATAAGGAACCAGCGTGACATGAACAAACATAACATTTTCTTGACCAAATTCTTTTCGAATCTGACGTGCAGCTTCTAAAAAAGGTAAGATTTCAATATCACCAACAGTTCCACCAATTTCAGTTATTTGAACGTCTACATCATTAGAGATGCCTTTGATTCTTCTTTTGATTTCATCAGTGATATGAGGAATAACCTGAACTGTATCCCCTAAGTAACTTCCTTTTCTTTCACGTTCAATAACTTTTCTATAAATACTGCCAGTAGTAACATTGGCATCACGTTTTAAATTGACACCAGTAAATCTTTCATAATGACCTAAATCTAAATCAGTTGTTGCGCCATCTTCCGTAACAAAAACCTCTCCGTGTTGAAAAGGATTCATCGTATCAGGATCAACATTTATATATGGATCTAATTTCTGATTTACAACAGTAAGATTTCTAGCTTTGAGTAAGTTTCCAAGAGACGCTGAAGTAATCCCTTTGCCAAGACCAGAGACTACACCACCGGTGACGAATATGTATTTGGTCACGTGAAAATAATAACATGAAAAATATTAAATTGAAGAGTTATCTTAATATTTGATTTAAAAAATTTGTTAGCTTAGGCTCATCTTTTTCATTCAATAGTTTTAATTTTTTTGATGACAATTCATAATTAAATTCAGCATTTTCTTTAAGGGTTTCATTAAAGCTTTCAACTCCATCAAATTGTATTGAGACATCTTGATCTTTTTTTATTTTGACTTTCAATTTAGCTTCTCCATCTAGAACAATAGATCTAGGAAATTTAGTAAATGGAGATATTGGCGTCAAGATTACAACTTCATTACTAGTCTGAACTATTGGACCCCCAGCAGAGTAATTGTAAGCTGTAGAACCCATTGATGTTGAAATTATTATCCCATCAGCTCTTAACTTAACTTCTTGTTTGGAAGTTAATATTTCTAAATCTAATAAATTTGTTGGTGCATTTTTAATTATCACTACTTCATTGAAAGATGGATTTTTCATATCATTATTTTGAATTATTGGTTTTCTAGATTTGAATTCAGATGTTTTTAGTTCAATAATTTCATTTAAATTTAATTGATCAATTTTATTTACTAAATAACCTATTCTTCCAGAACCCAAGTTAACAACAGCACTATTTGTTAGCCAACCCAACTTCATTGCCTTTAATGCAGTACCATCTCCGCCTATCCCTACTACTAATTTCAATTTCATATCTGTATATATCTGGCTATCAATTTCATTTAGAAAATAAACTTTAAAGTCTTTCTTTGAAGTTTCTAAAAGACTAATAAATTTCTTAAAAGTACTTGAAGATTTATATTTTTTAGATGTTACTACGGCTATTTTTGACATAAATACATTATATAATGTTCATTGAATGATACCTATTTCCGATATTAATCCTGCAAGAAAC
>CBFHGZ010000006.1:23469-25373 GCA_965655535.1 Candidatus Actinomarina sp.
ACCCCAGTAGTTTCAAGAATTTTTATGGTTTTAGCTGTCTTAATCTATTTTTTGATACAACCAAAAGATATAAACTCACTTTTTAACTTCTTTTATCAGTATGCATCAATACCTTGCGAACTCAATAATATGAGTCCTCTTTCTGAATTACAGTTTTATTACAATGATTGCAAAATTGTTAGCAATGAATATATTTTTCAAAACAAGAACTTGTATTTCAGTGTTATAGTCAGTAATTTGTTGCATGCAAATTTTGTACATTTAATTGGAAACCTCTGGAGTTTTTGGATATTTGGAAACAATGTAGAAGATAAATTAGGCAAATTTATGTTTATTACATTCTTAATTTCAACAGCATTTTTTAGTGTATTTTCACACACTATTTTAAATTTAAACAGCATAACACCTATAGTTGGCGCTTCTGGAATTGTATCTGGTTTGATGGGTGCGTATGTTTATTTATTTCCAAATGCAAAACTACTTGTTTTAGTTCCATTAGGCTTCTTATTCCCAACAACTATAAAAGCTAAATATTTCATGATATTTTGGTTTGTCTCACAAGTTTTTTTATCTTTTGGAACACAAAACATATCATGGGAAGCACATTTAGGAGGGTTTGTATTTGGATATTTAATTTTAAGATTGTTCAACTATAGACGTTACCGCCTCTAACAAATTATCCTCTACCCTATTAGCTAAAGTTTCAGGAAGAAAATTATTAATACCACTTTTTACAAGAATTGAAATTGCATTTATTTTATTACCAAACAATACATCAGTGTCTACTCTATCTCCAATAACATAATCAATATCAATTTTTTGTTCTAAAAAATAGTTTGAATATACATCATCAGGTTTACCTAAGCTTTCAATGTTGATGCCAAGTTCATCTTCCAATATTTTTACTACAGCACCATTACCAGGCAGCTCTTTACCTTCAGAGGGAAAAGTTAAATCTTTATTTAATGCAATGGGAAGTGAACCTTGTCTAATTTTATTAATCATTTCATTAATTAAGGTTTCATCTAATAAATCTTTACGTCCAATTACTATATTTTTTGAATCTTGTAAGTTTGTTAAATTATAATTCAAATTTAATACATATTTTTTTAAACTCTCACTTCCATAAATAAATATGTTTTCATTATTGGTTAAAAGATATGATGACAACATTACCAATGGAGTAATGACATTTCCTTTTTTAATATTAATGTCAAGTAGTGCTTCTAACTTGATTGAAATCTCATCTATAGTTTGAGAGCTATTGTTAGTAGTAAAGAAAATTTCAAATTTATTTTCCAATAAGAGGTCAATAGCTTTTTTTGATCCAGAAATTAATTTTTTCCCAGAATAAATAGTCCCGTCAAGGTCTAGTGCGATTTTTTTCACGCTTTTCTTCCATAAGTAAAATTCTCGCCGTTATTCCATTAGCTTCATAAAAGTTTTTAGCTTGCCTATCGCTAGGTAGAGTTACTGTTCTCAATGGAATTTTTAGATCTCGTACATAATTTCTGATTGAAGAAAGTATAAAAGATCCTAAACCTAATTCGCGAAAATCTCTAATAATGAATATTTCAGAAAGTAAAAAATAATTATGATTTTCAACTAACCTCGCATAACCAATCATTTCATTTTCACACTCAAGAACAAACGAAACTGATTCATTGAATGTTAATTTTTTATAATACTCGATTAAAGACTCATCTATATTAGATAACTCATCAAAAAAATTATTTACTAATCTTGCTGAAGGTTCAGTGTTTTTATGTAGTAAAAATTCTTTATTAAAATCTTTGTGCTTAAGCACAGTCATAGCAAACTTTTGACCTAGGTTTTGCTAGTTGAGTATTTAACAATACTAGAAAACACACAGAACAAGTAAATTCATCTTCTTTAATATCTTC
>CBFHGZ010000006.1:25887-26339 GCA_965655535.1 Candidatus Actinomarina sp.
TGAAGGCTTGATTTAGGTGAAATATTCCAACCGCCACCAAAAAACTGTCCATTACAAATACAAATATTAAATGTTCTTTCAGTAAAGTTATACCTATTTGTATCCAAAATAACTTCAGTTGGTTTATGAGGTAAAAGTTTTAACCAAAAACTCAGAGGATATTTAAATCGTTTAAAAAAATTTGGCAACTTTTCACTCAGATTTACAGTCGATGCTAAGAAACCTATATTCAAAACATTTAAAAAATACTTTTGTTGATTTTCGTTTTTAACTACACCAACATCAATTTCGTAATAATTTTCATTATTTAATCTTGAAATATTTTCCTCGAATTTTTGAGGCAATCCAAATATTCTTATAAAATCAGATCCACTACCTGCAGGTAGACAGCTTATGCTTGGTAAAGCGATTTCATTTTTAAATAAAGTATTAACAAGAGCATTTAACGAACC
>CBFHGZ010000006.1:26559-27485 GCA_965655535.1 Candidatus Actinomarina sp.
TATTGAAAATTTTATGTATTTTTTCAAATTCTTTATCATCGTAAAGAGTAAATAACTTTTTTGATAATTCGGAAACTTCTTTTGAAATTTTTATAAAGTCACCAATATTGATATTAAACTTGCTAACCACATATTCGATATTGTTTGTTCTCATGTATTCAATTAGTAAAGAAAATAAAGAATAATTTACTTTTAACAATTTATTTAAATTATGTTTTATTTCAACTCTATTAATCATTTCATTGATAGATTCATACTTAGCATAAATATTTTGAAACTCATCGTTGTATCCAATATCGCTCAGTTCAGTTGATATTCCTGTAGCAATAAACATCATATAAAACTCTATACTCTTTGATTCTTCTGATTTAAATAGTATTACACCAGGCAGTAAACTGTCACGATAAGTTTCTGACAGGATAAAACCTTCTCTAGAGTTTAAAATATTCAATTCATCAAGAATTTTATATCTAGATAAAAAAGTAGATTTTAAATTTTCAATGTTTGAAAAATTTTGATAAGAATAAAAACTTTTGTTTAACAAACTCAATGCTTCTTCTTTGGTATATAAATTGTTTAATTTAATTACTGATGAATAATTTACAGAAAATGCAGATTTTAAAATACTGGGTTTCAATTTAAATAGATTTTTATACCATTCAAAATTTACATTTTTATCATAATTCAAAAAGGCAAATCCTTGAGTATCAATCCCTCTCCTTCCAGCTCTTCCAGATAATTGAAGAAATTCAGAATTGTTTATTAATCTAGTTTTAAATCCATCAAATTTATTTAAATTATTAATAAGAATTGATTTAGCTGGCAAATTAACGCCTAATGCTAAAGTCTCTGTTGCAAAAAGATATTTAATATATTTATTTATAAACAAATATTCAATGAACTCTTTAACTATAGGTGCCAATCCA
>CBFHGZ010000006.1:27493-29545 GCA_965655535.1 Candidatus Actinomarina sp.
CTCTGTTGCAAAAAGATATTTAATATATTTATTTATAAACAAATATTCAATGAACTCTTTAACTATAGGTGCCAATCCAGCGTGATGATACCCAATTCCCCTAGTCCACATCCAAAGCTGCTCATCTAGGTTTAACAAATCTTTTTCTTCGTTTGATAGATCAGAAAAAACCTCATCAAATTTTTGTTTAATATAACCTTTCTCTTTTGATACAGTGCTATTTGATGTAAGTGACCTAGCATTGCTTTCAGTTTTCTCTCTTGAAAAATAAAAAATTATTAATGGTTCTAAATTGTTCTTTGATATATAAGAAATTATTTCATTTAATTTTGGTTTTATAAAAGATCTTCTTCTATTTGCACTTTTAAAAATTTTATTTGTATCATTTTTTTCAGAATCCATAAAAATTAAATTGTTACTTATGTGAGATTTTGAAATTAATGAAGTTTTTAAAGGCACAGGTCTTTTTTTAGAATGGACGAGAGAAGTTGTTCCTCTTATGGAAACTATCCATTCTAAAAATTCATTCTTATTTTCAATTGTTGCAGATAAGCATAAAAATTTAATTTTATTATTAGCATGAATGAGAACTTCTTCCCAAGTTGTTCCTCGCTCTTTGTCAGCTAAATAATGCACCTCATCAAGAACAATCAATCCAACATTATTTAGCCTTTCATCGTCAGCAAATATCATATTTCTTAAAATCTCAGTAGTAGCTACAATTAATTGAGAATTTTGATTTATATTTCGATCTCCAGTTAATAAACCAACATCATATCCCATTGTTTTAAAATCATTATATTTCTGATTAGAAAGCGCTTTTATTGGTGTCGTATAAAAAATAGATTTGTTTAAATCTAAATAATAATCAATGCTTCTTTCAGCTATTAGCGTTTTGCCTGACCCTGTAGGGGCAACAACTAAAACATTACTGTTCGACTTTATGTCATTGATAGCTTCAGTTTGAAAATTATCAAGTTTCATTATTTTTAGATTTAAAATTCAAAAAAATAACAAATTCAATAAATAAATATAAAGGAATTGTTAACGCAAACAAACTGACCGGATCACCAGTTGGTGTAATTATTGCTGAAAATATCAAAATAACCAAAAATATTTCTTTTCTTAGTTTTTTTATTTTTGTTATGTCAATTATTCCCCGATTTAATAAGAAATAAATAACTAATGGTATTTCAAAAGTCACTCCAAATAAAAGAGCTATTCGAAATATTAATTGAAAGTAGTTCTGTGTTCTAAGTATGAAATCTGATTCATTAAACGAAAGAAAAAACTTTATTGCATGTGGGATTAACTCATAAGCAATTAATAAACCAACATAAAAAAGGGTTATGGAAATTATTATGAAAATTAGAAATTTTAACCTTGATAAATTTTCTATTGCTGGTTGGAAAAAATAACCTAAAATAATGAGATTTATTGGTAGAGAGGAAATTAAAGAAACATATAAAGAATTAATTAGTTTTACTTGAAATCCCTCATATATTGTAAATGCAAACAAATCTGATTCCGAGTAACCTGCCTGTATTAAAGGCTGAATCAAAATGTCATATACTGATGAATAATTGAAATATATAAAAACAAAAAAGAATATTAAATTTAAAAATGAGAGAAAAATTCTTGAATTTAACTCCTTAAAGTGATCAAAGAACTTTTTTTTACTCACTATTCTTCCTCAATCCATACCCATTTTTCATTAATAGATTTGTCACCAATAATTTCAGTTGATTGTTTATTTGAAGTTAAAAATTTATAAACTTTCATTAATTTATCTTTATCAAGTATTCCTAAAGATATTAAAAGTATTATTGAAAGCTCTATAAAACTCATGAGAAAATATTAGTAGTTATAAATTGTTTTCTTTTGTCTAAATCTTTGATTAAGACTTGCGGTGACAATAAAGATATTTTTTCAATATTCTCTATCGCAAAACTTAATGCATTTTCATATGAATAAAACTCGTAATAGTATATGTTGCCTGATTTATTTAATTTTTGTTTAAAATTTTGTCGATTGTATTTTTCGTTTATTTCA
>CBFHGZ010000007.1:0-2399 GCA_965655535.1 Candidatus Actinomarina sp.
TTTTTCCTAAAGAACTATGACATTGTGAAATTTTTCTTATCTGATTTGTGGAAAAAGTATTATCTTTATCAGCCATAGGCAAATTATAATTAACTAAATACTTCATATCTCAACTTTGTAAAGTGCATAAATACTAGAAATTGAAATACAAAATTCCAACCTTAATTGGAATTAGTACAATAAATAGTATGAATAAAAAGATTTCTAAGTCGTTTAAATTGATTTTTAGCAGCTTCTATCCAAATTTTGATGAAAATGAAATTGAAAATTCAGAAAGTTACTTTAATTTCATAATGGAGAAATACCCTGATAGATCTGAAATTTTTCAACTAAAAATATTTCTTGTTATGTTTTCAATAAACCTTAGAAAAATTTTTTTGAAAGATAGTGATATTCACAGCTTTTTTTACAAATTACAACAATCAAACTTGACACAACTCAGAAAGCTAGGAACTGGAATTACTTCTTTATTAGGACTAAGCACTGCTCGATCAATTGGCGGAGAAGGTTCTGTCTATAAATATTTCGATTATCCAATCCATAAAAATACAAGTATTAAAAATAAGGTAAACCAAATACCTAAACATCTTGAAGTTGCTGTTATCGGTAGTGGGTCAGGTGGAGGTATTGCTGCAAATATTTTAAATCAAAAATATAATGTTGGAATTTTTGAAAAAGGTAACTATGCCAATGGAACTGTAAATAACGAGACTTTTGGATATCATAATTTTTACGAAACTTATGCAATACAGCAAACTCGTGGTTACAAAGTTCTTTTATTAGCAGGAATGGGAATTGGAGGAGGTACAAGTATAAATTGGACAACCTCATTAAGAACTCCTGAAAAAATACTTACAGAGTGGGATATTCTTACAGGCCAACAAAATTACTTTAATTCAAATAACTTTAAAGAAAGTATTGAATATGTTTGTAAAAATTTAAATGTTTCTGAAGAAAATAATCAAATTCCCGACAAAGAATTGAAGTTCGCTGAAGGTTTAGATAAAAATAATTTAAGTTACAAATTAATCCCTAGAAACACAAAGAATGCTGACTGTAGTGAAAATGGATTTAGTACATTTGGTCATTTTGATGAAAGCATAAATTCTTCATATAAAACTTGGTTTCCAGAAGATAAATTTAACTCTGAGAATGTATTTAGCAACACTTTAGTAAAAAGTATGGACATTAAAAATGGGACTGCAACGCATCTAAATATTGAAACTAATAAAAATAAATTTAAGGTTTCAGTTGATAAAGTCATATTATCTGCAGGTTCGCTAAATACACCAAAAATATTACTAAATAGTGGTTACAAAAATAAAAATTTAGGTAATCACTTAAAACTACATCCTGTTTCTGGTGTTGCAGGAAAGTTTAAAGATCCTCAAAACCCTTGGAGTGGAAGTATGCAAGGTATATATTCTGACGATAATCTTTTTAGAAAAGATAACTATGGTTATCTCCTAGAGGGATTACCTATGCATCCAAGCTTATTCTTTCCTTTTTTTCCTAATAACAAAGACAATTACAAGGACTTTATTGAAAGTTATAACAATTGGTCAGGAAGTATAGTTTTAACGTCTGATACAAGTTCAGGAAACATCATTGATAAAAATCCACAACATCTTTGGAATTATACTTTGAATGATTTTGATCATGAAAACTTGATACATGGAATAGTTAATTTAGTAAAAGCTAACTATTTAGCAAATGCTGAAGAAATTATGGTTGCTGCAATACCAACATTACATTGGAAGAAATCTTCTGGAGAAAATATAGAAGAATTCATAAATAAAATAAATAATATTAAAAATGAACCATACAGAATGTTGCTTGGCTCAGCACATCAAATGGGTACTGCTAGAATTCATCCCGATCCAAATGAAGGAGTTGTCGATTTGAATGGAAAAGTTCATGGATTAAATAATGTTTACATTGTTGACGCCTCAACATTTCCAAGGTGTTCAGGTGTAAACCCAATGATTTCAATACAGTCAATGAGTCACTTTTTAATGTCAAAAATTTAGATTAAGGATAATTTTTATTCTCTTTATATAATTGCCCTGGATAGTTTCCTAAGTCAATAAATAAACCACTACCTTCAATATGAATATTTTGATTACTTGAAATTGACGACTCTAAATAAAGTTTCTTACCTTCAATTTTTGTAACCCAAGCTTCTAATTCAAACTCTTCTTCAACGGGAACGGGTGAAATATAATTTACTTCTAACTTAGCAGTAACACATGATCTGTCGTGTATAACACATGCGTAACCCATTAAATCGTCAAGAGCTGCAGATAAAATGCCACCATGAACTAAGCCAGGTCCACCTTGAAATCTTGATTCAAATGTATAGGTAGAAACAATTTTTGAATTTATCAATTTTGGAAATA
>CBFHGZ010000007.1:2497-4816 GCA_965655535.1 Candidatus Actinomarina sp.
CGCCTATAGTGTCACCAATTCCTTGAATGTAGCTTGAAGGATGGACATCAAAGTTTTCATAAGGTTCAAGTATGTTATTTTTTTCAAATTTATAAAACAATACAGCTTCGACATATTCCCTTTCAGCATCTAAAACGTAACCTGCATAACTGATTTCAGATACATTTTTAATTAAATTTTTAAGTGTATCTAACTTCTGTGAAGCATCAGCTATATGTTTTGCAGCATCGTCAAAACTATTTCTATGAACACTCCTTATACTTTTCGAGCAATATTGAACGATTTCTCTTGATATAGATAAAGATTCTTCCCTAACTTTATTCAAAGCCGAGAAAGCATTATTTAAATTAGTTAAATTTTTTTCTTCTGACAACTATACAGCTTGCTTTAAATACTCTTCAGGTTCGATACTATCTGTTGTTGTATTGCTTGTTTCAATAAGCCTTCTCTGGACTGAGTTAGCTCTTACTTGAAAAGCAGTATATACATAAACTCCAAAAACTATATCTAACAAAAGATGTGTTATAAAAAGAGGAACTGACAAAAGCTGAATTGAAACAAAAAATGTTGAAATTGCACCTAGTCCAATAATTAGAAATCCTTTTCTTTGCTTGTTCACCATAAACTCATATTCTCTAACTAAGTTTTGTTTTGAATTGGAAGAGTATTGAAATTCAGGAAAAATAACCGCAACTGATAGCGCTAACATTAAAGATATTAAGATAAGCGTTGAACTCATGCCCTGTTCCTTACTTTCCGTTAATTAATGATAACTTATTTAATTACATTTTTCAGGTTCTAGAATTTATTTTCCTCACCATTAACAAGTCTTTTTAAATTCTCAGAATGCTTAACCAAAATAAGGATATTAACAATGACAATAGCTGCTCTAAACTCTAACAAATTAATATTTATTAATAACAATATTGAAGTCAAGCCAACGGTTATCAAACTTGCTATAGCTGAAACTCTTAAAAATTTGATTATTAAAAAATAGACCAAGGCAAAAATGGGAATGTTAAATAATTGAAAATATATTGATTCAAAAATGCTCACATCAAAAGGATTCAATTGAGTAATGCCAATGTAAGCGCCAACATATGTAGCAACTCCTTTTCCTCCATTTAAACCATAAAATATTGGAAAAATGTGACCAATAATTGCTACTAGACAGTAAAAAATTAAGTATTGATCATTTGGAAACAAAACTACAGGTAACAATCCTTTGGTCAAATCTCCCATTAGAACCAAAACTGCAAATTTCTTACCCATAGTTCTCATGACATTAGATGTCCCAGGATTTCCACTGCCAGATTTAGATATGTCTATATTTTTAAACTTTGAAACTATATATGCAAAATTTATAGACCCTATTAAGTAAAACAAAATTAATAAAAAATAATTCATAAATAAAACACTTTTAAAAATAATCTTAATGTCTAAGTGAATTGAATTTATAATTTAAGTAATAAAATAAAGGAATTTGTTGAGTAACTGTTATAACAAAAGACGATTCGATAGTGAAATTGAAGCAAGAAAAGAGAGACTCTTTGTTCAAGATGAGCACAATAAAAAATTCAGAATCTATAGATGCTCTAGCTGTGAAGGCTGGCATTTTTCAACAATAAACTGACATGGAAAATATATTATTAGGAATCATACAAGGAATTACAGAATTCTTACCTGTTTCTTCTAGTGGTCACTTAGTAGTTTTTTCAAATTTATTTAACAATTCATTAAATACATATGAGATTGCTTTCTTACATTTAGGAACACTTTTTTCAATTGTTGTTTTTTACTACAAAGAAATTTTTAATTATTTTAAAGATATAAAAGAATTGCTTAAAATAACTCAGTTAATCATTGTAGGAGTGTTGCCAGCTGCAGCTGTAGGTCTACTACTTCCAATTGAAGAACTTATCGATAGCAGTAACTTCATTTTGATTATCACTTTTGTCTCATATTGTTTTCTTGCTTCAATTTTAATTTTCATTGAAAAATTTGATGAAGGACAAAAAACTTTATCCGATCTAACACTAAAAAATGCTCTTTACATTGGATTAGCTCAGAGCTTAGCATTGCTCCCAGGTATATCTAGATCTGGAATTACTTTAGCGACAGCTATAAGTCTGAAAGTAAAAAAAACTGAAGCTATATTTTTCTCACTTTTGCTTGGAATACCTACAATTTTTGGTGCTTGGCTTTTAACTTTTCTACAAAGTGATAATCAAATTGAAACTAGTTTTCTATTACCAGTTGTAGTTGCATTTATATCAGGACTTCTGGCAATAAAAATTTTGATCAACTTTACAGTGAATT
>CBFHGZ010000007.1:4913-7215 GCA_965655535.1 Candidatus Actinomarina sp.
CAGTTTTCTATTACCAGTTGTAGTTGCATTTATATCAGGACTTCTGGCAATAAAAATTTTGATCAACTTTACAGTGAATTCTAAGTTGCAAATATTTGCCAAATACTGTTTGTTTATGGGAATACTTAGTCTGGCAACTTATTTAGTTAACCTTTAAATCTATTGGTTTTTTCTTTGGTTGATTTTTTATAATTTCTTGGGCAAGGTTTAAAATTATCTGAAAACTTTCATCATTTTTAAATGCAAACAAATCACTTCCTTCTGATGAAATTGTAATATTTTCAAGAAGAGGTACTGAACCCAATTTAGGTACATTTAATTTTTTAGATAAGTTTTCTCCACCATCTTTTCCAAATGGGTAAAGTTTTTTTCCTTCAACTTCCATATGAGACATATTTTCGATAACCCCAATTATGCTGGCATTAACTTTTTTGGACATTATGCCTGATCGTTCAGCAACCATTGTTGCGTTAGTTTGTGGAGTCGTGACAACTATATTTTCATAATATTTTAAAAATTGTGATAATGATATTGAAACATCTCCTGTACCAGGCGGCATATCAATTAGTAGGATGTCAACATCTTGCCAGAGCACTTCAAACAAGAACTGCTCTATTGCTTTATGAAGCATTGGCCCCCTCCATATGACAGCTTCATCTTGCTTTACAAAGTATTCCATAGATATAACACTTAAATTATTAATTTTTGATGGAAAAATTCTTTCGTTAAAAGGTATTGGTGGAAATTTTGCTCCTAGAATTTTCGGAATTGAATAACCCCAAATATCAGAGTCCATGATTCCAACCTTCTTACCTAATTCATCAAAGGCAATACCCAATAAGGCTGTGATTGTTGACTTCCCAACACCACCTTTTCCAGAGGTAATTCCAATAATTCTTTTGTTTTTATGAAAATTATTTTTAAGCTCTTCTGGATCAATATCAGCACCAACTAATCTTGAAACTTCTTCAAATTCTTGATCATTAGGAAGTTTAAATGTAACTTCGTACTCACCAATTTCGCTAATTCTTTGTTTTAATACTTCTCTAACCCATTCAATTTCAGTAAAGTCTAAAATTTCACATTTTTGTTTTTTTAGTTTTGATATTGCATTTAATTCTTTTAAATTTTTATTAAATCCAGGATATACGATACTTTCAATTTCCATTATTAATATTGTATTTGTATTGTGTTATTAAATTAAATTATGATTAAAAGAAATATTATCCTCATACTTTTGTTAACCATTTTATTTGTTTCATATCAAAATTCAATACCTGATAAAAACTTAGATGCTACCAATTCACAAATTAATAACAATATTTCAATAAATACGTCTAGCAATGAAAAATTGAGCAGTTTGACCTTAGCAAATGATCAATATTTAGTTTTGAACCTTTGGGCTAGCTGGTGTATCCCATGTAAAAATGAAGTAAATGAGCTAAAAAAAATACATTCTAATGAAAATTATATTGTTGTAGGTCTACTTGTTGAAGACTCTATTAAAAATGGAGAAGATTTCATAGTTGACAACAATATCAATTATGAAAATATTTTAAACGAAAGTGAAGTGGACCTAATTATTTCTCAATTTATATGGAGTGGAATACCGACAACAGTTGTTCTAAATAAAGATTTTCAAATAATTAATACATTCAATGGTGAAATTGTCGCTGAAGATATTTTTAACACTACTGATTAACTAAACAAATAAATTTAAATTAGTATATTGTTATGGATGCAATTATTTTTTGGAGAATTTTTTTAGTTCTTGGAAGCCTTGCCTATCTTGGTGCATCAGGAATATTTACATTAAAGCTCATTGCTGCAGCAACTGGAAGAAAAAGAATTTTAGACTTTTTTACAAGGTAGCTTAGTAGCGGGGGTAGGATTTGAACCTACGACCTCCGGGTTATGAGCCCGGCGAGCTACCAGACTGCTCCACCCCGCGCTGAATAATTAATAGTAATTAATAATTAATTTAACTCAAGAAATTTATTATTTATTTAATAAATCGATAGCCAAAGCTACAAGACTTTGTGCTCTTTCAATAAGTTCTTGGTATTTACCAAGGTTACCTGCAATTAATTCTTCTTGTGCTTTATCAAAAGCATCTGATGCCTTTTGTAGTAAATCTAGAGGTGACTCATTATCTTTCTCTTCTTGTGTATCTTCAGAACTTCTTTCGCCAAATATGCTATCTAAGGCATCAGACAAAGTTTCTTCCATAATTATTCTGTCCTGAAAGGCAACAACAACGAATTTGAACTCTGGTAAAGGATTTTGTTCACCTTGTAAATAA
>CBFHGZ010000007.1:7314-13238 GCA_965655535.1 Candidatus Actinomarina sp.
TCCATAATTATTCTGTCCTGAAAGGCAACAACAACGAATTTGAACTCTGGTAAAGGATTTTGTTCACCTTGTAAATAAATTGGCTGGTAATACAAAATTGATTGATTAATGGGAACAACAAATAGATTTCCCTTGATAACACTTGACCCTTGTTGATCTAAAAGAGTAAATATTTGTGAAATATCTGGATCCTGATTGATTCTTGTCGCAACTTGACTTGGGCCATCAACAAATTCTCCTTTAGGTAATCTAAAGTCAATTAGTTGACCATAATTTTCGGGATCAGCATCCGCTACTAAGAAAGATTGCATATTTGGTCTGTTTTCAGGATTAAATGGTTGGAAAATTAAATAACTTAAATCTGTTTCACCAGGAAGATTCATTAGAAGATAGTACGGCAACATTGGTTTGAAACCAATTTCAGTAAATTCACCTCTTAATGTAGCTACCCTTGGTGTTGTTGAAGAGTCAGTTGGAATTACCCATGGATCTTCATCAGCATAAAAGACTCTTGGATCAATCATATGATAATCTCTATACATATCAGACTGAATTGTGAATAAATCTTCAGGATATCGGATATGGTCTAATAGTTCAGAACTCATTTCAGATTTAGACGAAAAAAGTTCTGGAAATATATCAACGTAAGATTGAATAATTGGATCTTCTTCATCTACCACGTAGTAATTAAGAGTTCCGTCATAAGCATTAACAACTGCTTTCACTGAATTTCTTAAATAATTAAAGTTCATCGGAAGACCAGAGTTTTCATTAATTCTTCTCGTATCAGCTGGCTGTGCATATGGATACTTGTCCGAAACTGTATACATATCTATGATCCAAAATAGCTGACCATCTATTAAGGCTAAATAAGGATCGTTGTCTGTGTATAGGAAGGGTGCACCTTTTTTAACTCTACTAACAATGTTTCTTTCCATAATTAATTTGGAATCGTCTGAAAGCTGATTAGAAATAAGAAGATTTAATTCACTATACCTTAGTGCAAAGCCGAGCCTTCTGAAAAATGAACCAATTCCAACTCCACCTTCACCAGAATAATTAGTATAAGCAACAGACTGACCCTCAGTAGACAACGGATAATCAACTTCATCTTGCAGTGAGTTAACAACTACATATTCAAGAGAGTCAGCGGATTCCCCAAAATATATTCTTGGTTGTTCGACTTCAAGTTCTGACACAGTAGTTGTTGCAGGAACACCTTTTACATAAAAATCAGGTTGACCTTGGCTTGCAACATTGTTTGCTGGACTAAAAACAACACCAAAACCATGAGTGTATTGAAGCCTTTCATTAACCCAACCAACAGCAGGTAAATTTGTTTGATCTAATTCTCTTGCAGATACCATTACTTGGGTAAGTTCACCATTGATTTCATATCTATCTACATCTACTTCATCAAGTGCATAATATGCTCTGATTTCTTGAAGTTGACTATAAGTTTCAGCTAGTACTGTAGGATCCCATAATCTTATGTTGTCAACAGTTTGTGCATTATCAGCAATGTCACTACTGGAGAGATTGGGTGAGGCTTCAAAAGATTTTTCTTCAATAGTGTTCAGATTATAAGCAAGTCTTGTGTAGTCAATATGATTAGCTACATAAGGCAACTCTTTATTTAATTCGTCAGGAACAACTCTAAATCGTTGTATTGCTGCTGGGACAAGGCCACCAACAATAATTGAAACAGCTAACCATAAACTGATTGCTGTTGCAGGTAATAACCATCCCCTCCTTCTAATATTGACTAGAAGTAAGATTGCACCAAAGAGGGATATCAATATAAGAAGATTTAATGCAGGTAAATGTGCAACTACATCCGTGTAGCTCGCTCCAAATACTTTTCCTCTTGGAGAATATAAAAGCTCTAAAGCATCAAGTCTATATGCAAATGCTTTAAGTAAAGCAATAAATGCAAGAAGTACTGATAAATGAGCTTTTGCACCACTACTAACTTCCGGAAACCTTCCAGGCCTTAATTGAACAGCACCTGTTGCTACAAAAAATAATAAAATTATTAAAGAAGTAAAGATGACTAACTGAAAACCCCAAGATACAAATAGTCTATATAGAGGCAGTCCAAAAACGTATGTTGATACATCGTAGTTAAATACAGGTTCAGTTATTCCAAATGATTTTTGATTTAAAAATAGTAATACTTGCTCCCAAAGCTGTGATGCACCAGCCCCCAAGAACAAAGACAACCCAACAGCACCAATAAGACGATATCTTAAAAATCTCTCGTTCGTCCATGCTCTGAATCTTGAAAGAGGGTCTTGGTTGTCAAAAGATTCAAATATATCCATTACGGGTGTAGCTCTAACTGCTAAACGTAAGTTTATAAAAATGAATGCAAAAGCAATTAACGATGTTACGGAAACTAAAACTGTTTTTGTTATGAGAATTTTGAACCAAACTGATGTTAAATCTATTGATTCAAACCACAAATAATTAGTAAAGAATGTTGCTATTGCTCTAGCAACAGAGAAACCTATTATTCCAAGAAAAACAATGAAGGACAATCCCCTTCTTTCGTTATTAGCTTGAAGTCCACCAATATTTACCATAGATATATTTTATTTGTCTCTCGTCTTTAACGTGAACTATACTCTGAAATTACTTCAAGTGCCTCTTGAAAAGTATCTATAGGAACTATTGCAGTTTTTTCAGTTTCAAGACCTTTTGTTATTTCAAAGTTGGCAGTTGGTACAAGTATCAATTCAGCACCTGCTCTTTTTGCAGCGATAATTTTTTGCTTAACTCCACCAACAGGGCCAACTGATCCATCAATTTCTATAGTTCCTGTACCTGCAATAATCATAGAATTTGTTACATCTTGTTCTGTTAAATTATTATAAACATTTAATGCCATCATTAATCCAGCAGAAGGACCTCCTACATTTCCAGTTTTAATATCAATAAAAAATGGGAATTCGAAAGTTTCATTAACTGTTGTAGCCAAGAACCCAACCATTGGCTCGTTCTCATATTCAACATGTTCTATAAGAGTAGTCTGAAATTCCATTTCAATTGTTTGTCCACTTTCTTCTCTTAACAAGCCAATACTTACACTGTCTCCTATTGAATAGGACCGAAGAGTAGCGATAAATTCTGTGACAGAATTGACTTTTTCATCATTTATTGAAATTAAAATATCATCTTTGATTAATAAATCCTTTACTGGGGAATCATCTAATATGCCTACAACTAAAACACCTTCACCAACAGTACTAATTTCATACCCAAGGTTATTAAGAGCAACTGCAATTGCAATGTTTTCAGAGGTTTTCATGTTTTGTAAGCTAATTTGGCTTAATTCTTGAGGAGTAACACCTTTAGGCAGAATCACTTCTCTAGGGTACAAATCAATTGAATTATCTAAATATGACCACAGATAGACCAACAAATTAGCTTCATCTCTTCGTACAGTTAATTGAAACAAATTTCCATCAAAGTCGAATGTTTCAACATCCTCATACTCAATATCCCACTGATATGGAGGTCCTGGAGACATAAAGTAAAAATCTGTGCTCACAAATGTCAAAGAAGAAACAGATATAAAAACAAATAAAATAGCAATCAAAATTTTTTTATTTTTATTTGAAAAATTTTTCATGTTATTTAGATATTAAAAGAATTAAAAAATAAAGAGTCGGCTTAAAAGCCGACTCTTTAAATTAATTTTTAAGTAATTAAATTATGAACAAGGTCCAGAATTCCAATCATAGGATTCTGCACTAGTTCCAACATAATTACTAGCAAGTAGTCTTGTTCCACTAGCAATACTGCCATCTGGAATATTTATAAAGCTTTCTTTGTCTGCTCTATTTTGACCTAGCTCTCTAGTTAGCATCATGCCATCTGACTCTACATAAACATTCGCTGCAGCTCTTCTAATACCAGCTCGTGTAAGATCTCCACCTTTTAGTGCAGCCTCTAATACACCTTTTAAGTGATATTGAGATGACCAACCAGCAACTAAGAATGAACTAGCAGATTCAACTCCCATTTGTGCAAGAGTTGCTCTCATAGTTGCATGTGCTGGAGTATCAGCTTCGTATGGAGCTACCCATGCCATGGTATACATTGAACCAGATTCAAATAATGGTTTTAATGCGAACCCTTCTTGAACGAATGCATCGTTATATGAAGGTGCGGCAAGCATAGCAATTGGCGTCAATCCTTGTTGGAAAGCACCACCAGCGACTTGTGCCATTTGAGTTGGCCCAACTGCTGGGAAGTATGCATCTACTGGTTGAGTTACCATAAGTCCTACAGCTTGAGCTACGTCAAACTCTAAAGTAGGTGGTAAGTATTCCCAAGCAACAGTAACTCCTGCTTTTTCAGCAGCATATTTAATACCGTTTGCCCAGTCTGTACCATAGTCACCAGCAAATCCCATAATTCCAATAGTTTTAATATCTACTGGAAGACTAGCCATCGCCCAATCAAGAGCATTCATTCCGTCTGCACAATAAGCAGAACCGAATTCAACAACTAATCCTTTATCAACACTTTTATATGACCATCCTGAATACCAGCTCATAGGTGCTCCAATTACATTATCTTTATCCATCTCATCCAAGATAAATAAAGTTTGTGGAGTACCAAGAGACATTGCTAAAGCAGCAATTTCGTCTCTTTGAGCATTGTATGCTTCAAGATGTTTTTGTGGATTGTAACCGGTATCAACACCTTCTACAATCGCAACGCTGTAATCTCCAATTCCACCAGCTGAGTTAGCCCATAGCCAGAAACCTCTTTGTGCTGTTTCTAACGCAGGTGCTACTGCTGCATATGGTCCTGTGTAGTCATTTAACATACCAAGGTATATACAGCCTTTGCTTGGATCTGCTCCAGTAGGAACACCTCCAATAGCTTCTGGACATGGTTCGGCAGTTACACCAACACCAGTTTTAACACCTGAGGCAGTTGTTACTGCTGGAGATTCAAGAGTTTCCACAACTTCTGGAGTTGTTTCTTCTACTGTCTCTTCAGCTGTTTCGCCACAAGCAGCCAGAATTAAGGCAAGAATTGAAAAAATAATGATTCCTTGCTTTCGCAACGGTTTCATATTTCCCCCTTAAATTAATTAGTACTAATTACTTTTAGATTACTAGAACTTTTTGAATCTAGTAGGAAAATGGCCAAGCTTTGAAATAATTGCGTAACCTAAACCAAATACCCCATAAGCCTCTAGGTTCAAAAATCAAAAATAATATGATAAATAAACCAAAAATTATTCTTTCGATTTGACCCATAGATAATGCAAGAGAAGAACCAACTAAATCAAATTGATGCAAAAGCGCTTGTATTCCACCAGGCATTAACGAAAAGAATAAAGCACCAAACAAAGGTCCTAGTACAGTTCCTCCACCTCCAATGATGACAATTGCAATAAAAGTAACTGAATATAACAAATTAAAGGTCCCTGGCTCTACACCACCAGAAACACTAAATAACAATGAACCAGCAATTCCGGCATAAAAACTTGACAAGGCAAAAGCTGATGATTTGTATCTATATAAATTAATACCAATAGCCTCAGCAGCTATGTCTTTATCTCTAATAGCGGAGTACGCTCTTCCAGCACGTGCTCTAGTTAAGTTTTTAACTCCTAATCCAGCAAGAACACAGATGAAGAGCGACAACAAATATGTTAAGTGATTTTTTTCAAGAACTATTGAACCAATATTTAAACCGTTTTCAAAATCAAAGCCAAATAAAACTAGTCTTGCTGCCTTTCTTCCTAATCCAGCTCCACCTGTCACTGACTTAAAATTAGAAAATAGATGAGAACCAATAAATACTAAAGCTAAAGTTACTAGACCTAGATTCAGACCCTTTAATCTAACTGATAATGGAGCAATAAGTAAACCTATCAAAGCTGCTACTAAGCCAGATAC
>CBFHGZ010000007.1:13335-16206 GCA_965655535.1 Candidatus Actinomarina sp.
ACTGGAAGCCAAATTATCATATCTAACTCGTAACCAATTACATAGCTTGTTGATATCCCTCCTAAAACAGCTGACGTATAAGTTCCAATACCAACAAATACACCATGGGCAAGACTAATTTGTCCAGCAAATCCAGAAACGATATTTAACCCCCAAGCTGCTATTGAAATCAATAATGCAGTTGTTAAAAGCAATATCCAATAGTCAGATCCAACAAAAACAAAACCAACAGATAATAAAACGAGGAGTATAAACCATATTTTTTGGGTATTGTTTGAAAATATTGCAGATTCTTTATTGTAATCTGTGTAAAGACTTGGCCTACCTCTCATACCCTCTCCACTTCTTCGGTTCCAAATAATCCATCAGGTTTTCTTAATAGAATTACAAACATAATTAAATAAGGTGCAACTAGAGAAAAACCACTTCCAAGACTAAATCCAACTAATGTTTCAATATTTGTTTGAAAGTAAGCTACGTAACCTTGAGTTAATCCAATAATTAAAGAGCCCACAACTGCACCAGGAATTGAATCCAAGCCGCCAATAACAACTGCAGGAAGTGCTCTTAGTGCCGAAATAAAGCTAAATTGAGTCAAAGTATTGAACCCACCAGTAATAAAAAATCCAGCTAAAGAAGCTAACATACCTGCAATAAACCAAACTAACGCAAATATTTTTCCCACATCAATTCCTTGTGCCAATGCAGCCTCTTGATCAAAAGATGTTGCCCTCATAGCAACACCATATTTAGATTTTCTGAAAAATATTGAAAGTAAAATAATTACAATTACAGCTGTAAAAAAAGCACTTATTTCTAAATACTTCAAAACAACTCCACCTATATTAGTAGATCCAAAGTTTCCAAAGTTAGGAAATGGATCTCCTAAATATCTTGGATTTAACCCTATCCAATTATCAAGTACCGTTCTTAAAAGAATATCAATACCAATTGTTAAAATAGCGACTGAAAAAACTGGCTCTCCAACCATTGGTCTAAGAAAAGTTCTTTCAAGAATAAGACTCAATAGCCCAGTTAGCAAAATACCTAAAATAAAAGCCAACCAAAAAGGTACTCCTCTATCAACAGCTAGTGAACTGATAATTGCAGCACCAACAACTGCGAGTGCTGGTTGAGCGAATGAAAGAACATCCATAGATTTATAAATTAAAACAAATCCAATTGCTACTAATGAGTAAACTGCCCCTAGAGCAAGTCCTTCAGCTGTTGCTTGTAAAAAAATTGTCAAGAATACATCTCCTCAATTAATTCCTCAAACTGTTCTATTAGTACATTTCTTTTTATTTTTTGAGTAGCTGTAAGTTCACCATCCTCATGATCAAGTTCTTTAGGAATCATCCTAAATTTTCTAACTTGTAAAGATGATGTTTGTTCATTAGCTTTAGTAATCTCTTTCCACACTAACTCCCTAACTTCTTCTTTTTCAGAGAGATCTCTATAAGTAGTATGCGGTATATTTTTTCTTAAAGCCCAATTTGAAACAGTATCAAATTCAATTGCTATTAATGCTGATAAAAATTTTCTACCATCTCCAATTACTATTGCATCTTTAATAAATGGAGAAATTTTAATTTTGTTTTCAATTTCCTGAGGGGACACATTTTTACCACCACTTGTTATTATGATGTCTTTTTTACGATCAACAATTTTTAAGAACTCTCCTTCAAAAACTCCTACATCTCCAGTATGAAGCCATCCCTCTTCGTCAATTGTTTCTTTTGTAGCTTCTTCATTTTTGAAATATCCAGCAAAAACAGCTCCCCCTCTTGTTAATATTTCACCATCTTCAGCAAGCTTAATTTCCATACCAGCATTAGGAACACCAACTGTACCTAATTTTATTTTTTGGTCATTATTACCAGATGCATATCCACAATTTTCAGTCATTCCGTATCCTTCAAAAATTGGTACGCCTAATGCCATAAAAAACTTTAATATTTCAGGTGCTATGGGTGCAGCCCCTGAAATTGCAGTTTCGGCCTTACTTAATCCAAGCTTCTTTCTTAAAGTCCTAAATGAAAGAACCCAACCAATACCCAAAAGTACTTTAGCAATGATGTCATCAAATCCTTTTTCAAGTTTTCTTTCAGCAGCAATATTTCCTAAGTACATTGAAACCTTAAACAATTGCCTCTTTATAAAACTTGCATCTCTCATTCTTACCATTGCGCCTGAATGCATTCTCTCTAATATTCTTGGAACTGCTGGAAAAATAGTAGGTTGTATCTCAGCTAGATCCATTTGTACTGTGTCAATTGACTCTGCAAAATTAATTGTTGCCAAGGTATGAGAAGCTATTAAAAGATCTGTTAGTCTTCCAAAAATATGACAAAGTGGCAAATAAGACAAAAATTGTGGTTCTTTTGCTTTAACATTTTCAACTAAAGAAAAATTGGGAATTTGGGATCCTACAAATTTTATATTCCCATGAGTAATCATTGAGCCTTTTGGTTTGCCAGTTGTTCCAGATGTGTAGACTAAAAAAGCTACATCATCATCATTTATTTGCTCTAATTGTTCATTAACGAACTCGGGATATGATTCAAATTCATCTTTGCCTATTTGCAAAAACTCATCAAATGTCATTAGCTTCGGATGGTCATAAGAGTATAGACCTCTATCATCGAAATAAACTATCTTGTCTAATCCTGGCAAACTTTCAATAACTTCTAACGCTTTATCAACTTGTTCCTGGTCTTCAGCAAAAAGAATTTTAGATTCTGAGTGTGATAGTAGATATTCAACTTCGGAAGGAGGATTAGTTGGGTATAGACCAACGCTAACAGCTCCAATAGACTGTATGCCTATATCGGCCAGAAACCATTCAGGCCTGTTTTCAGAATGTATTGC
>CBFHGZ010000007.1:16303-25986 GCA_965655535.1 Candidatus Actinomarina sp.
AGACCAACGCTAACAGCTCCAATAGACTGTATGCCTATATCGGCCAGAAACCATTCAGGCCTGTTTTCAGAATGTATTGCTACAGAATTACCTTTCTCTATTCCAAAAAAACGCAAAGCCATTGAAACATAATTTGACTTCATCCAAAAATCTTCATAAGTAGTTTCTTGCCAAATACCGAATTCTTTATATCTCATAGCGACTCTATCTGGATATCTAGTAGCAGTTTGCTTAATTTTTTTTGAAGGTGTCATTCCTCCTTCTCTTAAGATTTCGTCATAAATTTCATTCATTGTTAACGCCATAATTAATTAACTCCTAAATATGCTTCTATTACTTTTTCGTCTTTGATTATTTCTTTCGGAGTACCTTCTGCAAGTTTTTCTCCAAAATTTAAAACCATTACCTTCTCTGCTATATCCATAACCATATTCATATCATGATCTACTAAAATTATTGTTTTTTTCATCTCTTCATGTATGTCAATAATAAACCTTGCGATATCTTCAGTTTCTTCATTATTCATACCAGCTGCTGGCTCATCTAGTAAGACAACTTCTGGATTCATCGCTAAAGCTCTGCCAAGCTCTACTCTTTTTTGAACTCCATAAGGCAAAGACATGATGTAGGAGTATCTATATTGTTCTATTTCTAAAAAGTCGATAATGTCCTCAGCAATTTTTCTAGCTTTCAACTCGCTCTTTCTAGTTTTACTAGTAAACAATAAGCTTGAGATTGGTCCATAATCTAAGTGTCTATGTGCACCAATTAAGATATTGTCTAAAACTGTCATGTTTTCAAATAATTCGATATTTTGGAAAGTTCTTGCAATTCCAAGTTCAGCAACTTCGTCAGGTCTCAATTCATTAATTTTCTTATCTGCATAAGCGACATGACCTTCCGTAGGTCTGTAGATCCCACTAATGCAGTTAAATATTGATGTTTTTCCAGCACCATTCGGTCCAATTATCGCAAATAACTCTCCAGAATTAACTTCAAAATCCACCCCGTTTAAAGCAGTGATTCCACCAAACTTTAAAGTCACATTGTCAAATTTTAATGTGCTCATGAAAGCCACCTTTTTTTTCTTTTATAGTGCTTAACATCTCTGAATGACTTTCTGTTAGTACCTTCAGGATTCATACCTAAATAAAATTCTCTAACGTCTTGGTCTTTCAAAAGCATCTCACTTGGATTATCCATAACAATATTTCCAGTTTCCATTATGTAGCCATGGTCAGAAACATTTAGTGCCATATTTGCGTTTTGTTCAACAAGAAGAACCGTGACGCCTTGAGAGTTTATTTCTTTTATCAATTCGGCAATTTGATCAACTAATTTTGGAGCTAATCCCAAACTTGGCTCATCAAGAAGTAAATATGATGGATTAGACATTAATGCTCTTCCTATAGCAAGCATTTGTTGTTCTCCACCAGATAAGTATCCTGCTTCTCCTTTTGATCTTTTTTTAAGAATAGGAAATAAATCAAAAACTCTATCAATATTGGAACTAATTTCTTTACTATTTGTATGTCCACCAAGTCTTAAATTTTCAACGACATTTAATTCTGAAAATATTCTCCTACCTTCGAGTACTTGAGCAATACCTTTTTCTACTATTTTTGGTGGGCTTAAATTCGTAATATCATCACCATCAACAGTTATTTGTCCTTTTGTAATGTCTCCATTTTGTATATCCAATAAACCCGTAATAGACCTTATTGCTGTAGTTTTTCCTGAACCATTACTTCCAAGCAAAGAAACTATCTTACCCTTTGGGACATCAAAAGAGATTCCCCTTAAAACAAGTATTACATCTTGATAAACAACTTCTAAATTTTGAACTGATAGCATTAAATTCTTTAAATCTCCATAATTACTCTAAGGAAACATCACTTAAATTTCAAATCTCCTATATAAATATAAAAATAATACTGAAACCATTAAAAAATTTAATGTTATGAAAACGAGTTAAAACACCTCACATTTAAAATGTCAAATATGGAAGAAAACAATTATTCACAGCAAGAGCTTTTTGAACAAAAAAAATATATTTCTGACCTCATTGATGAGAAATCTCCAAAAAAAAGAAGTTCATTCAATGTTGTTTTTGGATCTGCAATTTTATCAAGCACTATCGTTTTATCCTTTCTGTATTTATTTGGATTATTCGATGAAGAAGAAATTACTATTCCAGAACCAATAACAATTACTGAAACAGTTAAAGAAAAAGAACTTGTTATGCCAAGAGTAGATACGACTGAAATTGTATCCATCGCAGAAATTGCAACAAAAACAATAGTTCAAGTTCAAGTTGGCAATCTTACTGATGAGGGTAACTTTATTCCAGCTGGTGGAGGCTCTGGAGTAGTTATTTCTGAAGAGGGTCTCATTATGACTAATCACCATGTAATAGATGGCTCTAATCAAGTAAGAGTTATATTTGAAGATGGTCGACTATACGAAGCTTCAATAATTGGCTCAGACAAATTAACTGATATTGGATTATTGAAAATAACCGCATCAAACCTTACAGCTATTGCCATTGGAAACAGTGATCAATTATTTGTTGGTGATCTGTCTGTTGCAATAGGACATCCTTTAACTTTAGGTGAAGCACCTACAGTAACTACTGGTATAGTTTCGGCTCTAGAAAGACGACTTGATGTTGGTGGAGACACCATGAATTCATCCGTAACATTATTTGGCCTCATTCAAACAGATGCTCCAATTACAAGAGGATCTAGTGGTGGTGCATTGCTTAATAATAATGGTGAATTAATTGGAATTACTACAGCTATAGCTACAGCTGATGTTGGTGCGGAAGGATTGGGTTTTGCAGTGCCTATCAATCTAGCACTCAATATTGCTGAAGATTTACTTGATGATGGATTGGTTTTCCATGCTTTTCTTGGCATTTTAGGGGCACAACACTTTGAAATAGCTGATGATGGAGCGCGTGTATTTTCAGGAGTATTTATTCAAGAACTATATGGACCAGCAAATGATGTATTTGCCATAGGTAAAGCAGGTGCACTACCAGGTGACATAATTAAAGAATTAAATGGAAACACAGTAAGAACTCTTGATGGATTAATAACTGAACTTAGAAAAAAGAGAGCAGGTGACGAGATCGAAATTTTAATTCAAAGAGACCAACAAGAAATTACATTGGTATTCACACTTGACCTAAGACCATCTGATATTTAATGTCTGACGATATTTTTTCACAATTATTTAATCTATTTAATAACGATGATGGTGATGTTAACTGGAAGCTTGTAGAGCAAATCAGTAATCACATCAATAAAGACTCTGATGAAGTTCTCATATTGTCGAATTCAAGTCTTAACTATGAAGAAATATTTAGAACTATCGAATTAAGCCCTGAAGCAATTTCTACTGAAATAAATACTGTACAGGTTTTGAATCCAAAAGATTATGGTAATTGGATCATTAACTCAATTAAGCACTACGATTATTCAAATTTATCTATGGAAAATAATTCATTCAATTTAGGAGCAGCTCAATCTTCTTTAGTTGCGATGCAGTTGGGTAATATAGTTGGATTTATTTCCAAAAACACTTGGGGTTTAAGTCATTTTGGGTTTCTGCTGCCAAGAAGCAAAACATTATCATTAAATAACAAAAACTTTCAAAATAGAATATCTAAATTTGATATTGATGAAAATCAATTAGTTCTTGCTTTAATGACCTGTGAGTTTGTAGCACTTGAACTTGGAAAATACACAGCACCATTTAGTTATGTAATAAATCAAATGCAACTAAGCAACGAGGCTCTGATTGATGAACTAAAAGAAGCATCTCCAAACTTTGACCCTACTCAAATTACGAATCCTCAAGATATGTTTTCAAATGTACCTGAAATCAATAATTTAAATTTTGAAAATATTTTTGACTCAATGTTTGCACCACTAAGTTTTTACAGGTCAATAATTAAATTGCGTGCAAAATCAATTTTGGAATTTATTGATAGCAGTGTTGTAGATCTTGTAATGGATTTAAGTTTTTCAAGTGACGAAAATGGGTTGTCAGAATTTGAAAGTAAACTATCAAAATTTGATCAACAAGCTGATGAATTTATTACATTTTTAAATGATACAAAAAATATCCATACTACAGATGATATCTTGTCAGATGAGTCACTAATTCCAAATCAAAGCGAACTACAAGATCCATTAAGCTGGGCAGCAAGAACTTCTTTACCGCCTATATAAAAAATTAAATACTATTATTAATTCTCGGAAAGGAAATATATGTCTACAAATGTTGGAGACCGAATACCAGAATTCAATTTAATAAACACGGATAGAGAATTTTTAAGTGACAAAGACTTCTTAGGAAAGAAAACATCTTTTGTTTTCATTCCATTTCCATTCAGCTCAATATGTGACTCAGAAATCTGTGCTTTAAGAGATAATTTTTCAAATTCAAATGATTCTATACAAACTGTAGTTATTACAGTTTGTGCTCGACCTACTAATGGCACATGGGCAGATCATTACAATTTAGAATATCCAATTCTTGCTGACTTTTGGCCACACGGTGAAGTAAGTAAAAAATTTGGTTGCTTCAATGAAAATGTTGGTGTTTCAATGAGATATACCTATATTACTGATGAAGATAATGTAGTAACTCAGATAATCAAAACTGATGAGATTATTGAACCAAGAGATATTGAAGATTATAAGGCAGTTTTAAGCGACTAACCTACATCCTGTATGTCAAAATCTGAAGAGCGTTGACGCTTGATTCGTCTTCTTTCTCTTTCTGACATGCCGCCCCAAATACCAAACTTTTCAGAGTTCTCTATTGCGTACTCTAAACATTCAGACTGAACGCTACAGGCCCTGCAGATAGCTTTTGCTTTTCTAGTAGAAGCTCCTCTCTCTGGAAAAAATAAATCAGCGTCTGCTCCTTTACAATTTGCTTCTTCAGTCCATGAAGGCATACCGCCAATCAATTCATCAATAATATTTAAATCCACCCGAAACTCCTTACAGTAAATTACACATATGTAATTTATTACTGATAACCTCAAAAGTCAAGAGGGTATTTATCTATTTGATTTATATTTATTTTGAAAATATAGGATAATAAAATAATGCAAAATCAAAGTATTGTATCTGCTGGTTCAGTTTACAAAGGAAGAACCAGTATGTGGCTCTACCTGTTTCACAGAATTACTGGTGTTGCCCTGTTTGGATATTTATTACTACACATCATTTCAACTGCTTTAATATTGCTTGGGCCTGAAGTTTACGAAGGTGCTGAAGCAATTTACAAAAACTTTTATTTCAGAATTGGCGAAGTAGGACTCATGGCAGCCGTTTTAGCACATGCAATAAATGGTTTAAGAATTATTGCAGTTGATCTTTGGGCTAAAGGTTCAGATTATCAAAAATCTTTAAATGTAACTGCATTAATAATATTTTTAGCAGTTTTTGTTCCAACAACTTATAAAATGATAGATTCTTACTTTGAAATCTGTTTGGAAAAAAGCTCTGCAGGAACAACAATAGTAGATTGCATGGTTCGTCCCCTACCTGATTGGAAAACAAAATGAAAACAAATAAAAGAACTGATTGGGGAAGAAGGCAACCGCCTATTGGGGGCTCTAACTTTGAATTGTATGCATGGTTTTTTATGAGAATAAGTGGATTGTTTTTAGTTCTACTTGCTGCTGGACATATGTTCATTATGCATGTATTTAACGACACTCTTAACTTGGATTATGAATTTGTGGCAGCAAGGTGGGACACGCCTTACTGGAGAACATTTGACTGGTTGCTGCTAACACTAAGCATTTTACATGGCACAAATGGACTTAGGATTGTAATGCACGACAACATCTCTAATATTTCAACTAAAAAATTAGCGTTAGCTGGACTTTATGTAACTTCTTTAGGGTTTTTCATTTTAGGAACGTACGTATTAGTAGCATTTGTGAGGCAAGCATGAAAATAGTAAAACATTCGTTTGATGGAGTAATAGTTGGAGCAGGTGGAGCTGGCCTAAGAGCAGCCATTGAAGCAGCTCCGCATATGAAACTAGCAGTTATAACAAAGTTATATCCAACTAGATCACACACTGGTGCAGCTCAGGGTGGGATGAGTGCAGCATTAGCTAATGTTGAAGAAGACAATTGGAACTGGCATGCATTCGACACAGTAAAGGGTTCTGATTATTTAGCAGACCAACCGGCTGTAGACATACTCTGTAAAGAGGCCATTGATTCAGTTATTGAACTAGAACATTGGGGACTACCTTTCAGTCGATTAGAAAACGGAAAAATTGCTCAAAGACGATTTGGTGGACATACCGTAAGAGAAGGTGAATCTCCTGCTTTTAGAGCCTGTTATGCTGCTGATAGAACTGGACATATGATTTTGCAAACGTTGTATCAAAAGTGTGTTTCTATGGGTGTAACATTTTTTGATGAATTCCAAGTTCTTGATATAAAAATTGATGATGGCGTATGCAAAGGTGTTATTGCTTATGAAATAGCTACCGGAGATATTCATATATTTGAAGCTAGAGCTGTAACATTCGCCACTGGTGGTTTTGGTAAAATATATAAAGTAAGTTCAAACGCACATACATTAACAGGAGATGGTCCTGGTATTTTATATCAAAAAGGTATCCCGTTAGAAGATATGGAGTTTTATCAGTTTCATCCAACAGGCATTTATAGACTTGGAATTCTGCTTTCAGAAGCTGCTCGAGGAGAAGGTGGTATTTTAAGAAATAAAGATGGTGAACGATTTATGGAAAGATACGCTCCATCTATTAAAGATTTAGCGCCTAGAGATATGGTCTCTAGAGCTATTGCTACAGAAATTAGTGAAGGCAATGGAGCTGGTCCTAATAATGATTTTGTATATTTAGACTTAACTCACTTAGGTGCAGAAACTATAAAGCAAAAATTACCTGACATTACAGACTTTGTAAGAACTTATGTAAAAATTGAACCTATCAATGAACCAATCCCTGTACAGCCTACTGCACATTATGCAATGGGAGGTATACCAACTGATATTGATGCACAAGTTTTAAGTGATAATAAAGGTACTGTTCTTCCAGGTGTTTACTCAGCAGGTGAATCTGCATGCGTCAGTGTACACGGTGCTAATAGACTGGGTACAAACTCATTACTGGATATTGTTGTTTTTGGAAAACGAGCAGGTCAAAGTATGGTTGACTATGTTTCATCTACAAAATCATATTCCCTATCAGAAAATGCTGCAGAAGATCTAAAAAATAAAATAGTTAATCTGTTGGATAAAGAACATGATCCAAATTTCTCTGTTCCAAAGATTAGAGAAGAGTTGCAAGATTCAATGGAAGAAAATGCTAAGATTTTTAGATCAGAAGATAGCTTAAATAATCAAAAAGAAATTTTGAAAGACTTAAGAGACAGGTATAGCAACGTCACTATTTCTGATAAAAGTAAAATTTATAATACTGAATTGCTTGAAGCAATTGAGCTTGAGTATCTTCTTGATATGTCTGACACTACAGTTGCAAGCGCTTATGAAAGAAAAGAAAGCAGAGGCGCGCATTCAAGAGTTGATCACGTAAATAGAGATGACAAAGAATGGCTAAAGCACTCATTTGCGTTTAAAAATGGTGACGATGTGAAACTTGAATATAGAGATGTAGAATTAGGTAATTACGAACCAAAAGAAAGAAAATACTAATGGAAGTGAAAGTAAATATACTTCGATACAACCCAGAAACTGATCGAAAAGGGCATTGGGAGGAATATTCTTTAGACGCAGAGCCAGACGAAAGAATTCTAGACCTTTTACATAAAATAAAATGGTTTGATGACGGAAGTCTCTCATTTAGAAGATCTTGTGCACATGGTGTTTGTGGCTCGGATGCAATGGTTGTAAATGGAGAAAACATGCTTGCATGTCAAGTACTTGTCAAAGAAGTAAGCTCTCCAATTAAAATTGAGCCAATAAGAGGGTTGCCAGTAATTAAAGATTTAGTTGTAAATATGGAAACATTTTTTGATTCATACAAGAAAGTTATGCCGTTTTTAATAAACGATGAAGAACCTGGTGAAAGAGAAAGGCTTCAATCACCCGAGGATAGAGATCTATTTGAAGATACTACAAAGTGTATTCTTTGTGCAGCCTGTACAACCAGTTGTCCAGTGTTCTGGACAGCAGATAGTTATGTTGGACCTGCAGCGATTGTTAATGCTCATAGATTTGTATTTGATTCACGAGATAAAGCCTCCAAACAAAGACTTGAAATATTAAAAGATGTTAATGGAGCATTCAGATGTAGAACAGCTTTTAACTGTACAACAGCTTGTCCTAGAGGAATTCAAGTTACAAAAGCTATTGAAGACGTAAAAAGAATTACGCTAACTGTTAATTGATTAAAGAATCATTACTCAATCTAAATAAAAAATTAGAAAATACTGGTATTAATTCTTCAAAAATCTACTTTGAGATATCAGATAAAGAAATTATTTATTCTGTTGAAACTGGTGAAAAAGCAGAAAAAAACGTTTATGTTAAATCCAACTTAGTTTTCAAAATGGAAGAAACAACATTTAACAATTTAGTAAATGGAGATATTCATCCTGAAGATCTAATGTTCAATGAAAAAATCAAAATCTTTGGAGATATAAATTTAATTTCAAATAAAAAAGGCGACTAAGTCGCCTTTTTTAAAAAGAGAATTTAAAAGAAGCTTAATTTAAAGCGTCTTTTAAACCTTTTGCAGCTTTAAAAGCTGGGGCATTTTTCGCAGCAATTTGGATTGTTTCACCAGTTGCAGGATTTCTACCTTCTCTCGCAGCCCTGTATCTTGACTCAAATGTACCAAAACCAGCAATAGAAACCTTATCGCCATTTTTCATACCATTTGTTACGCCACTAAACACGGCATCTACAGCTTTTTTAGCATCAGATTGTGACAATCCTACTTCTGCCGCAACCACGCTTGCTAATTGATCTTTATTCATGCTGTTTAGCCTTTCTTTATTGGATATTTTTTTAAATACCCTAAAAACATTATACTTTCTTAATCCTGTTTGTCTTTAAATACGAAATTTATTGACCTTTTATAAAAAAAGCCTAATTTTATTGACTTATTATTGAATTTAACTCTTCAATTTTTGCTTTTACAGCTACTGAAGCATCTTTAAGAGCTTCATATTCACTGTTTGTAAGCTCTAATTCAACTACTTCTGTGACTCCATTTTTTCCTAATTTTGTTGGAACTCCAAGAAATACATTATCAATACCGTACTCTCCCTGTAGCCATGAGCATGCAGGCATAACTTCATTAGAATCATTGATAATTGATTTAACCATAGTCGCTGCAGCTGAAGACGGAGCAAAGTATGCGCTACCAGTTTTAAGCAACGCAACTATCTCAGCACCTCCATCAGAAGTTTTTTGTACTAATTCATTAATTTCTTCAACACTTAAAAGTTCAGTTAGGTTTTGATCTCCAACTTTACATTGAGATGGAACAGGTACCATAGTCTCTCCATGGCTACCTAAAGTCAACGCTTCCACTTTATTCATGGGAACGTTGAGTTTTTCAGAAATAAAATAGGCAAATCTTGAAGAATCTAAAACACCAGCTTGACCTATAACTTTATTTTTTGGTAAACCAGATACTTCAGAGACTAA
>CBFHGZ010000008.1:0-22314 GCA_965655535.1 Candidatus Actinomarina sp.
TACGCATACAATGCAAATTTCATATCTTTAGATGAATAATTTTTATTCTTAATATCTTTTGTAACTTTTTTAATATTAAATTTGTTAAATCTTTTATTCTTTGTTATTTTTCTAAATTCTTTCTCATCAATATCTAAATAATTATTAATCAATTTAAACCCTTTGTTTGTAAGCCCATATATATTTAAATTTCGAATATCTATTGAATTTATGTTTTTTTTTGTTATTGGAATTATTGAAAATTTTGATGGCATTAATTGATATTCATTTACAAAGTCATAATTTATTGAAACATCATATTTATTAACTATTTTTTTAAAATCAATACAAATTTCATTTTGATTAATATGTATTTCAAATTTCATACTTTAATTTTATTGAATAAATTTAAATGTTTTCTACTTAAAAAATATATTGTTACACCATTATTATTATTGAAGTATGTCAATCAAAATTACATTACCTGACGGAAGTATTCGTGAATACGAAAATCCTTTAACAGGACTAGAAGTTGCTGAAAGCATAGGTCCTAAATTAGCTAAAGACTCTATCTGTATTGAAATTAACAATTCATTTAAAGATCTTAGTTTTGTCATTAATGAGGATTCAGATATACGCATCCTTACTAATAAAGACTTAGATTCTTTACATATACTCAGACATTCATCAGCTCATATTCTTGCACAGGCGGTGTTAAACCTATATCCAAATGCTCAATTTGGTGTAGGACCTAGCATTGAAAACGGATTCTATTATGACTTTCTTTTTGAAAAGCCCATATCGGAAGATGAATTACCAAATATTGAAGATGAGATGGCAAGAATTGCATCTTTGCAACAAAGCTTTATAAGAACAGAGATAACAAAAGAAGAAGCATCTAAACATTTCAACGATCAAAGTTTAAAGTTGGAACTTATAGAATCTGCTGAATCTAGTGAGGGTATTACTGATGAAAATGTTTCTATATATAGCAATGATAAATTCAAAGATCTTTGCATGGGACCGCATGTACCGAATACATCTATACTAAAACATTTCAAATTAACAAAAATATCTGGTGCTTACTGGAGAGGTGACGAAAACAATGTTCAGTTACAAAGAATTTATGGTACTTCTTGGTTTACAAAAGATGATCTAGAAAAATATCTTAACCAACAAGAAGAAGCTGAGAAAAGAGATCATAGAAAATTAGGAAATGAAATGAATCTTTTTACGACAGCAGAAGAACTAGGTTCAGGTAATTTTCTTTGGAAACCTAAAGGAGCAGTTCTAAGAGATCTAATAGAGACATATTCAAAAAATGCACATTTAAATAATGGATATCAATTAGTCAACACTCCACATATAGGTAAAAGTGTTCTTTGGGAAACTTCAGGACATTTACAACATTATAAAGAAAATATGTTTCCACCACTTGTTCATCAAGAAAATGATGAAACCTACTATTTAAAGCCAATGAACTGTCCATTCCATATTTTGGTTTATAAAAGTGATATACATTCTTATAGAGAATTGCCTATAAGATTATTTGAATTTGGGTCAGTTTACAGATATGAAAAAACTGGAGTACTCCATGGCATGTTGAGGCTTAGAGGGTTTACTCAAGATGATGCGCATATATTTTGTAGTATTGAACAAATTAATGAAGAAGTAAAAACATTGCTTAATTTCTCAATTAAATTATTAAATTCTTTTGGCTTACATGAAATAGAAGCTGATTTATCAACTAGACCTGAAAAGTCAATTGGTTCTGACGAAGATTGGGATATAGCTACTGATAGTCTTAAAAAATCATTAAATGATCTAGAAGTTCCATATATAACCGCAGATGGTGAAGGTGCGTTTTATGGTCCAAAAATTGATTTGCACGCAAAAGATGCAATAGGAAGAAGATGGCAGCTTTCCACAATACAAGTTGATTTTGCTCAACCAGATAATTTCGATATTCAATATGTAAACAAAAATAATGAAAAGGTAAGACCTGTAATGCTTCATAGAGCTTTACTTGGATCTATTGAAAGGTTTACTGGGGTATTATTAGAGCACTATGCCGGCGAACTCCCTGGCTGGTTAGCTCCTGTTCAGATAGATATTTGCACAATTGGGGATGTTGATGAATATGTTGATGAAGTAAAATCTTCTTTAGATAAATATCGTATAAATATTGATAATAGAAATGTTCGTTTAGGTGAGAAATTACATAATTCAGAAAAGTTACGTACACCCATACAAATGATTATCGGTGAAAACGACAAAGAAAACAGTACTGTGGCACTTAACTTCAAAGAATTAGATAACGAAAAAGATATGTCTTTAAAAGATGCAATTCAAAAAATTGCTGATTATTTAAAAGAACCGGAATTTAATTTACATGGTTGATGGTATAAACATAAATCAAGAAGATGCTGACCAAGAATATCTGCCTGACGACTTAAACTCACTTGCAGTTGGTAGCTATGTTGTTCCAAACCCTTCAAAGAGAAAAATATATCCAGCACTAAGTTTTATAGTTGGATTGTTATTCCTAGCAGCTTCATTTTTTTTAGATTTTATTAACTTCTTGCCTGTATTTGTAGTGATAGCTTTTATTACAATTTTTTTAACAATCATTAATAACAAATTTAAAATTAACCAAAGCGAAGTTATTGAAAGCATCGCAACATTAATTCCACATTCTATTGGATATTATTCTATTGCTTTAACTTTCAATTTTTCAATTAAATCAATTCTTACACCAGTTTGGACCGTAATCGTTTATTCTCACGAAAATCCACCAAATAAAAAAACGATTGTAGAAATAAATGCATTTTCAGGAACAGTTGTAACTGAACCATATACTGAAAATATAAATGCTTGAAAGATATTTTAAAAAAGCAAGTGAGAAATTTGCTGAGCCTTTTATTTACGTTTTAATCAAATTAAAAGTTAAACCAAATACTGTTTCATTTCTAGGCTTGACAGTAATTTTGTTTGGTTCTTATTTTTTTTATGAATCAAATATTAATTTAGGTATATTACTTATATTTTTAGGCAGTGCCATTGATGGCCTAGATGGACCTTATGCAAGAAAAACAAATCTTTCATCTAATAAAGGAGCAGTGTTAGATTCATTTATAGATAGGGTGGGAGAGTTAATAATTTGGAGTGTGGTGGGAATATCTTACACTTCAAATTCATTGGAACTATTTACAATTTTCTCAATTGTCGTAGGATCAAATATTATCCCTTATATGAGAGCTAAGTCAGAACTTCATGGTATAGAAAACAAATATGGTATTGCTGCAAGACCTGAACGGGTATTGTTTGCAGTATTTTTCATGTATTTCAATTTTGATTTTATTTTTGTATATTTATTTTCATTTTTAGTTTGGTTAACAGCGATACAGAGATTTTTACATCTTTATAATTCTTTAGATTCATGAAATTTGCTTTAATAAAAAAAATTCATATGTTTATTCGTAATTTACCGCTCAATCTTGTTTTATTGTTGGCGTATCCAATTGGAATTATTTATTATTTATTAACACCTTTACAAAATTTTAAAATATCAAAAAGAAAAAATTTTATTGAAGGATATTCAGTTTTAAAAGTAAAGATTAATTATGTTAAATATTGGATTGAAACTATTTGGTTAACAAAATCAGGATATGAAAAATTTGTAGAACCATTAGTTGAAATAATAAATAGTGAAGAAATATCAAAATTAAATAACTCATTTAGCTCATACATTATTGCTTTACCTCATGTGGGTAATTGGGAGTTTGCAATACCTCAAGGAAAAGGTTTAGGTTTAAATTTATTAGCTGTTGCAGAACCACTAGAAGATAAAAAAATCTTAAATTGGTTCACATCATTAAGAGAAGACTTGGGTTGTAAAATAATTTTAGGTGGTAAAGGTCAAAATACTTTTGATGAAGTAATTAGAAAACTAGATGAAGGTTATCACGTATGTCTTTTATCTGATAGACATGTTGGTAAATCGGGAGTAGGAGTTGAATTTTTTAATAATATGGCAGCATTTCCTAGAGGTCCTGTTGCTATAGCTTTAAAAACACAGCTACCTATTATTCCCGCAACGTTCTTAAAGAAAGATAATAAATATAAATTAATTTTTGGTAATCCTTTTTTTGTTCCACATTTTGAGAACGAAGCTCAAAGCATTCAACACGGATTGAAAATTTTAGCAAAACAACTAGAGGATCTTATAAAAATTGATCCAAACCAATGGCACTCTATACAACCAATTTGGACTAGTGAATACTAAAGTTCTACAAGTTACACAGTACAACCTGAACACATTTGGTGGCGTTCAGGAGCAAGTTAATCTTATAAACAATTATTTAAATACTTTAGATAATTTTGAATCTAAAATTTTAGCTCCTGCATCAAGTGACTTTAATATAAAAAATACTCTTAGTATTCCATTTAATGGTTCAAAATCAGACATATCAATATTTCCTTCTAGGAGGTTATTGAAGGAAGCGTATAACTGGGCAGATGTTATTCATGTACACGAGCCACACATTCCACTATTATTTTGGAATTTACCTAATAATAAAAAGTTAGTTTTTACATTTCATGCTAGTTATTCAAAGTTTGTGATTTTCTTGTTAAAGTTTTTATATTTTTTTAAAAAAATAAATAATATTTCTGTTGCAGTTAGCGAGTCTTCTACACCTAATGCATTAACGATGAAAACTTCACCATTAATTATTCCAAATATGATTGAAATTGATTATTCAGTTAATTTTAATAATTTATCCACCTATTTATTTATTGGTAGAAATGAAAAAAGAAAAAATGTTAAACTTTTCGAAAATTTATCAACTTCATTAAAAACTTCATATAACTTTGTTGCAATTACAAATGAAAAAGGTGCAAATGATCATATTCTTTATAAATTAAATGTAAGCTACAAAGAAAAAATTGAAACTATTAAAAATGCCGGTATTTACTTAGCGCTTAATTCACATGGAGAAAGTTTTGGGATTACATTACTTGAAGCAATAAATAATGGATGTATAACTGTATCGTCGGACATTGAAGCGTTTAAAGATGTACTTGAAGATTCTGGAGTATATTTTAAAAACAATAATCTAGATAATTTAATAGAAACATTAAATGAGTTATTAAAAAATAATCTGGAAAACATATTTAATAAACAAAAACAACATATTTCAAAATATGATTTACGAAAAAATATGCAAGATTACATTTTATTGTATTTAAAGTGATGGGTTAAAATTATTTTATGAAAATAGAAGCAACATCAAAAGTTAAAAAAGGCTTAGCAGAAATGCTTAAAGGTGGCGTTATTATGGACGTCGTAAATGCTGAGCAAGCTGTCATTGCAGAAAAATCTGGTGCAGTTGCTGTAATGGCGTTAGAAAGAATACCAGCTGATATTCGAGCTGAAGGTGGAGTGGCAAGAATGTCATCAGTTGGAGTTATTCAAGAAGTTATGGATGCTGTTTCTATACCAGTTATGGCAAAAGCTAGAATTGGTCATTTTGTTGAAGCTCAAATAATTGAATCTATTGGTATCGATTTCATTGATGAATCCGAAGTTTTAACTCCTGCAGATGAAGTAAATCATATTAATAAAAATAATTTTAAAACACCATTTGTTTGTGGTGCAACTGGTCTAGGTGAAGCAACTAGAAGGATAGCTGAAGGTGCTTCTATGATTAGGACTAAAGGTGAAGCGGGAACTGGTAATGTAATTGAAGCTGTGAGGCATATGAGAACTATCACTAACGAAATTAATGAAGTTTTAGCTTCTGACACAAATCAACTTGTTGCAATTTCAAAAAAATATGGTGCTCCACTTCATATCTTGGAACAAATTAAAGAAGAAGCTAAATTACCCGTAGTTAATTTTGCTGCTGGAGGTATAGCAACTCCTGCTGATGCAGCATTAATGATGCAATTAGGTTGTGATGGTGTTTTTGTCGGTTCAGGTATTTTTAAAAGTGGGGATCCCGCAGAACGAGCCGAAGCTATTGTTGTAGCGACAACTAACTATAACGATCCTAAAATACTTGCTGAAGTTTCCAAAGACTTAGGAGAACCTATGGTAGGTATCAATATTGATACATTAACTGAAGAAGAGAAATTAGCAAAAAGAGGTTGGTAGATGCCTGTAGGTGTACTTGCTCTACAAGGTAGTTTTTTTGATCACGTAAAATCTTTAAACAATATAAATTTAGATCATAAGTTAATAAAATCTCCAGATGATTTAGTCGATGTAGATTCTTTGATACTCCCAGGTGGTGAGTCAACAGCGATGAGAAAGATAAATACATTTAATGATTTATTTTCTAATATTGATAACTTAATTAAGGAAGGCCTTCCTACAATAACAACTTGTGCAGGGACAATATTAGTAGCTAATGAAATCATTGATGGATCTCCTTGTATACCAAATATTTCTATAACAGTGCAGCGCAATGCGTATGGTCGTCAAAACGAATCATTTGAGGGTAATGTTCAGTTTTTAGATAATGATGATATCTATTGTTTTATTAGAGCACCAAAAATAATAGATTACGATAAAAACGAAGTTAATGTTCTATCAACTCATATGAATGAAGTTGTCGGTGTTCAAGAAAAGAATTTAGTTTCATTCACATACCATCCAGAATTAACAAATGATGAGTATTATCTAGATTGGCTAAAACAATTTATGCAGGAAGGTAAATATGTCGGGTCATTCTAAGTGGTCAACTATAAAAAGAAAAAAAGGTGTAAATGATGCAAAAAGAGGTCAGTTATTTGCAAAACTTGTAAAAGCAATTGAAATTGCTGCCAGAAATGGTGGTACGGATCCCTCTAACAATGCTTCTTTATATCAAGCCATATCAAAAGCAAAATCTAATTCAGTTCCAAATGACAATATTGAACGTGCATTAAAGAGAGTAGATGGAAATTTAGATACAGGTGAAATTTTTGAACTTACTTATGAAGGTTATGGCCCTCATGGAGTTGCAATACTAATTAATTGTCTAACTGATAATAAAAATCGTACAGCAGCCGATGTTAAAGCCACTTTAACTAAACACGGTGGTTCTATGGGAACACCGGGAAGTGTAAATTATTTATTTGAAAGAAAAGCAATATTTCAATTTGATGAATATAGTGATGAATTAATCGATTATGCAATAAGTAACGAATGTTTAGATATTGTTGAATCCAACGACAGTGTTACGTTTGAATTTAATCCTTCAGATTTTAAAAAAATAAATGAAGGATTAAAAGATTTAGAATTCATAGTATCAAATGCAGAAATTGCATACATACCAAATGTTGGAGTAAATATTTCAGCTGATCAATTAAAAAGCATCTCTAAAATAATAGATTCACTAGAAGAACTTGATGATGTACAAGAGGTCTTTACAAATTTTGATATTGAAGAAAAAGAGTTAGAAACATTACTTTCTGAATAAAAAAAGTAAAATTTACCTATATGGTAAATAAAGCAAAAAAACAGGGCACAACATACGAAACTAATATTGTTAATAGATTGAATAAACATGAAAAATTCAAATCCCAAAGATTTGCTGAAGGTGGATCTAAAGATTTAGGCGATATACAACTATTTGTTGAGGAAGAAGAATACTTTATTGAGGCTAAAGCAAGACAAAATCTCAATATTCATCAATCTTTAGATAAAGCAATAGAAAAATCTGGTGATGAAAATACAGTATTGTTTTGGAAAAAATTAAAGCGTAAAGAAGGTAATTCAAGAAGAACTAACGATGGTATTCCCGAAGTAGTTACTATGTCCTATGATCTTTTTATAAAGTTATTAAATAAGTAACTTATGAGTGATCGTTTTGATTACACGTTACCTTCAAGTGCAATAAATCAATTTCCATATGATAACCCTGAAGATTCAAAACTTTTAAACGCAAATACAAGGGAAATTATTTCATTTAGTGACTTGCCTGAATTAGTAAAGACTAATTCTTTATTTATTCTTAACAAATCAAAAGTTAAAAAAGTACGAATACTCACATCTAAGTTAACAGGTGGAAAACTAGAAATATTTATTTTAAAAATTATTGATGATTACTCAGCGGTATGTTTAATTAAATCGTCAGATAGAAAAAATATTGATAAATTATATAAAACAACAAATTTTAACTTTCGAATATTACAGAAAAATGAAGACTCTTTTACTTGTAAATTTGATGTAAATGTGAATGATTTAATTAAAGAATACGGAATACTTCCATTACCCCCATATATTAAAGATGGTCCTGAAAAGAGAAAAAAATATAATAATGAGTTTTCTGATGATGGGTTTTCAGTAGCTTCACCTACTGCTGGATTACATTTTTCAAATAAATTAATCAATAAATTAGCACAAACAAATGATTTTGCATTTGTAAATTTAGATGTAAACATTGACACCTTTAAACCTATGAAGTCATCTAATTTAGATGAACATAATATTCACTCAGAAACGTACAGTATTACATCAGATGATTTCAATAAAATTATAGATTTTAAAAATAGTGGTAAACCTATATATTGTGTTGGAACAACTTCACTCAGAGCAATTGAAACTGCATACGCAACAAATAACTTAGATGGAACTACAGATTTATTTATTAAACCCGACACAAAAATTCACATTCCAAATTATTTAATTACAAACTTTCATGCACCTATGAGTTCCTTGTTGTCAATAGTTGAAAATGTATATGGTGATCATTGGAAAGACTTATATGAATACGCACTTAATAATAAATTAAAATTTTTAAGTTTTGGCGATGCTGTATTATTTGAATATAAATGAACACTATAAAATTTAGAAATATTGTTACCGATGGGGCAGCAAGAGTAAATGAAGTAACCATAAATAATAAATCTTTTAGCACCCCAATATTTATGCCTGTTGCGACAAGAGGTTCTATTAAGTCACTTCCATTATCAAGCTTAAAAAATTTCCCGGTACTATTAGGAAACACATATCACTTATATTTAAGACCTGGTTTAGAAACAATACAACAATTTGATGGTCTACATGACTTCATAAATTGGAATAATTTAATTCTTACTGATTCTGGTGGATTTCAAGGATGGTCTATACCTAATAACCAAAGTGACGATGGTATTGAATTTACAAATGTTTATGATGGTTCAAAATTTTTAATGACACCAAAACTGTCTATGGATATACAAAATGTTCTTAATAGTGATATTGCTATGATTTTAGATCAATTAATTGATACAAATAAAGAAAAATCTTATCAACTTTCAGCAATAAATACAACAAATACTTGGGCTAGAGAAGCAAGAGAAATACATGAAAACGACAATCAGTCTTTATTTGGTATAGTCCAGGGCGGTATTCATAAAGAATTGAGAGAAATTTCTGCCAACCATATGACTGAATTGGATTTTGATGGGTATGCAATAGGTGGTTTAGCAATCGGTGAATCAAGAAGCCAACGTAATGAGATAGTTAAATTTGTTAATGAAATTTTACCCACAAATAAGCTCCGTTATGTAATGGGTTTAGGTGACATAAAGGGAATGATAGAGTTGATTGATTTAGGTGTTGATATGTTTGATTGTGTCTGGCCTGCAAGAATTGCTCGTCATGGAAAGATAATAAATAGAGGTGAATATTTTAATTTAAAAAACGCTAAGTTTAAAAATGATTTAGATCCTTTAGTAGCAAATTGTAGCTGCATGTCATGCATGAATTTTTCTAAATCATATCTAAGACATTTATTAGTTAATGAACCAACATCATCTTGGTATTATCTAACATTGCATAACTTACATCAAACAGAAACTATTATTAACGAAGTGAAAGAAAGTATATTAAAATCAGATTTTGATAATTATAAAAAGGAATTTTTAAATGAATGATTTCTTAGCGTTACTTCCACTTATTACTGTATTTATAATCTTTTATGTAGTTCTTTACATACCTCAAAGAAGACGACAAAAAAAACATAAAAATTATGTAGATGCTTTAAAAATAGGAGATGATGTAATAACTGATTCTGGCATATTTGGTAGAGTTACAAACATAAAAGATGATCGTGTAACACTAGTTGTTAAAAAAGGGGAAATTGAAATATTAAAATCTAATATTTCTTTCAAATAAATGAAGTCTTTATTCAAACTATTTTTACTGCCTATGATTTCTATTGGTTTATTTACATTTGTATTTATTAATTCAATTCAACCTAAATTGGGTCTTGATTTACAAGGTGGTGTTTCAGTTATATTAACAGCAGAAGAAGGCACTGATCCAGAGCTGATAGAACAAGCAGTTGAAATTATGAGAACAAGAATAGCTGCTATTGGTGAAGTTCAAGAACCAGAAATTTCTATAAGTGGTGAAAATTCAGTTTTAGTTCAGCTACCTGGATTAACAGATCAAGAGAGAGCGATAGAAGCTGTAGGAACAACAGGTTTGTTGACTTTTAGACCTGTATTAGCTTCATCATTGGAAACAGGATATTCACCCGCATTAACTATTACAGAAAATCCTGATGACCCTGAGAACCCAATAATCGAAGCCCCTCAAGGTGTAGATAACTTGACCGGTTTAACAATTGATGACAACCCAAATACAGATTCTTATTTACTTTCCTTAAATAATGGTTTTCCAGTAATTTACCATTTAGGTCCGGCGGAATTAACTGGTAGTGATATAGATGACGCATTAGCTGTATACCCTCAGAATGAATGGATTGTACAACTGGTATTAAAAGATGAATCAGCAGATAAATTTGCTGATTTAACTAAACGATTAGCTTCTTATTTTGGTGAACAAAGAAAATTAGCAATAGTATTAGATGGTCAAGTAATTTCCGCACCAGGAATAGCTTTAGACGTTAATCCAGAAATAGGAATCACTGGTGGAACAGCAGCTATCTCCATGGGTAATACTGATCAAGGTGAATCTGCTAACAACCTAGCAGTTATTTTAAGATATGGTGCTTTACCTGTAGCGTTTGAAAGATCTTCAATTCAAAAAGTATCTGCAACATTAGGTGAAAACACTTTGAATTTAGGTTTGCAAGCTGGTTTGGTCGGCTTAGTAATAGTATCAATTTTTTTATTGTTTTATTATCGCCTCTCTGGGATTATTGCAATTTTAGGATTAGCTTCTTTTGGAGCTTTGTTTTATTCAGTAATAGCCCTACTCGGTGAGTATCAGGGTTACACATTAACACTTGCAGGTATTGCGGGTGTTATAGTTTCAATTGGACTTACAGCTGATTCGTACATAGTTATATTTGAAAAATTAAAAGATGAATTAAAGATAGGAAGATCTTTTAGTTTTGCTGCTGAAAAAGCTGTTACAGAGGCATGGAACACTATATTGGTTGCTGATTTTGTGTCTATTATTGCTGCTGTTATTTTGTATATTTTGGCAATTGGACCTATTAGAGGATTTGCACTTACCTTAGGTATAGCTACTGTTTTTGATTTGTTTTATACAAGATTGTTTATAAGGAACGCTGTGCCAGCTTTTGGTTCAATATCTACAAATCCGAGAAGTTATTTTCCATTAAAACAAAAGGATTTTGAAAATGTTTAAAAATTTATTCTTAGGTACTACAAATATTGATTTTAAAAATTTAGGATCTAAATTCTACAAGATATTACTAATCGAATTTATTCTGTTCATTGCTATTTTGTTATCTTCGATTTTTGGTTTAACACAGCTTAATTTGTCAGTTGATTTTACAGGTGGTACTACTTATCAACTTGATGCTAATTATTCAGATGAAGATATAAATGATGTAATGAACAATACAATACTAAAAGTTGCAAGATATCAAACCTTTGACAATTCCAATACAATCATTTTTAGAGCTATTGAATCTACACAAGAAAAAGAATCAGAATTATTAAATTATCTTTCAACTAAATTTGATGTAGAAAAAAATGAAATAGAATTCCAAAGAGTAGGACCAACTTTTGGAGCTGAAATTACTGATAAAGGAATTCGAGCATTAATCATATTCTTATCAATAATTGCTCTTTTGATTTCATTTAGATACGAGTATAGATATTCTTTAATTGCTTTAGCAGCGTTAATGCATGATTTATTACTTACTTTTTCAATATATGTATTAATTGGATTAGAGATTACACCTTCAACGATTATTGCATTGTTGACAATTTTAGGATATTCACTTTACGACACTGTAATTCTTTTTGACAAATTAAAAGATTCTCAAAGAACATTTAAAAGAGATAACTTAACTTCTGAAATTTTAAATAAAACTTTTAATGACGTTCTTATGAGGAGTATCAATACATCATTGACATCTGCAATTCCTATTCTCTCTATTATATTTGTAGGTAATTACCTAGGTATAGAAGGAAACTTATCAGATTTCGCAATACCTTTATTGATAGGTATTGTTTCTGGAACATATAGCTCTATATTTGTAACTGTTCCGTTTTTGTCAAAGATAATTAAAATTTAAATTATTTACTACCATATAAGTATGGTTACTGCATCTAAAACAATGAATGTAAAAGAATTGTCTGACAAGCTATTAAATTTATATTCTGAAAAAGATCAAGAAGAGATTAATAAAGCTTTTTTATATGCAAAAAAAGGACACCAGGGTCAAAAAAGAAAATCAGGTGAAGAATACATTACACATCCACTACATGTAGCAATATATCTTGCAGAACTCAATTTTGACATTGAAACAATCAAAGCAGCTCTTTTACATGATTTAGTTGAAGATACTGATATTACATATCAAGATATAAAAAAAACATTCGGCAAAGAAGTTGCAGATTTGGTTGATGGTGTTACAAAATTAGACAAAATCAAATACAACTCTAGAGAAGAAGCGAAAGCAGATGCAATTAGAAAAATGGTTATTGCAATGTCCAAAGATATAAGAGTTTTAATATTAAAACTTGCTGACAGACTTCATAACATCGAAACTATTGAATTTCATAAAAAATGGACCCAGGAAAAAATAGCAAACGAAACTTTATATGTTTATGCTCCTCTAGCACACAGATTGGGGTTACAAACAATTAAGCATAAATTAGAAGATATATCCTTTGAAATACTTCATGACAAACAAAATAATGAAATTAAAGATTTATTAAAACAAAGTAATCCTAATAGATCTAAACAAATTGAAGAATCAACAAAAATTATTAAAACATTATTAGATGACAACTCACTTTCTGCGGAAGTTTATGGAAGACCAAAGCACAACTATTCAATATATAAGAAAATAGTTAATAATGGTATGTCCTTTGGTGAAATAAATGATTTAATTGGAATTCGTATTATCACCGATGATGTAAAAAATTGTTATACAATACTTGGGTTAATACATGCAAATTTTCAACCTGTACTAGGTAGATTTAAAGATTTTATCTCAATGCCAAAGTTTAATTTGTATCAAAGCTTACATACAACTGTATTAACAGAAACAGGTTCAAAAATGGAAATTCAAATTAGAACACATGATATGCACTACCGTGCTGAATTCGGGGTAGCTGCACATTGGAAGTACAAAGAAAAGCCATCGGATGATTTAACTAAATGGACCAATGAACTCTCAACAATTTCAAATGAGTACCCAGATCCAAATGAATTTTTACAACATATGAAATTAGATCTTTATGAAAATGAAGTTTTTTGTCTCACACCAGGTGGTGATGTTATTTCGCTTCCTTCAGGATCTACTCCTGTAGATTTTGCTTTTGCTATTCATACTCAAGTTGGCGAAAAATTAATTGGTGCAAAGATAAATGGAAAATTAGCTAATTTAAGTTCCATATTAAAAACAGGTGACACAATCGAAATCCTTACTAGTAATGATAAAGATAAGGGTCCTAGTAGAGATTGGCTAAACATTGTAAAAACATCCAGAGCCAGATCAAAAATAAAACAATGGTATCAGAAGCAATTAAAGAATGAAGACATTCAAAAAGGAAAAACAATTTTAAATTCTTGGCTTGATACAAATGACGAAATATTAGAAAGTTATTCTAAAGATCAGTTAATTGATGAATTACTAAAAGAAATAAAACTTCCAAATATTGAAAGTTTGTATATGAATTTAGCTAATGGAAACACAGGTATAAATACAATTGGAAACAAACTAAGAAAAATAGCTTTTCCAGAAGAAATAAATACCGATGAAGATCTTTATTCTGCAGAAACAACTCAAGAAAGCAAATCTTCTCTAGTTATAGTTGAAGGATATGATGACATCCAAGTAAGAATGGCTAAATGTTGTGTTCCAGTACCAGGAGATGACATTTTAGGCTTTGTTACCATAACCAGTGGTATTTCAATTCATAGATCAGATTGTCTTAATGTCAAAATTGATTCCAAAAAGGGTGAAAGAATAATAGATGTATCTTGGGCTTTTGAGTCAAATACTGGAATTATAATTTGGTTAGAAATAGAAGCTATTGACAGACCCTATTTATTAAGAGATGCAACAATAGCTATATCTGATAACGGTGGAAACATACTGGTTGCTAAATCTGTTACAAGTAGTAAAAGAATTGTTAGTTTATTATTCCAAATTGAAATAAGTGATAATAAACAATTGGAAGAAATTATAAGAGATGCTAAAAACATTGAAAGTGTTTTTGAGGCATCGAGGATTTTTCCTGGTAAGAACTAATGAATACTGTTTCAACTTTTACTAGTTTTACTACATCTAATTGTTATATTGTTAAGCCTTATAATGATGAACGATGTATTTTTATTGATTTACCTCCTGACTTAGAAAATGCACTTGAATATGTAAATAAAGAGAATTTAACAATCATGGGAGCATTAATTACCCATGGACATTTTGATCATGCTCTTGGTATGGAAAAATTCAATTACGGCAAATACCTTTCTTTAGAAGATGAATTTTTGGCTAGAAATCCACAAGATCAAATAAAAATGTTTATGGGTGACGATACAGGTGTAAGTGAATATAAAGGGGAAATTCTAGATATAGAAAAACATGAATTTGATTTTTTACGAATTCATAAAAATCCCGGTCACACAAAGGGAAGTGTTTCGTATGAATTTCCAAATTTGGGAATTGTATTTACAGGTGATTTTGTGTTTAAAGATGGAATTGGTAGAACTGATTTAAAAGGAGGTTCTATTAGCGAAATGAAAGATTCACTAAATAATATTTTTTTAAATTTTGATAACGAATTATCTGTGTTTCCTGGTCACGGTCCTTATTCAAAAGTAAATGAGATATTGAATAGTAATATTACATTAAGAGAGTTATTAAATGATTGAACAAGTAAAAGGCACACGCAATATACACAGCGAAGATGCTCAAGTGTATTTGTTTATACTTAATACATTTCTTAATACATTTAATTCATCCGGATATGAATATACGGAACTCCCAATAATTGAACATAAAGAATTATTTACAAAATCTATTGGTGAATCCTCAGAAATTGTAACTAAACAAATGTATGAATTTACAGATAAAGGTAACCGTGAATTAGTTCTTAGGCCAGAAGGTACTGCAAGTGTTGTTAGGTTTCATAATGAGTTCTATAAAAATGATTCAAAGAAATACTCATATTTTGGCAAAATGTACAGATATGAAAATCCTCAAAAGAATAGATATAGGGAATTCCATCAAGCAGGTGCTGAAATAATAGGTACCATTGATATTTTTTCAGATATACAAATAGTACAATCATCTATTCGTTTTTTAAATCGTTTAGGGATAAAAGCCGATCTCCACATAAATTCTATCGGTACGATTGATGATAGGGCTAAATATGTTTCTGAATTATTAAACTATTTAAAAACAAATAAAGAAAATCTTTCCGAAGATAGTCGAGATAAGTTAGAAAACAACACATTACGTGTATTAGATTCTAATAATCCTGAAGATAGAGAAGTAATAAATAAAGCTCCTTCTATTTTGGGATATTTAAATGACGACTCTACAAATAATTATTTACAGATAAAAAATGAATTAGATTCGTTAGGCATTCAGTATGTAGAAGATTCAAATTTAGTAAGGGGGTTAGATTACTACAATGATTTAACTTTTGAATTCAAAGTAAATGGCCTAGCAGTAGGTGGTGGTGGTCGTTATGACAAACTCTCACAAATATTAAGATTAGGAAATTCTGAAGGAGTTGGTGTAGCTTTTGGAGTAGATAGGCTTATGAGTTTAATAGATACTGATGGTATTATAGCGACGAAAATTTCTTTAATTGGCTCAACTATTGAAACTATAAATAAAGTATCAGCTGAACTCATTAACAATAATATAAATCACTTTCTTCCTGTAAGAATTAGTAAAGAAAATACTCAATACAAAAATGCTGTTAATAACAAATCCGATATTGTTATAAATTGTAATGAGAGAACTATTAAATTAATTAACTCGAAAGAAACATTTCCATATAATATTGATACTTTAAGAGATTTGATATGAAAATAGACAGTTTAAGCAGCTTAAAATCAGGTGATTCAATAGAAGACTTATATGGTTGGATTGACAACGTGCGTGACCATGGTGGTCTTACTTTTATTGATTTAAGAGATTTTTTTGGCACTATTCAATTAGTTTTTGATAAAGATTCAGGTATAAATGAATCATTAAAAAATGAATATTACATTTCTGTTAAAGGTGTGTTCCAACAAAGAGATAAAGGGCTAGAAAACAACAAAATTCCTTTGGGAAAATTTGAAATACTTGTTAGTGATCTGACTGTAGTAAACAAAAGCAAAGTCTTGCCTTTTCAAATAGAAGATTCTATAGAAACAGATGAAAATATTAGATTGAAATATCGTTATTTAGATTTAAGAAGAGAACAAATGAAGATCAACATAGTAACTCGTTCTAAAACTTTTAAAAGCATACGAAACGTTATGAATAAATTAGACATATTGGAAATCGATACTCCTACGTTAATAAAATCTACTCCAGAAGGAGCAAAAGACTTTTTGGTTCCATCAAGGAAATCACCAGGTAATTTTTATGCTTTACCTCAATCACCACAAATGTATAAGCAACTTTTTATGATGTCAGGGTTTCCAAATTATTACCAAATAGCTAAATGCTACAGAGATGAAGACTCACGAAAAGATAGACAACCTGAATTTACTCAATTAGATTTAGAATTCTGCGATGCAAGCCCAACATTAGTTAAAAATAATATAGAAAAAATTGTTAAACATATTTTTTCTGAAGCGTATGACGTAAAAATTAATACACCATTTCCAGTTTGTTCGTTCAAAGAAGCATTAGATAAATATGGTACTGATAAACCAGACTTAAGAATTTATGAAGTAATTGAAGATTTAACGGAAGATTTTAAGAATACTGATATCAAATTTATTGCTGATTCGTTAAAAAATAATGGGGTTGTAAAAGGATTATTTATTAACAAGTTACTCACTAGAAAAGAAATAGACGATTTAGATTCAACGATTAAGGAAGTGGGTGCTGGCGGATTAGGCTGGTTTAAAGTCGAAAATGAAGTTTCCGGTCCTTTAGCTAAATTTCTTAAAGATGAGGAATTAAGAAAAATAAAATCATATAAAGAAGGTACTTTATTGTTTCAAACAGGACTTCTTGAACAAATCGCTCCTTACATGGATATTATTAGAAGAACTGTTGGAACAAAGAAGACAGACAATATTTATAATTTTCTTTGGATTGAAGATTTTCCTTTCTTTGAAATTGAGGATGGAGTTTTACAACCCTCTCACCATCCTTTCACATCACCAATGAATACTGATGAATTTAAAAAAGAACCTGAAAAGGCCATGGCTTTACATTACGATCTAGTACTTAATGGTGTTGAGCTTGGCTCAGGCTCACAAAGAATAAATGATCCAGAAATACAAACATTGGTACTTCAAAAATGGGGCTTAAGTGAAGAAGATATACAAAATAGATTCGGTTGGTTTATTGAAGCTCTATCTTATGGCACACCACAACATGCTGGATTTGCAATAGGTATCGATAGGTTAGTAGCTGAAGTTTTAAATCAAAACTCTATTCGTGACGTTATACCATTTCCAAAAACACAATCAGGTCAAGATCCATTAACTGATGCACCATCAGTGATAGATACCGATACTTTACTTGAGTACAATATTGAATTGATAGAAGATGAATAGTTCAGAAATAAGAGAAAAGTTTCTTAAATATTTTGAAGAAAATAATCATAAAAGATTAAATTCTGCATCCTTAATTCCAATAGATGAAACACTTCTGTTTACTGCTGCAGGAATGGTTCCATTAAAGGATTATTTTTTAGGTAACAAAAAAGCTGATAACCCGAATATGGTTTCTTCACAAAAATGCGTAAGAACAGTTGATATAGATATTATAGGAGACACTGATAGACATCTATCGTTTTTTGAAATGCTTGGAAATTTTAGTATAGGTTCATATTTTAAAAAAGAAGCTATTAAATATTCTTATGAATTTATTACAGAAGAACTTGGTGTAGATAAAGATAAATTATGGTTCACAGTCTATAAAGACGATCAAGAAGCATTAGATATTTGGATAAATGATATTGGTGTACCTGCAGAAAGAATTCAAAAAGGAAATGAAGATAACTTTTGGCATATGAATATACCCGGCCCATGTGGTCCATGTTCAGAAATTTTTATTGATAGAGGTGAGAAGTATGGTGAAGACGGTGGTCCTATTGGTGGTGGAGAAGATCGTTTTATAGAAATTTGGAACCTTGTCTTTATGGAATCAATACAAGACCAACCTTTTCAAGTCATAGATGAACTTCCCAATAAAAATATTGATACTGGAATGGGGTTAGAAAGAATTGCAATGATCCTACAAGAAAAAGAAACCTTGTTTGATACAGACCTCTTCTCACCTTTAATTAGCGAGTTAAAGACTAAGATTGATAAATCTAATTCAAAGTTTGAAAAAGTGATTATAGATCACATAAAGACAACAACATTTATGCTGGCAGATGGTGTTGTTCCAACAAATGAGGGCAGGGGATATATATTAAGAAGGCTTATCAGAAGAGCTGTAAGAGCTAATAATCAACTATGTGATGAATATGTTTCATTGTCTTACCTGATTGATGTTGTTGTAGATATGTATAAACAAGAATATCCAGAATTACTTGATCAAAAAGGTAAGATTCATAAATTATTTTCAACAGAAGAAGATTTATTTAATTCAACAATCAAAAAAGGTCTTAATGAAATAAACGACTTAATATCTAAAAATAAACTAACTGAAAAAGAAGCTTTTTATTTATTTGAAACTTTTGGTTTTCCTTATGAATTAACAAAAGAAATATGTCAAGAAAACAATATAAACTTAGATGATTCAATGTTTAAAAAATACTTTGATGAGCATAAAGAAAAATCAAAAAAAATTGACTCTACTAATGCCTCAATAGAAGATTTTGAAGTAGAGGAAAATATATTTAAAGGATACGAAACTTTAGAGACTGAATCTGAACTTTATCACATTGAACAGTATGATGACAAAACTATATTGTTTGGAAAAGAACACCCGTTTTATTATGAAGCTGGAGGACAAATTTCTGATAAAGGTACAGTAATTATTGACAATCAAACAATTGAAGTAAAAAATGTATTTCAATCAACTAACGGTGCTGTTGGTGTTGTTGTTAATAAGATAAATTTAGATAAAGGTCAAAACGTTAAATTTTTAGTTGATAGTGCGTTCAGGAGTGCAGTTTCTAAAAGTCACAGTGCGGCACATATTGTTCATGCTTCATTAAGAAATGTCTTAGGAGATCATGTTGCGCAAGCTGGCTCAAATGTTTCACCAGGAAAATTTAGGTTTGACTTTAGCCATACTGAAAAAGTACGCGATGAAGAGTTGAATCATATATTTGAAGAATCAAATAAAGTAATATTTAACGATTTTGATATATCTACAAAGATTATGAATATTGATGATGCTAAAAAAGAAGGGGCTTTAGCATTTTTTGGTGATAAATACGATGACGATGTAAGAGTTGTAAGTATAGGTAGTTACTCAAAAGAATTGTGTGGCGGGACTCACGTTTCTAATTCACATGATGTTGGTTTAATAGTTCTTCTGAACGAATCATCTATTGGTTCTAATTTAAGAAGAGTAGAGATGCTTTCAGGCTTTGAAGCATATGAATTTTTAAGCAATGCTTATAGATCATACAAATCTGTTTCAAATATGTTAAAGGTATCTGAAGATCAAATATCAGAAAAATTAAATTCACAACTCGAGTTACTTGAAGAATATAAATTGAAATTAGATGGATACAAAAAACTTGAATTAAACAATATTGTCAATTCGGCATCATCGAACACACAAGACGTATCAGGATTTAAAACATATATAAATAAACTAGATGTAGAAAGTCCTAATGAATTAAGAACTGTTGCTATTAATTTAATAAAGGAAACAGATATTGATGTAGTCTTATTAATTTCAGACTTAGGTCCAAAGACATCAATAGTTGGAAGTACTAAGGAAAACGTAAGCTTAAATATTTCTACAGTTGTAACAGAACTTTCTAAATTGTTTGGCGGTGGTGCTTCAAAAGATGAAAACCTCTCAATTGGTGGGGGCCCTCAAAAATATTCTATTGATGATGCTTTGGAGACATCACTTTCGCTTCTACAAGAGAACTTGTAATTGAACAACTTACTAGCCATTGATTACGGCGAAAGATATTTAGGTCTGGCTGTGAGAACAACTAAAACAAGCATTCCGATACCTGTAGATGTAATAGATAAAAAGAAAACCGATCCTCAAAAACAAATTGATACATTTATTGAAAATTATTCAATAAATAAAATAATTGTTGGTTATCCAATTGGAATGAATAATTCAAAAAACAGAATGACTGATTTAGTAGATGAGTTTATTAATTATTTACAAAAGTACAATATTTCTATACATAAAGTAGATGAAAGATTCTCTTCTGATATTTATGAAACGAATGGTAAAGAGAGAATAGATGATTTGTCTGCTTTACAATTATTAGAAACGTATATAAGAACAAATGAAAAATAATTACATTAAGTACAGATCTATTTCTCAAATACTTGTTACTTTTATTTTTATTTTTATTACATACTTTTCAATATCAAGTATCGCTGATTCCGTTGAAAATAATGTGATTGAAGAATCATCAAATAATGTTGTTGAAGAAATTATATCTGTAAACATACCTCAAGGCTCATCTGCATCTCAAATAGCTAGTATTTTAGATTCAACAGGTGTGATAACGTCTCAACTTGCGTTTGAACTTTATTTAAGAAATGAAAATTTAACAGATAAATTAAGGGCTGGAAATTATGAACTACCAAATAATTTAGAATTTAGTGAACTAACAGCATTATTGTTAAAAGGTCCTCCACTAAAAACATATACAATTACTATTCCTGAAGGTCTATGGATTTCTGAAACTCTTGAAACTATATCCGCTCAAACTGGTTACGAAGTTATTCAATTAGAAAATTCATTAAAATCAGGTAAAGTTATCTCGCAATTCCATTCTGGCAACGATTATGTTGATCTTCAAAATTGGGAAGGCTTGTTGTTTCCTAATACATATCAGATAAATATTGATGCAAATGGGGAAGAGATACTTCAAACACTTGTAGATGAACTGGAACTTAGGTACAACAATATAATTTCTAACAACAACTTACCTACATGGATAAATGATGCAAATGAATTCTTTACAATAGCCAGTCTTATAGAAGCTGAATCAAAAATTGATGAAGACAGACCTTTAGTATCATCGGTTATTAAAAATCGATTAGAAATTGATATGTTACTTCAAATAGATGCATCTATACTCTACGCATTACAAAAAAGAAAATCACAGGTTTTGTTAATTGATTTACAAGTTGACAGTCCTTACAATATATATAAATTTACTGGTTTACCACCAACTCCCATTTCTGGATTTGGAGAAAGGGCTATGACTGCAATTATGAACACACCAGAAAATGATTTCATCTACTATCTTCTAACTAGTAAAGATGGCAAAATGACCTTTACAAATAATTATGAAGAGTTTATTAACCTCAAAAATAAAGCTAAAGAAGAAGGAGTTATTCCATAATGGTATCAACTAATGACATGCGTCCTGGTCAATCAATAATTGTAGATGATATATTATTTCAAATTTTAGAATATCAGCATGTAAAGCCTGGAAAAGGTCGTGCTTTTGTAAAAACTAAATTAAGAAATTTAAATAGTGGAGGAGTTGTTGATAAAACCTTTAGAGCGGATGAAGATGTTGAGCAAGCTTATATAGACAAACAATCATTCCAATATTTAT
>CBFHGZ010000008.1:22324-22692 GCA_965655535.1 Candidatus Actinomarina sp.
TGAATACAACGTCTTATGAACAGATTTCCTTAACAAAAGAACAATTAAACGAGCAAGAATTATTAATAAAACCAAATCAAGAAGTTACAATTTCGATGTATAACAATAGCCCTATAGACATCATCCTTCCAACAACTGTAAATTTAATAGTAACTAAATCTGAACCTGCAGTTAAAGGGGACTCAGTTAATTCGAACACAAAAGAAGTAACAGTAGAAACAGGTTTAATTATGCAAGTTCCTATGTTTATAGATGAGAATGATGAGATAAAAATTGATACAAAAACTAAAAGCTATATAACAAGAGTATGAAAGAAGATTTTAGAAGTGTTTGTTTTAAAATATTATTTTCCTCAAATATAGATATCG
>CBFHGZ010000009.1:0-8586 GCA_965655535.1 Candidatus Actinomarina sp.
ATGATGATTGGAGTTGATAAAAAAGAACAAGACGCAGAGTCTATTAAAGGACAAACATTTTTAATCTCGGGATCTTTCCTTATTCTTATCTCTTTACTAACTTACGTTGCAATAAGTTCAAACTTTAAATGGGATTTGTGGTTCCCTGCAGTTGATTTCGCAATTGAAGGCACTCCTCAAATAATTGCTGGAACCTTGTTTACTTCATGGATTTTTCCATTTGAGATAATTTCATTACTATTGATTGTCGCAACTGCAGCTGCTATCGCTTTAGCTTACGACATTAAGAAAAGGAAAGACAATGCTTGAAGTAACTACTGACTGGTATTTGACTTTAGCAGCAATATTATTTTCAATAGGTTTTTTTGGCATGATGTACAGAAGGAATGCTTTAATCATGTTTATGTGTATTGAGTTAATGCTCAATGCAGTTAATTTAACTTTCATCGCAGCTTCTAGACATTTTGGAACAATTGATGGACAAGTATCAGTATTCTTTGTTTTAGTTGTAGCAGCTGCTGAAGTAGTTGTAGGTTTAGCAATAATAGTTTCTATATTTAGAAAACAAATTTCAGCTTCTGTTGATGTGTTGAATTTATCAAAAGGTTAATTATGAAATATCTCTTTTTAGTTCCTATTTTCATACCTTTTCTAACCTCAATTTTTTTATTTATAAATAAAAAATTATTTAAAAACCAAATTACAAACTTTTTCACTCTTAATGGATCCCTTCTATCTTTTTTAGTCTCAGGGTTTGTATTTTTTGATTTAGCCACAAATAAATTTAAGGATTATTCAATTAAGCTTTTTCAGTGGACAAACACACCAGATATCTCAATTGGGTTTACGGTCGATGGCTTATCTGCAACAATGCTTCTTCTAGTCACTGGTCTGTCACTTGTAATTCAGGTATTTTCAACTTCTTATATGAAGGACGATGAAAAGTACACAAGCTACTTTACTTATTTTAATTTTTTCGTTTTCTCAATGCTTTTGCTGGTAATGTCATCAAATTTTTTAGTAATGTTCATGGGTTGGGAACTTGTTGGATTGAGTTCATATTTGTTGATTTCATTTTGGTCTAATAAAGAATCAGCATCTAAAGCAGGTAATAAAGCTTTCATTATCAACAGAATTGGTGACTTTGGATTTTTAATTGGCTTAATGATTGTTTTGAACACATTTGAAACATTTGATTTTAAAACTGTTATGTCTCTCTCAAGTACTATTTCCGAATCTACAGTGACAATTATTTGTTTATTTTTACTTCTTGGTGCATTTGGAAAATCAGCCCAATTTCCTTTATTTAGCTGGCTACCTGATGCAATGGAAGGACCAACACCAGCAAGTGCTCTGATTCACGCAGCTACTATGGTTACTGCTGGAGTATTCATGTTAGTTAGAGTGTCTCCACTTTTGCAGTACTCAGAGACTGCGAAACTATTGATAGCTATTTTTGGTTTATTAACAGCACTAATTGCAGCATTTTCTGCAATCAATCAGTATGACATTAAGAAAGTTCTAGCATATTCAACAATTTCTCAATTAGGATTTATGTTTATCGCTATTGGTTCAGGAGCTTATGTAGCAGCAATTTTTCATCTAGTAACTCATGCATTTTTTAAAGCTCTTTTATTCTTAGGTGCTGGTGCAGTAATTCATGCAATGCACCACGAACAAGACATTAGAAAAATGGGAATGTTAAGAAAAAACATGCCTGTCACAGCTTTAACAATGGGTATTGGTACTTTAGCTATATCTGGACTTCCTCCGCTAGCTGGATTTTGGTCAAAAGATGAAATCCTAGCGTCTGTATTTGTAAATGGAGGAGTATATTATGTAATTTGGTCACTCGGGCTTTTTGCTGCATTATTAACAGCTTTTTATATGGGTAGACATTGGTTGTTAATTTTTGCTGTAGATCAAGGTAATAACAATGATGATGTTAAGGAAGTTTCTAAATCAATGACCATACCGCTACTTTTGTTAGGACTTTTTTCAATATTTATTGGTTTTATAAATACACCATTTTTTCATGGACTTGAGAAAGTTTTGCACTACACATTAGAAAATGTTTATGTTACCCATCTTCCTAAAGGAGTGACGTTAGTAGTTTTAGCTTTTGTTTCAATCGGTGCTGGATTTACTGGATTGATATTAGCTTATTTAGTATTCTCTTTTAAAGTTCTTGATCGAATAAATTTAGATTCAAAATTATTTAATACAGTGATCGCTTTAGTGAAAGACTTATCAACAAATGTATTGTATTTAAATAAGTATGGCAATTTAATATTTGTAAAAGGTTCTAGAGTTTTTTCAAGAAACATAGCTGCTGTTATTGATGGAATAGTAATTGATGGTGCTGTAAATTCAGTTGCGTCAATATTTAATAAAACCTCTAAAGCTGCCTCTAAAACACAAACAGGTCAGGTTAGAAGTTACATAGCTTATTTTGGATTGTTTTTAATCCTTTTGATAGCACTATTTATTGTCACACCTTTGGTTAACGCATGAACAGTATTTTAATTTCGTTGCTTGCTGTACCTCTGTTGGGTGCGTTGTTTGTATTTTCACTACCAACCAATAGAAAAGAGCTATTTCGTCCTATTTCTATTTTGGTAACGTTGATATCTCTAACTCAAAGTATTTATATTCTCACAAAAGATAGTTCGAAAAGTGAATTTATCATAACATCTAAATACTCATGGATTCAAACTTACGGTTTGGATTTAAGCATAGGTTTGTCAGGCATGTCTGCTTTACTCATATTTCTAAGTTCACTTTTGGTTTTTGTTTCACTGTTGTCAATAAACAAAGAATATGGTGACAGTAAAGGGTTTATAGGATCTTTACTTACTCTCCATTTTGCTATTAACGGAGTATTCATCAGTGGTGATCTAATAACTTTGTTTATATTTTTTGAAGCAATTTTAATTCCAATGTATTTTCTTATGGGAATCTGGGGAGGAGATAACAGAAGATATGCGACAATTAAATTCATTCTTTATACTGTCTTTGGATCAATATTCATATTTATAGGAACTGTATATACATCAGTGATAAGTTATTCTTTCAATGGAAAGCTGGCCGTAGACTTTGATACGTTATCTCAAATATCATTTACCTCTTCTCAATCAAAAACATTATTTCTCTTATTTACATTTGGGTTCTTAATAAAAGTACCTATTTTTCCTTTACATACATGGTTGCCTGACGCTCACGTTGAAGCTCCAACGGCAGGAAGTATTCTGCTTGCAGGAGTACTACTAAAAGTTGGTGCGTATGGAATTTTACGTGTGTCAATTCCATTCTTTACAGTCGGATTTTTAGAGTATAAAAACGTAATTGCTCTTTTATCAGTCATTGGAATTATTTATGGTGCCATTGTTGCAATAGCTCAAATAGATATAAAAAAATTAATAGCATATTCATCTGTTAGTCATATGGGTTACGTGATGCTTGGTATTTCAGCTGGAAGTTTTTTAAGCTTGGAAGGCGCAATGATTCAAATGATTAATCATGGAATTACTTCTGGTGCACTGTTTATGCTCGTAGGATTCATTTATGACCGTAGGCATACAAGAAAAATCAATTCATTTGGAGGGTTAAAGTCAGTAATGCCAAGATTTGCATTCTTTTTCCTATTTACTTCATTTGCATCTATTGGTCTACCGGGATTAAATGGATTTGTTGGTGAATTCATGATCTTAATGGGCAGCTACAATTCTTATAAATTATTGACATCAATTTCTGCATTTGGTGTCGTGTTGGCAGCTATTTATATGCTTTGGGCGTATCAACGAATGTTTACAGGACCAATAACAAATGAAGAAAACAGAGAATTGGTCGATTTAAAAACAAGGGAAATAGTTTCAGTAGTACCACTAATATTACTTATGATTTTTATTGGTGTTTATCCTAGTTTTATTGAAGCGTATGTTGTAAATGATGCTGAAGTCATAGTTAATGTATTGAAAGGTTTTAAATGAGTTCTGTCTCAGAAATATTAAATTTTAACTTTGTAGTTATAGCCCCAACTTTAGTTTTATTGATAACTGCTTTGGTACTTTTATTTGCAACAATCACCGTACCAATGTCAATGAAGATTAAAAAAGGTATTACATTTGTTGGGGTTGTTTTTACTTTATTGACAACGTTCCTAAAGTTTGGACTTTTCTTAACGGATGGTATTTCGTCATATTTCAGTGAAAAAATTTTACTAGATGAGTTCTCTCTTATTGGAAATACCGTCATAAGTTTTGTTCTGTTATTTTTGTTTAACTCCTACTGGAGTGCATCAAGCAAACTAGAAGGTAAGACGACAGAAGCTGTGATTCTAATACTTATGTCCGCTGCTGGATTTATGTTAATGATGGATTCAGAAAATTTCATTATGCTATTTATTGGTCTTGAAATTGGATCAATCAGTTTATACGCTTTGGCTGGATTAAATAGAGGTGATAGATTAAGCAATGAAGCATCTTTAAAGTATTTCTTATTAGGATCTTTAGCCTCTTGCATTTTGATTTACGGAGTTGCTTTGTTGTATGTTTCTTTATCAATAACTGGTATATATGAAACCTCTATAGCTATCAGCTTCATTGGTTCAGATAATGTACCTCTTACCAGCTTGATAGGTATGTTATTGATAATTGTTGGATTGTTATTTAAGGTTGCAGCTGCACCATTCCAAGCATGGGCACCGGATGTCTACCAAGGATCACCTACAGGCTATGTAGGATATATGGCATCTGTAGCAAAAGTTTCATCATTTATAGTTCTTGCAAGATTATCAGCAGTCTCAATAAGATTTGTTATTGACAAATTTGAATTGTTCTTTGCAGCTGTAGTAATTCTCTCAGCACTATTTGGAGCACTTTTTGCTACGAATCAAACCGATTTAAAAAGACTCATCGCCTACAGTGGTGTTATTCAATCTGGTTTTATCTTATCTGGAATTACTTCAGGAATAAATGGAATAAGTGCATCTGTGTTTTATTTAGTTACTTACGTAATTCAACTAATAGGTTTATTTTATATTTTTAGCCTTATCTCTGGTTCATTAGGTTCAAATTTTTCAGTTGAAAACTTAAGTGGCTTATTCAAAAACAATAAATTAATAACAATTGCATTCTCAGTATTTATGTTGGGAGTAGCTGGATTACCTTTAACTAGTGGGTTTGTGTCCAAGTTTATTTTGATTACAAACTTATGGTCTTACGAAAAATACACTTTAGTAGTTGTACTTATGTTGTCTACAGTTGCAGGTTTTTATTTTTATCTAAAGCCAGTATGGGTAGCCTCAATTGAAAAGTCAGAAAAAGAGTTATCAATTATTTCAACAACACTTTCTGACAAACTTGTATTAATAATACTGTCTGGCCTAACAATAGCTTTAGGTTTAATCCCAAATACATTAATAAACATTACAAGATGGATGGTTGAAAGCTATCTCTGATGCTTTCTAAAATTACACCTTTACCAGTAATGCATCACCAAGGAGGATGGGATGAAATGCTAATGTTTTTAATTCCGGCATTACTCCTCACTTGGTTAAGAAATAAACAAAAAAAAGAAAATTCGTAATAATCAATTTCTAGTTTTTTACAATCGATTCTTTAATATAGAATAAAAATATGATTGACATTAAAGATCTAACTATGAAATACAAAAATGGTAAAGGCGTTTCAAATATTAGTATTTCTGTACAAAATGGAGAGGTAAAAGGACTTTTAGGACCTAATGGTGCTGGCAAGTCAACAACAATGAGAAGTCTTATGGGATTTCTAATCCCCTCAGAAGGTATTTTGAAAGTTGAAGGTATTGATACTTTAGAGAATCCTGTTGATGCAAAAAAAATAATAGGGTACCTTCCAGGAGATCCTCAACTTCCCCAAAATTTAAACTCAGAAACTTTATTCAAACTGGGTGCTGATATGAGGAGTCACTCAACAGATTACGCTATGGAATTAGCGGAAAAATTTGAATTAGAGATAGACCAGTCTTTGAAAGAATTGTCTAAAGGCAATAGACAAAAAGTTGCTCTAATTCTTGCTTTACTTCATAAACCAAAGGCTTTAATACTTGATGAGCCAACTTCTGGTTTAGATCCATTTCATCAGAGAACTTTTTTTGAAATAATTAAAAAGTTTGCAGAAGATGGAGCTTCAATATTGCTTTCTTCACACATAATTTCTGAAGTTGAAAAAGTTGCTGACTCAATGGCGGTATTAAAAGATGGATCAAAAGTTTATGACGAAACATACGAAACATTTTCAATCCAAGCCAAAGAAGATGGTGAAGATTTAGAAGATGCATTTTTTAAATTTTATGATAGGAGAGAATAGTTATGTTTAATTATTTGAAATATATGCTCACTGTTCCAAGAAAATTTATTTTAAATTGGGCCATTGCTGGTGGTCTCTACTTAGTAATACTTCCTTTAGCTTTTGCTAACTCCAGTGTTGAGAGTTTGTTAATAGACACCCAAAGGGAAGCATTTAGAGGTATGTCAGAAAACGAAGTGATGATGAATTTATTAGGTATTTCTGATTGGGATAACGTATTTACTTTAGAAGGGATGGTTACTACATATGTAATGATTCCTTTTGTACCTATTTTGATTGGAATAGCTACAATAATTCTTTTAAACAAACTCGGTTCTAAAGCTGAAGAAGACGGAACTTTTGAATTTGTTGCATCTTTACCAATGACAAGAAGCACAGTCTATTTCTCACAAGCAATTGTTGCATTGTTCTTTGGATTGTTTGTAACATTTTCTTGGACAAATATTATGTTTATTCCAATTGCAACAATGGAATTAAGCCAAACTCTTGAATATGCACCATTGATGAAAGCAACACTTCAGGGAGCGTTGGCAGGTGTTAGTTTTGGTGTTCTTGGATTTGCAGCTGGAGCCTATACAGGAAAGTCATCTATGGCTTGGGCGTTTGGTGGTGGCTTGATGGCTTTGGAGTATTTATCTAATTCACTACAAAGTACCAACGACTTATTTTTGTGGGTTGATGAAAACATCTCATCATTTGGAGCTTATGGTAATCCATATCAAGATGGTTTAGCTTCTGGCGATTTGTTACTTGTGTTGAGTAAAATATTTTTATTTTTGGGAATAGGTTTTATTGGATTTAGAAAAAGATCTTTAAATCTTAGATAATTTTTTTAGTAAAAGTTAGGTTATCGTAAAATTAATATATGCCAACGTATTCAAAAACAATAACTGTTAAAAGCGATATAAAAGATACATTTGATTTTGTTGCTGATTTTAGAAATCTAGATAAATGGAATCCCCACGATATTGTTGAACTTGTTACAAAAGAACCACTAAGAGAGGGCAGTATTTTTAATGTAAAAACTAAATTTAATGAAAAAGATATGGAGCTAGATTATAAAATTGTGGAGTGGGGACCTCCTTTAAGAGCTGCTTTACAAGCTGAAAATAAATTTATGGTTCTTACGGACACTGTATTTTTATCTGCCAATAATAAAGGCACAGAGTTAACTTATTCAGTAAATGTTAAATTTAAAGGAATTTTTGTTTTACTGGGACCATTTTTGAATAGCAAATTTAAATCTTTAATGAACAATATTTATGAACTTGAAAAAATTCTCGGTCCTGTTTAAATTTTGTATCCTACTTCTTCTATTTTCATTTTGTTCTGGAGGTGAAGCCATAGTTAAAGAAATTGGAATTTTTCCAACCATTGAAGGCAATAATCTAAATAAAGTAAGTAAGAAAGTCCCTGATGATTTTGTTGAAAGAGATTTAATTGTAATACTGGCTTTCCAACAATGGCACCAGCCTCTTGTTGATGAAACAATAGAAAGCCTAGAATTGAATGATCTAGACGAGAGATATAACATTATCGAAGTTCCAACAATTGGGCCTTTTAATAAATTAGGTCAGATGTACTTAGATGGAACGATGAGAGCCGCTATTAGAGATGATTTTGTAAGAGACAGAACCATAACTGTATATTTAAATAAAGAAGAACTTAGAAATGCATTAGATATACCTAATGAAGATACAATTTATTGGTTCATGGTTAAGAAAGGTACTAGCTCAATATTGTTAAGAGGCGAAGGTGTTATAAGTGAATCTGAAATTGAGGAATTGAAAGATTTACCCTGAAAACATTATTGCGGAATAAAAAATTCCTATAGTACTTAACAAAATTAAACCCTGAATCATCCCTTTGAACTGAGGTTTTAAGTTTGTAAATTTTGAATGAGCAAAAGTAAGAGCACCTGCTAATAAAAAGAGTCCCATTTTTATATGAAAGTAATTATTGATTACTGAAGAATTCCATGCATAAAGGTACATTCCCATCCCAGTAAATAATGAAAGTATATAAACAGACCACCCAATTTGACCAAACCTTTGAGCTAAGGATTTTGTTACAACACTTCCATTTTCAAAATTTTTTAAGACTGGAACAAATGCGCCCATTAAAATCATTCCACCCAGCCATACAGATGCTGAAATAAGATGAACTAATAATAGAATTTCATACATAAAAAAATATTAACAGAAGTTTATTTTATTAGAATTTAAGTATGGAAGAATAC
>CBFHGZ010000009.1:8685-22384 GCA_965655535.1 Candidatus Actinomarina sp.
CCAGCTTGGATTCAGTCAGAAGTTAGCGCATTTAATAATTTAAAATATAAAAAAATCGAAAGACCGCCAGTCAATGAAAACGAAATATTAATAGAGACAAAAGCCGCAACACTTAATTTTGCTGATTTGCTTCTCTCAAGTGGAATGTATCAATCCAATCCGAGTGTTCCTTTTGTACCTGGTTTTGAAGTCGCTGGAATAGTTAGAGAGGTTAGTGAAGGAAGCAGATTTAAAGTAGGTGATAGAGTTGTCGGTGCTACTACTGTATTTCGTTCAGGTAGGTATGGAAGCTTTGGAGAGCTCTGTATATCCTCAGAAAACTTGACTTACAAACTACCTGATAAAATATCTTTTGAGGCTGGAGCAGCAATATTAATGGCATATTTAACTTCCGATTTCGCATTAGTTAGAAGAGCTAATCTCCAGAAAAATGAAACAGTTTTAATCAATGCAGCAGCTGGAGGGGTAGGCCTTTCAGCTGTTCAAATTGCAAAAAACATGGGTGCAAAGGTAATTGCTGCTGTAGGAAGTGAAGAAAAAAAATTATTAGTTTCAAAATATAATCCTGATTTAGTTGTTAACTATCAAGAAGAAAATTTAAAAGAAGTCATTGAAAATAATTTTGGATCAAAACCAATAGATGTATTTTACGATCAAGTTGGTGGGGAGGCTTATGAGAATGGAATTAGACTCTTAAGATCAGAAGGCAGAGCTTTGATAGTTGGTTTCGCAAGTGGAAATATTCCTAAACAAATCTTGAGCTATTTACTGGTAAAAAATATTTCAGTAATGGGTGTATTTATGATTAGTTTTGAAAATCAAAATAGAGATTATTTAAAAGAAAGAATGGATTTTATTTTCGAAGAATACATCAATAAAAATATTGACCCAATTTATAAAACTATAAAATTTAATGAAATTGTAAAGTATCTTGATTTGATTGGTTCTAGAAAAACTGTTGGCAGAATTGTTGCAGTAATCTAAAAAACTATTTTTCAATATATTAATATAGACTCAAATGGCAAAATTATATTTTTATTACTCAGCAATGAATGCTGGAAAAAGCACCACACTACTTCAATCTGCTCATAACTATGAGGAAAGAAATATGAAGACTATATTATTTACTCCAAAGTTAGACGATAGATATGGTGAAGGTAGGATAACTTCGCGTATTGGTCTTGATAGAGAATGCGAGATTTTTACTGAAGAGGACGACCTTTATGTATGGACTGCTCACGAACATCAAAGAGAAAAGTTATCATGTGTGTTAGTTGATGAAGCACAGTTTTTAAGCCCAAAACAAGTTCTGCAGTTAACACTTGTTGTAGATAAGTTAAAGATTCCTGTTTTATGTTATGGGCTTAGGTCAGATTTTAGAGGAGAGCCTTTTCCTGGAAGTGTTTACTTATTGGCTTGGGCTGATGAAATGTCTGAAATCAAAACAATTTGTAAGTCTGGAAAAAAAGCAACAATGAATGCCAGATTAGATGAGCACGGAAATCGCGTTATAGAAGGTGATCAAATTTCTATTGGTCTAAACTATGAAGCGCAGTCAAGAGACGTGTTTGAATTGGAAAAGGTGTCACCTATAGGATATCAAATTCCCGAAGCTGATTAATTTGCAGATTTAATTGGAGGCTCAGGTCTCGTCGCTAACCAAAGACATAGACCTAATCCAAATGAACCAAAAATAATATCTCCGACTAAAGAAAAAGCGTAGTAAATAGTTATAGCAAATGTTGGCACAATCATTGAAACCGCAAGTTTTTTTGCCCTTCTTGAAAGACCTCTATATGTTTTCCAATTCAAAATCATTGGACCAAATATTTTATGGTTTTCTAACCAGAGTGTGAATCTGTCAGAACACTTCGAAAATGCCCATGCTGAAATCAAAATAAATACTGTGGTAGGAAGACCAGGTACAACAATTCCAACATAACCTAAGCTAAGAGAAAGGATACCTATTGAGAAAAAAATTGGTTTGTGTATTTTGATAAATAGCTTAGGAAAAAATTTATACAAAACTACAAAAACTAATATTCCAGTAGAAAGTGTAATCAATAAGTTATAAGGTATGTTGTTTAAAAATTCTTCCACATATTGATATTAAATATTTACCGAATAAATGATAAATTGAAAAGACTAAAAAGCTGGACAGCCTACAGCAAATGTTAATCCAAAAAATAACAACCAGAGTACAGGCTCGTATTTTCTAACAAGTTTCGGATCTTTTTGCATTTTGTTTATTATAAATACTCTTGTAATATATTGGTAATATGATGTGTCCCTATGCTTATTTACTCGCTGGTTTTATGTGGTTAGTTCGCAATGGTGGAAAATTTCTTTTAAAACCTATCAAGTTTAAAAGAAACGATAAAGCAACTATTGAATAAGTATTTTAGAATTAACAAAGTAGCTTTTGCTCTTCTTGTAACGCTCACATCTTGTGTTCAATCTGGTGATAATGAAAACTCCCTAGTCATTTACAGCGGTAGGCAAGAAAGCTTAGTATCTGAAATTTTTACAGAGTTTACAAATGAAACCGGAATTAAAGTTGAAGTTAGATATGCAAAAAGTAATGAGCTTGCTGGAACTATAATTTTAGAAGGTGAAAATTCTCCTGCAGATATATTTTATTCTCAAGATCCAGTTAGCTTAAGTTTGGTTGCTAGCGAGGGTTTGTTTGACAATATTTCGGAAAGTACCTTAGAAAAGGTTCCTAGTTGGGCTGTTGACAGTAACGGATTATGGGTTGGAGTATCTGGTAGATCTCGTTCGCTTGTAGTTAAATCAAGCTATCAATTAGATAATGAAGTTCCAAATAGTTTGTATGATCTTAATCAAGAAAAATATAGAGGAAGATTAGGATTAGCTCCAACAAACTCATCATTTATAACAATGATTTCTTGTATGGTTTATTTAGATGGTGAGGAAAAAACTTTCGATTGGTTAAAGGGAATTAACAATTTAGACTATTCAGAGTATCCAAAGAATTCTCCACAAGTTGCAGCAGTCGATGCGGGAGAGCTAGAAATAGGTTTGGTAAATCACTATTACACTTTAAGATTTAATGCTGAAAATAGCTCAAACAATATTAAAAATTTGTATATGGCGGATGGTTGTGGTGCTTTGGTTATGCCATCTGGAATTGGTGTACTTTCAACAAGTAAAAACAAAGATGCAGCATTAAAGCTAATTGACTTTCTTCATTCTGAATATGCTCAAAAAGCTTTTTTAAATAATACTTATGAATTTCCTTTAGCCAAAAACTTTGATGATAACTCAGAATTACCTAGCTTAGACTCTCTAAACTCACCAAAAAATATTAACTGGGAAAAGCTTTCAAAGTTTCAATCCAAGGCAATTGAATTGATTGCTAAAGCGGGCTTTTAAGTTATAAGAACAAATTGTTCTTTATAAAAAAATAAATATAATTTATTCTTATTAAATAGTGAAAACCCCAAAGTCCATTCTATTAGTTAATTCAAGTTTATTACTTATTCTCACATCTCCGATATTTTTTCTTTTATGGAGAGTCATGAATTTTTCAAATATTGAAATAATTGAATATTCATCTTGGAATTTAGGAACTTTAGTATTTAATACATTGACTCTGTTTGTAGTTGTAGTTATATCAAGCACAGCTTTGGGTCTTTGTGTTTCAATTCTTACAACTAGATATGAACTTTATGGATCAAAACTATTGTTTACTCTTTCAGTTTTGCCACTTGTAATACCTTCCTATATAGGTGCATTAACTTATGTTTCTACTTTTTCTTCAAAGGGTTTATTTGTTCAATTTTTCTTAAATTCAAGTTCTAATCAATTTAGTGGCTTGAGTGGTTTTATTGGAAGTTGGATTGTTCTTACATTGTTTACATATCCGTATGTTTTAATAATTTGCACAAGTGCACTAAGAAATTTAGATGCTACCGTTGAAGACGCAGCAAGATCATTAGGAATAAGTGGATTTTCAATTTATTCAAGAGTTATATTACCAAGACTCAAACAACCAATAATTTACTCAGGACTATTGGTTGGGCTATATGTATTGTCTGATTTTGGCGCTGTCTCTTTGATGAATTACAGTACTTTAACAAAAGCTATTTACTCGTATTACACCATAGACATAAATGGAGATCCTCTAATTTTTTATTCAATCATTTTGATAATGCTTTCTCTTGTCATTAGTTACACACAGAGAGGAGGAAGAATTAATTATTCTCAAAAAGTTAGTGGTACACCTAGGATGTCCAAAAAAATTCCTTTAAGCTCAAAAGGCAAGCTGTTAGCATATTCTTTCTTTTCAATACTGATAACTTTTGGTTTAATAATTCCGATAAGTGTGCTTTCATACTGGGTTGTAAAAGGTGCTAATGGAGGTAATTTAATTTCCAGTGTTTTTGAGGGATTTTTTGGTTCATTAACTACTGCAATATCTTCCTCTATATTTGCAATGATTATTGCAATACCAATAGTGGTTATGCTCTCACAGCAAAACTCGAAGTTTTCTCGATTTTTTGAAAGAATTCTACTCAGTTTGTACGGCTTACCACATATTGCAGTCGGAGTTGCCCTACTATTTATAACGATCAAATTAATACCTTCTATTTACCAAACTTTTTTTACACTCATATTTTCATATGTAATAGTTTTCCTTCCACAAGTTATTGGCTCAGGAAAAGCTTCTATGGAGCAAGTTAAAAGAAGTTATTTAGAGGCTAGTTCTGGATTAGGAATGAATAAGTTAAAAACTTTTACAAAAATTACCTTTCCTTTAATTTTTTCAGGTATGTCTTCAGGTGCGGCTTTAGTTTTTCTCTCAACAATGAAAGAACTTCCACAAACGTTACTTTTAAGACCAACGGGGTTTAATACTCTAGCTATTGACATATGGTCTAACGCATCAGAAGGTCTGTATACTCAAGCATCATTTTCTTCAATAATTTTGCTTTTAGTTAGTGCGATACCCACATATATACTTAGTACTGGAAGTTTAAAAAATTAATGGCATTTGACAATCTTATAATCAGAGCAAGATCAGTTTCCAAATCTTTTGGAAAAGAAGTTATTCTAGATGATTTTAATTTAGATGTATGGAACGGATCTATTGTAGGAATTCTTGGGGCATCTGGTTCTGGAAAGACTACTCTCTTGAGGCTAATTGCTGGATTTGACAGACCTGATGAAGGAATAATTGAAATGCGAAACGAAATTATTTCTAGTAGTGAAATTTTCGTTTCTCCAGAAGATAGAAAAGTTGGTATGGTTTTTCAAGATTATGCTCTATTTCCACATTTAAATGTAGAAAAAAATGTAGCTTTTGGTTTAAGTCAAAATGATATCAAAGACGGAAGGCTCAATGAAGTCTTAGAGCTTTGCAACTTATCCGATTTACGACTCAAGTTCCCACAAGAGCTTTCAGGAGGACAGCAACAAAGAGTAGCTTTAGCGAGGGCTTTAGCACCTAAACCCAAAGTCATCCTTCTTGACGAACCATTTACGAGTCTTGATGCACAAATGGCTAGAGAACTTAGGGAGGAAGTAGTCAACTTACTAAGATCAACTGAAACAACTGCCATATTAGTTACCCACGATCAAGAAGAGGCATTGTCAGTATGCGATGTTGTAAGTGTGCTTGAAAATGGTAAAGTGATTCAAAGCGCTACACCTCAAGACATTTATCTCAAACCAGTAAGCAAGAAAGTAGCCAACTCTGTTGGTGATCCAAATATCTTAAAGGGTTACTCTACAAATGGTAAGGTAGAAACAGCTTTGGGAGCATTTAGTTGTGATCTAGATGGTGCTTTGGAGGTCTCTATTAGACCAGAGTGTATAAAGCTATTAATAGATGAAGAAGGAAACTATCTAGTTAAAGAATGTACTTTTTATGGCCATGACCAAGTAGTTTCATTTCAAAATAGTAAAGGTGAAGTATTTAGAGCTAGGTCTCTTCCAAATACTTTATATCAATCAGGGGACAGGGTAAGTATTGAGATTTCAGATATTACGATTTTTCCATCAAAGGTTTGATTTAATAAAGGCTACTCTACCTGCCAAAGATTGAAGTTCAATTTCAAGTTCAGACAATTTATTAATTGCTCTAGTTAAATCACCTTCTGCAATATATTCTCTGGAGTTGGCAAGTGATTTTATTTGAGTTTCAATCTCAAAAATCATTGATTCAATTTCTGAAAAAATAAATTGATTATCCATAAGTTAATAATACGTTTAAAACTAAAATTAAGTTAATAAGTTCAAGGAGAAGTATGGAACAGAAAATTTCTAAATTAAGAAGATTTAATATTGTAATGGGAACTGTACATTTAATTCAAGGTGGATTGCTTTTTTGGCTTGGTACAGTTGTAAATTCTGATTTTGTTGTACCCATAACTCTTACACAATTAGTTGGTGTTGGTTCTCCTGAGGACCCATCAAGCTTTGCTTTGGTGCCTGAATTAGAAATCTGGACAGAGGTAACAAACTTCGGTCCAGCAGTTGCAACATTTCTCTTAGCTTCTGCTGTAGCTCATTATTTGATTTCAGGTCCATTTTATGGGAAATATAAAGAAGACTTATCTAAAGGAATTAATAAAGTTCGTTGGATTGAATATTCAATAAGCGCATCTGTAATGATTGTTTTGATTGCTTTATTAGTTGGAATATATGACATTTGGGCACTTCTAGGTATATTTTTCATGAATGCGGCAATGTGTTGGTTTGGATGGATGATGGAAGTCCATAATCAATATACTGAAAAAGTAGATTGGACAAGCTACATTATGGGTTGCCTCGTAGGAGTTGCTCCATGGATATTTATTTTTGTTAACTTAATTGGTGACGGTGTTGCAACAGATGCAAACCCTCAAGGAGTTCCTCAATTTGTAGTTTGGATATTTGTAAGTATATTTCTCTTTTTTAACACCTTTTCAATAAATATGATTTTGCAATACAAGGAAGTTGGAAAGTGGAAAGATTACCTATATGGTGAAAGAGCTTACATTTGGCTCAGTTTACTTGCTAAAACATGTCTAGCTTGGCAGGTATTCTTTGGAACTTACCAACCTAATTAATTACTTTATATTTTTAAATAAATATATTGCAATAACAAAAATTAACAACATTCCTATGTAGGAAAGCGCCATTATTTTTTTCTAATTTTTTTAATTAAGAAAAATAAAAGAATTATTGGTATCACAATTATCGATAGAGATACTGAAATACCAACTATCCCTTCGACCCACATTAAAGCTCTTTGCACATAGTAATTCCATGAAAACAATGTCACTCCTGAGCCCTCTCTTATATCAAGAGACAGTGTTGAGTATGATGTCGCATTTTCATAGTATTCTTTTTGATTTTGAAAAATTTCAATATCTTGATTTATGTATCTGAGTTGAGATTGGACCTGTAATTTGTCAGATGTTGAAGTTGCCTCTTCTTTAATTTTTTCTAAAGCGATTTTTTCTTCGATTAGTGATTTAAGTCTAGAGTCTATATCAAGTACTTGAGTTGTCACATCATTTGAATTTATGTTGATGCTTTTAAATTTTGAAACTTCCTCTACATCTTCTAAAAAGTTTTCAAACTCCTCGGAGGGTACGTTGATTGTCATACTATAGCTTTTTAGACCTTGATAGTTTGTTGAAAGATAAGTATTTGAAATATTGCCACTATATTGTTTTGAAAGGTTTTTTACTTCATCGATGGTTGTATCAAAATTTGATGAGGTAACATCTGTACTTGCATAAGCATTTTTAATGATGTAATCACCTTGAGCGTAAGAATTTTCCATTGCAATGTCAGATCTAACCATTGCACTCTCTTCAAATACTTCTCCATAAAAAGGTTCGGTTGAAATTGAACTATCTAAACTTGTTGAGCAACTGATTACAAAAACCATTAGAAGACTTAGGAATAATAATCTTTTCATATCTAGATACTAACTTAATAGTTTGAAATTTCTATAAGTGGTATTTTTATTTCTTTTGAAGATAAGCCTCCATGATATCCAACTAATTGATTGTTTAAATGATGAGGGTAAATTATGTGACTATCTTGAACTAAAAAACAAAAATCTGGATAGTAAGATTTTAAAAATTTATCATTAGTTTCACCAAGTAAATACTCAATGTCTCTTTTTGTTAAAAGTTCACCAGGGACATCTTTGAAAACTTTTCTAACGTCTTTTTCTTTACCTTTTATATAGACACTTCTTTGATCGCCGTAAATTTTAATTTTTTCATCATATTCGAGCCTGTGTCTATTTTCGGTTGGAATATTAACTACTCCATGATCAGCAGTTATTATTGTGAAGCATTTTTTATTACTAATGTTTGATAATTGTTCAACTAAATTTTCAAATTTATTTAATTCCGAAGTCCATTCTTTACTCTCAACGCCAAAAATGTGAGCAGCTAAATCTATGTTTGGGTAGTAAATAAAATTAAATCTATTTTCCAATACTAATGAGTCGTTAAACAGTTCAACAAGATTATCTGAGTCATTGTATCCTATCGTATTTTCCTTTCGATATAAAAGGTTTGATAACTCTGAATTGACTAAAGAACTTGGTTGAAAATTGTTAGATGAAATTTTATTTTCTTTAAACATATCCCAAATAGGAATATTTTCTTGAAATTTGTCATTTTTTAAAAAAACCTCCGAACCATTATTGAAATTTAGTGCATTAAAAACACTTTCAGTAGATTGATCAAATAAGTAGTAGCCTATAATTCCATGTTCAATGGGAAGCTTAGCAAATGCTAATGTTGCTAACGCAACATTAGTAGAAGATGGAAAGGTTGTATTAATAGATGACGATACATTCTTATTTAAATAAGAGTTGCTCTTTAGTAAGTTTTCATATCCCAATCCATCAGCCAGAATTAAATTTATTGTGTCTGCTGTTTTAATTTTTGAATTTAAAAGATTTGAACTTGTGTTTCGAAAGACTTTATCGTCAACATAAAAAAGAATTTCGTTAATAAGTGTATTTAAGTTTGAATTTTTTAAATATTGTTGATATTTCACTACTAAAAATCTTACAAAATAATTCCACTAACGTTTCAGAAAAAACTAAACTTTTCTAAGGCTGGACTAAAGTATAAGTATGATTTCTTATTTTCAGAATTACGTGACTGTGGGGGCGGTACTCGCCTTTGGTATGTTTTTTATGCTACTTCTGGTCGGACTTGCTTCAGTTCTAAGACCAAACAAACCTTATGCTGAAAAACTAACTACCTATGAGTGCGGTGTTGATCCAGTTGGTACAGGTTGGAGCCAAACTTATGTAAGGTATTATATTTTTGGACTTCTATTTGTTATCTTTGACGTTGAAGCAGTATTTATCTTTCCATGGGCTATTAATTTGGAGAAACTTGGATATTTTGGTTTAATCGAAATGTTTGTTTTTATTTTTATACTTCTTATTGGATTGATATATGCAATTAGGAAGGATGTTTTAAAGTGGGAGTAGTTGATAAATTTGGTTTACCTAAGCCTATTTCATCAGTATTCAATTGGGCGAGATCTTATTCACTGTGGTACTTTCAGTTTGGATTAGCATGTTGTGCAATTGAGGTGATGGCAGTCAGTGGACCTAGACATGATTTCATGAGATTAGGCATTATTCCTCTTCCTGCTTCACCTAGACAAGCAGACTTAATGATTGTAGCTGGGACCGTAACTGACAAGATGGCTCCATCAGTTAAAAGATTATATGATCAAATGCCTGAACCAAAATATGTTATTTCAATGGGTTCTTGTTCAAACAGTGGTGGCCCTTATTGGGATTCTTATTCAGTTACTAAAGGAGTTGACCAACTTATTCCAGTTGATGTTTATGTACCTGGCTGCCCTCCAAGACCTGAAGCTTTGCAAGAGGGAATTATACTTCTTCAGAAAAAAATCAAAGGTGAGGACATGAAGTCTAAATGGGAAGAGAAGCAGGTAGAGCCTCTTTAAAATGGAAGAATTTTTAAACCAACTTAAAGAAGATTTTGATGACGTTTCATATGAATTTGAAACAATATCCATAAAGGTTAACGTCGAAAATTGGATTTCATCTCACGAACTACTTAGAGATAAATTTGACCTTAAATATTTCTCTTGGTTATCTGCAATTGATTGGGACAATGAGGTTTCAGTAGGAGACGCGCCGAAAGAAGAGGTAACTCCTTCATTTGAAATAGTCACTTGTCTCTCTAGTGTTGATAATTCAAACTTAATAACAATTTCAACAACAATAAATAAAGAGGAGTCTTCAATACCTTCCTTAGTTGGTGTATATGTTGGTGCTAATTGGCATGAAAGAGAAGCCTTTGAAATGTTTGGAATTGACTTTGAGGGACACCCTAATTTAACGAAACTGTATCTTCCAGACGGTTACGAAGGCAACCCTATGCTTAAGTCTTTCGAATTAATTAGTCGTGAGGTAAAGCCTTGGCCTGGAGATGTAGATGTTGAAGGTATGCCAGAAGATTCAGAAGGGGATGAATCTTAATGGTAAATACTATTGATCCAAGAAATATTCCAGGTATATCTGAAGCTTCAGTTTCTGTAGAAATTGAAACAGAAGATATGACTTTAAATATTGGACCACAGCATCCATCTACTCATGGTGTTTTGAGGTTGGTTGCCAAAGTTGATGGAGAAAAGGTATACAATGTCGAACCAGTTCTTGGTTACATGCATAGAGGTTATGAAAAATTAGCCGAAGTAAGAACTTATCCTCAAATTACAACACTTGTTAATAGAATCGACTGGGTTGCAGGGTTCTCAAATGAAATTCCTTTCATAGCTGGTGCAGAAAGATTAATGGAGATAGAAGTTCCAGAGCGCGCCAAGCAGATTAGATTAATTTTGACTGAAATGGCGAGAATTTGTTCACATTTTGTTTTTAACGGCGCTTACGCTCTTGAGGTTGGAGCACTAACTCCAATATTTTATGCAATGGAGGATAGAGAAAGAGTTCTAGATTTAATCGAATCAGTTACAGGTGGAAGGTTTCATCCTAATTTCAATAGAATTGGCGGTGTTAAGCCTGCTGCTGGTTCTGGCCCTACAACAAAAAAGAATATTCAAGACTTACCTGCAGGATTTTATAGAGATACCAAATTAGCAATGGAAAAAGTCATTGAAGCTGCTGACAAATTTCAAAATCTAATTGGTGGAAACGAAGTGTTTCATAAAAGAACAAAAAATGTAGGTATCTTACCTAAAGAGACTGCTGAAGCATTTGGAGTTTCTGGTCCAATCCTTCGAGCTTCTGGAGTCAAGTCTGATTTAAGAACCCAAACTGATTACTTACCTTATGACAAGTTTGATTTTGACATTCCAGTTGGTGAAAATGGAGATTGCTACGATCGCTGGGATGTAAGGACAAAAGAAATGGTCGAGTCTGCGAAGATTGTGTTACAAGCAATTGATGATATGCCATCTGGTCCATTGCAGGCAAAAGTTCCAAAGGTGATCAAAGTTCCTGCTGGAAGGACCTACGTGAGAGCTGAAAATCCAAAAGGTGAAATGGGTTATTATATTGTATCAGAAGGTGGGTTGGGTCCTTATAGATTAAAAGTAAGAACTGCATCTTTTAGTAATGTATCAATTCTTCCAGTGATGCTTGAAGGAGCTCTACTACCAGATTTAATTGCGATAATGGGAAGTCTTGATTTTGTTCTCGGAGATGTAGATAGATGACAGATGTTTTAATAAAAGTAGGTTTTGTAGCTTTAGCCGCATTAAATGGTGCTGTTATTTTTACCATAATGGATGTAAAAGGAGCTTCTTGGATGCAAAGACGTCCAGGTCCACTTCACGTTGGATTAAGAGGATTTATCTTTCCACTTGCTGAGATACTAAAGTTTGTACAAAAAGAAGACATAATTCCTACTGATGTTGATAAGCCAGTTTTTAAATGGGCTCCAGCTTATGTGGTTGTTTCAGCAGTAGCACTTTTTGCAGTTGTTCCGCTAAGCCCAACTCTAGTTGTAGCAGATTTAGAATTAGGAGTATTTTTTGCTTTAGCAATTAGCTCACTATCAACAATAGGAGTATTAACAGCTGGATGGTCTTCTGCAAACAAGTTTTCTCTAATGGGAGGATTAAGAGCTGCAGGTCAATTAATAGCTTATGAATTACCTCTAATTTTGGCAGTTGTGGGAGTAGTTATTCAAGCTGAGACTATGTCATTAGTGGGAATAGTTGAAAAGCAAATTGAATGGGGAGTTCCATTTGCATTTAGTGGACAAATAGTTGCTTTTTTAATTTTTATGGTCGCTGCTACTGCAGAAATGATGAGAGTTCCTTTTGATATGCCAATTGGCGAATCTGAATTAACAATGGGTTTTATGACTGAATATTCAGGAATCAGATTCTTAATATTTTATATTTCTGAATACATGAGCATGTTCGTATTGTGTGCGATTGCTTCTACATTATTTTTAGGAGGATACCACCTACCTTTCTTACCTACTGAATGGGTAAATATTTATGGACCTATTTCCTTAATTACAAAAACTGTAATCTTAGGATTTATACTTGTGGCGGTAAGATGGTCCTTTCCACGATTTAGAGAGGATCAATTGCAAAGTCTTGCATGGAAAATCCTTATTCCTGCATCTTTATTAAATATACTTGTAACTGCAATTATGAAAGTGGTGTTGTAATGAAAACATTTAGACCAAAAATTCCTGGTTTTTTAATAGGTATGAAAATTGTAATTGTGAATATGTTGAAAACGCTCTCACCATTTCATTCAAATCCAAATGTTAATTATCCATTTGAAAAAGAAAAAGTTGCTCCAAGATCAAGAGGCGTAATTGCTCTTGATGAAGAAGCCTGCACAAGTTGTATGCTTTGTGCAAGACAATGTCCAGATTGGTGCATTTATATAGAGGGACATAAAGAACTTCAACCCCCATCAAAACCAGGAGGAAGACAGAGAAGTCGTGCTGTTTTAGATAGATTTGATATTGATTATGCGCTTTGTATGTATTGTGGAATTTGTGTAGAAGTATGTCCGTTTGATGCTTTATTTTGGTCTCCAGAATATGAGTATTCAGAATTCAATATGGGAGATATGTTGCATGATAAAAATCGATTAGATGATTGGTTGAAAACAGTTCCAGATCCAGAAGGTTTAGAAAGCTAATGGAAATTTTTGAAATAGTTACCTATTTTGTCTTACTACTTCTTCTTTCAACTGCTGTAAGAGTTGTAACTACTTCTAACGTTATTCACGCTGCAATTTCATTAGTGTTCACATTAGCATTAACTGCTGTATTATTTTTAATGCTTTCAACTGAGTTTGTAGCGCTCGTTTTAGTCTTGGTCTATCTTGGCGCAGTTGTTGTTTTATTCTTGTTTGGAATCATGATTACAAGAGCTCCTCTAGGAAAAAATGCTGAACTTGACAATGATCAAAATAAGAAGCTAGGAGCATTAATTTCTGGTTCAATATTTTTCATTTTTTCATATATCTTAGTAACGGGATTTGATGGAGAGGTAGAAATTACATCAGGTACCTCTACAGAGTTACTTGGAGAAGTATTGTTAAGCAGGTTTGTTTTTCCTTTTGAACTAGTTTCTTTTGTACTTTTAGCAGCGCTAATTGGAGGCATAACATTAGCAAGAAAAGATGAAGCTTTAATAGATGAGGACCAAATATGATTGTTCAGCCAGTTTTGGTTGTTGC
>CBFHGZ010000010.1:0-15405 GCA_965655535.1 Candidatus Actinomarina sp.
TCTACTTCTTTTTGAATTTCTGAGATAATTTTTTCAAATTCATCTTGGTTGAATTCCGAACTGTCTTTGAGGTGTTTTTGCATTGCCATTTCCTCAGCATTTCCTCCAAGTTTAATATCAACACCTCTTCCAGCCATATTAGTTGCAACTGTTACTGAGCCTTTTCTACCTGCTTGAGAAATTATTTGTGCTTCCTGCTCATGATTTTTTGCATTTAAAACATTATGAATGATACCTTTTTCAGTTAATCTTTTAGACAGTATTTCAGATGCCTCAACAGAGACGGTACCGAGTAAGACAGGTTGACCATTTTTATTTCGTTCGACTACATCTTGGATAACAGCATCTAATTTTGCATCTGTTGTTTTATAAACAGCATCTTGTTGATCAATACGTTGTATTGGAACATTTGTTGGAACCTCAACTACTTCTAAATTATAAATTTGGATAAATTCTGCTTCTTCAGTTTTAGCTGTACCTGTCATTCCTGAAAGATTCTCATACATTCTAAAATAATTTTGGTAAGTTATTGAAGCTAAAGTTTGATTTTCATCTTGAATCCTTACATTTTCTTTTGCTTCAAGTGCTTGATGTAATCCATCAGAATACCTTCTGCCTTCGAGGACTCTACCGGTAAATTCATCAACAATTTTAATCTGACCTTCTGCAACAATATAATCAACGTCTTTAGCAAAAATTGTATGAGCTCGTAAAGTTGCAGTAAGATAATGTATTAAATTTGTTTTTGTATTTTCATAAAGATTATTGATTCCAAGCTTTCCTTCTACGTACTCAACACCAATTTCTGTAGGATGCACTTGTTTTTTAGCTTCGTCGATTTCGAAGTGAATATCTCGTTTCATACCTTTAACAATTTTTGAAAAATCTTGATACCACTTTGTTGAATCAGATACCTTTCCTGAAATAATCAAAGGTGTCCTGGCTTCATCCACAAGAATGGAGTCAACCTCGTCAACCACGCTATAAAATAACTCTCTTTGAACAAGTTGTTCTTTTGAAATTGCCATATTGTCTCTTAAGTAATCAAAACCAAATTCATTATTGGTTCCATAAGTTATGTGTTTTTTATAAGCTTCTGCTTTTTCCAAATAGTCTTGATTTGAATAAACCAATCCAACTTCGAGTCCTAAAAAGTTATAGATTGGCTCCATCCACTCTGCATCTCTCTTTGACAGATAATCATTGACAGTTACAACATGGACTCCTCTGTTGTACAAAGCCATAGTTGAAATTGGAAGAGTTGAGACTAAAGTTTTACCCTCACCAGTTTTCATTTCTGCAATTTTACTTCTCAACAAGACTAGTCCGCCAAACAATTGAACATCATAATGTCTCTGACCTAATGTTCTTTTTGATGCTTCACGAATGTAAGCAAAAGAATCTACTTCAATAGATTCAACACCATTTTCTAATTGTTTTGATAAATTTTGAAATCCTGATTTTATCTGATCGTCACTTAATTGTTCAAATTCAGATTCTTTTGCATTGATTTTATCGACAACAGAATTTAGTTCTGATGCAAGTTTACCGCTTCCAACAGATAGAACTTTTTTAAAAACGTTCACTCTAGCTAGTGCCAAACTCCCAAGAATCTAGATACACAACCTGATCCTCCGTAAGGACTTCTAATTGGCCACCCATAAGTTTAAGTTTTGTAGCAGCAATTTTTTGATCAACAGCTTTTGGTAATGTGTAAACTTTATTTTCTAAGTCTTTGTAATTATCTTTAATCCACTCTGAAGCTAAAGCCTGATTAGCAAATGACATGTCCATAACTGATGCAGGGTGTCCAGTTGCAGCTGCTAAGTTTACAAGCCTTCCTTCTCCAAGAACAAGGATTTCTTTACCTTTATAGTCATAACTATCTACATGCTCACGGATACGATTAACAGTTGTAGATATGTTGTCTAGCTCAACAAGGTTAATCTCCACATCGAAGTGACCGGCATTTGCTAAAACGACACCATCTTTCATAGCATCGAAATGATGTACATCTAGGACATGTCGATTACCCGTTACAGTTACAATTACATCTGCAATTTTGGATGCCTCTAAACTATTCTTTACTTCGTAACCATGCATCAACGCCTCTAGAGCTCGCACTGAGTCTGGTTCTACAACTGTAACCTTTGCCCCCATACCGTATGCTCTCTCAGCAACACCTTTTCCACAATCTCCAAAACCAAATACAACCACATTTAAACCTGCAATTAATAAATCCGTTGCTCTAATAATTCCGTCCATTGAACTTTGGCCTGTGCCAAATCGGTTATCAAAGAGGTGCTTGGTATCAGAATCGTTCACAGCAACAACTGGAAAACGTAATTTATTATTTTTTTCCATTGATTTTAAGCGAATAACACCTGTGGTTGTCTCTTCCATAGATCCAAGTATTGGTAAATCTTCTCTAGAAGTATGCAAGAGATTAACAAGATCTGCACCATCATCCATGGTTATATCCGGTTTTGTATCTAATACAAGATTTAAATGTTTAAAGAACTCATCGTTTGATACGCCTCGAATAGCATGTACTTCAATTTCATTTTCAGCAAGGTATGCTGCAACAGCATCTTTAGTCGAAAGTGGATTTGAAGCACAAAGCGCAACGTTAGCTCCTCCAGCTTTAAGAGTTAGCATTAAATTTGCTGTTTCTTTGGTAACGTGCATACATGCACCAATGTTTAATCCCTCAAGAGGTTTTTTTTCAGCGAACTCAGATTTGATTTCCTCCAAAACTTGCATCTGCCTCTGTGCCCAACTTACCTCAGCCGCACCTTCACTGGCTAAATTTGAATCTTTTATGCTTGACATTTAATTACCTTTCAACATTGACTTTAAATTTTCTATATTAGTGATGTCGTAAGGGTCAATGCTTAGATTATCAGCCATAAACACACTCACTAAATCACCATACAAGATTAAATGAAATAATTTTTTAACTAAATTTTCGGATTCTATATTTTCGACTTCGAAAATATTTACATCATCACCTATTATTTTTTTTGTAAATTCAAACCTTTTTTTGACTTGATCAGTTTCTTGGTCATCTCTAAGAAAAATTAAATAAAAATTATTCTTTGAACCATTTTTGTCTGCTTCCCAAGCAAGAATCTCATTGTGGTGTATTTCTGGCATATAACCAACAAATGCTTTTGATTTAGCATTTTCATTTATTTGAGTTTTCCATCTTTGAGCAGCGAGAAAACTACCCGGTGTTCCTCCGTAAATTACAACAGTCTTATTTCCGATTTCAGAAGCCAAGCTTTTTGACAAATCTAATATGTCACTTTGAGAATTTTCTTCTAAAAGTTCATTGATGTGACTCTGTACATCATCACATGAAGTTTTAAAATCAAACTCTATGTTCTCAGGAATGAAATGTAAAACTGCTCGTACCATATGGCCTAGTGCAGCTCGAGGCTGAAGTCCTGTTGGAACTTTTACATATTGTTTATTATTTTCTTCAGCAATGCTTAGAAGTTCCCCTCCACTTGCAACTGCAAACCAATCTAAACCTTGTTCAAGAGCTTCATTGACAGCGCTAATAGTCTCTTCTGTATTTCCAGAGTATGATAGAAATAAACACTTTGGTTTAGCTTTGAGCAAATGTGATGGAATTCCATAAGTTTTCGATACCTCAACATTAATTGATGAGTATTTATTAATTAGCAACTTGAGAATATCTCCAGCCACACCAGATCCTCCCATGCCTACAATTAATAAGTTTTGATAATCTGGAGTTTCAAAATTATCTGAAACTAGCAACTCTTGATTTATTTGATTTCCAAGATTGTATACGTGTTCTATCATTTCAACCTATATGTTACTTGAAATTTTTTCTAAAACCTCGCTTAACAATTCTTCGGTCTCAGCTTCAACATTAACTCTTAGCTTAGGTTCAGTGTTTGAACCCCTGATGTTAAACCAAAAATTTTTACCAAAATATGACAGTCCGTCTAAGTAATCAAAATCTCCATCAAAAATATTTTCTATATTATTTATTGAAGTTTGAATATTATCGACTTTAAAGTTTATTTCACCACTACATGGTGGAAAATTGTATGCAGATATCATTTCATTTATGCTTTTCTTTTTTTCAGAAATAATACTCAAAAATACTAATAATGTAAGAATTGCGGAATCCGCAAAAAAGTTTTCCTTATAGTAAAAATGAGCACTATGTTCTCCCCCAAAATCTGCATTTTCATTTCTCATTGCTGCTTTAATATTCGAATGTCCTACTTTTGCTCTAATTAGCTCAATGCCTTTTTCATTTAACAGATTTAAAGCATGTGGAGATACGTTTACATTATGAACAACTTTTAATTGATTATTTTTTGTATTTAAATAATCTGCAATAAACGTTGTCATCATGCTACCAGAAATAACTTTTCCCATATCATCAACAAATACTGCTCTGTCTGCATCCCCATCAAAAGCTACTCCAAAATCTAATTTGTTTGTTGTTACTAATTTAATTAAATCTTGTAAATTATTTTCGTCAGACGGATCTGCTGGATGATTTGGGAAACTTCCATCCACATCTAGATATAAAGATTCAAAGTTTAAATTATATTGTTTTTTTAGATCTTCAATTATTGAACCAATCGCTCCATTGCCGCCATCAATTCCAAAGTGAATTTCATTTGATAATTCTGTAGGATTTACAAGATTATTAATGTGATCAAAATATATTTGTATTGAACTTGGTTCTTGAGGTTCAGTAAATAAAATCTCTTCATGATGCATATTTAACACATCCCTTTTTATTTCTAAAAGGCCAGAGTTTTCACCAATTGGAACAGCACCTGAATTGCAAAGTTTTAAGCCTGTGTATTCTTTTGGATTATGTGAGGCTGTAATTACTATGCCTGGCAAGTTTAATAGACCTGATACAGAATACACAACATCTGTTGGAACTAGCCCTATGTAGTTAACATTTGAACCGTTACTTCTTACTCCGGCTGAAACAGCTGAATACATTTCTAAATTTGAAAGCCTTCCATCATGCCCAATTATTATTTCTTTAGACTGAACAAAACTTGAAAACGCTTTTCCAATTTTATAAGCATCTGAAGGCGTTATTTCTTCATTGAATACACCTCTAATGTCATAAGATTTAAAAATTAAATCTAGTTTATTTTTGTCCATTATGTAATTATTGTAATCATCATGAAATCAAAGTTTAGTTTCAATTCTTTTTCAGTTGTCATACCAATATTCAATGAAGAAGCAATTCTTGAGGAATCTGTTAATAACATACTCTCAATTTGCAAAAGAACTGAGCTTAATTTTGAAATAGTTCTTTCAGAAAATGGTTCAACCGATTCGACATTGGAAATATCAAGAAATATTTCAAGCAAACATGAAGAAATTAGAGTGATTCATTCGGATATACCTAATTATGGAATGGCACTTAAAAGTGGCTTTGTTGAAGCTAAAAATCAATTGGTTGTCTCATTCGATATAGATTATTATTCTGAGAATTTTTTAAATGAAGCTTTGTGTTTGGACGATAAGTTTTCTGCGATTACAGCCTCTAAAAGATTAGCTGAGTCAAATGATGGTAGAAGATTTGTGAGAAAAATTGCAACTAACAGTTTTGTATTCCTTTTAAAATTTCTGTTTAACACCTCTCTTTCAGATACTCACGGTATGAAAGCAATTAAAAAACAATGCATAGATGAATTTATTAATACTGTAGTTTCTACTCAAGATATTTTTGATACTGAATTGCTTATAAGAATCGAAAAAAGCGGTAAGAAAATTAGAGAAGTTCCAGCAATAGTGAATGAAATTAGACCCAGTGTTTCTGTGATTTATAAAAGAATACCAAGAACTATAAAAAGCTTAATCAAATTAAAAACTGTATTTTATAAAGAATCTTTAAAGACAAATAATTTATAAAATAAATACTTTAAAGGCAGAATAAAACCATTAATTAAAAAAGTAATAACAAGAAAAGCTACTTCATCTTGTTGCCATTCTGAATTAAATAAATTAATCACAAACCAAACTAAGTTAGGCACTACAAGACTAATTAAATTTACACTAAGAAAATTGAGAAATTCTTTAAGTTTTCCTTCAGACAATTTTAGATTAAAAATAATGAGTCTTGATAGATAGTAAGAAATAACCACACCAATACAAAATGAAGTCACATTCGTTAGGTAGGTTCTTAATGGAAAAGAAATAAATTGAAAAACAAAAAATTGAAAAATATAAGTAAGGCTTAATCCAATTATAAGATTGATTATCCCAACCACATATGTTTTCAATAATTCCTGAAAATTTTTTTTGTTCTTTTTAAAAAAACTAAACATTTTCTTTATGTTTTTTTCTGAATAAAAATAATGCTAGTCCAAGACTAATAATTGATACCGTATCTAATATTTTTTCATAAAAACCAGTCTCAAAAACAAGTTTTACATTTGATGATGTTGGAACAACTGCTATAAATGAAGGTGATACTCTATATGGTCCATACCCTTCCTTGATTTGCCAATTAGGAAAATAAGATACTTTAATTAAATGTGGATAATTTACTTTATTAGTTGTAAAAGTAATTTGTTCATTATCAATATTTAGATCAGTAATCTTTAATCTTGTATAATCTTGACTGTCATAGTCTAAAAAATCTAAATTCTCTATTACTTTAAAATTTGAATCGTTTAGAAAATTTTCAACAGCAAGGTCAAAAAAACTCTGATCGTTAAAATCCTTGATTAATGAACTTGAAATTCTTGATTTAAAACTAGGCGAATCAAAATTTAGTAAACTTTTCGTAATTAGTTCAACTTTTTGGGAATTTACATCATAAATTTTAAATACTTCTGTCTCGGCAATTAACTCTAATTCAATAGCTCTATCTGCTTTATCTTTAATTTTTTCTGTATAGGCAATGAAGTAATCAATACCAAGATCATTCATCATTCGCATACCTTTGTCAAAGTTTCCATTTATATAAGAAAGGCCTCCAACTGGATTAGACGGTCTTTCCGCCAAACCAGAAACTGCTATAAAGTGAAAAGGTGTTGTTATGCTTGAGTCAAAATACAAACCCTCCATGCTCGTGTGGTGTGTGAACATAGGTATAGTCATTAAAACCATTGGAGTACCATATTTATTTAAATCAGAGTTTGGCTCCCACATTATTCTTCCTGGAGGTAAATTATTCAAAACACTATAAAGGCTCTCTATATCTCCCCATGATGATTTGTTCTCGTAACCAGTAAAATTCCAATTAACCCAGTGTGGTAAATATGAGACACTTCCTAAAGTTAAAGCAATTAAGAAGGTCGCTGTTAAATTTTGATTTTTTGAGATTGCCAGTAAAAACAACAATGAAAGCAATGAGACAATAACCCACGAAGTTTCTAAATAATATTCTGACCACTTATCAACATATTTATAAACTAAAAATATTAAAGCTGGGAGTAGTATTGGTAAATTTAATTTATTTCCAATTCTTTTAAAAGAGCTTCTATTTTGTTTTGCACATTGATTAAAAAAGAACATAATAATTCCTAAATTAAAAAAAGGAACTAAACGACCATTCCAAAGTGCACTTTCGGGACCATAAAAGAATAGCAATAACGAAATAATTACTAAATAAACAGAAGTTATATTTTCCCTCAACATAGAAAACATATCTTTAGTGATTAAATATATGAATGAAATCAGAACTAGTGGAAGTATGTCAATTTTAATTAAATCTGAAAAACTCGAGTATGGTGCGTACGTCATATTTGTTGTAAATTCAAGATTTGTAAATAAAGAGACCGAAAAATCCAGAGTCAAAAAGTTGAATATTAGAAAAGCTATGACTTTTTCATTTGTTGAGGATTTCTTAATTAAAAAGTAAAATAGATAAATAGGGCTATAAATTAAAAATGGTATCAAGTGCGATAAAAGTGCAAAACCAAGACAAATAGAACTAATAAGTGTATTGTTTGCATTCTTACTTTTTGTTAAAAAATAAATAGACAAATTACAAAATGCCAAAGATAAGGTGTAGGAATACTGCCCAGCTAGAGAAGAAGCTAAATTACCTCCAAAAATAGTAAACGATTCTGTTAATAAAAAAAGTAAACCAGCAACAAAGCCTAAAGTTGAAAAAGTACAATTTCTTCTGAATAATAATTCAATAGATAAAACTAAAAGAATTTGTGTCGACACAACCATTAACTTGAAAGAAATCGAAAATGGTAAAACAAAATTTAAAATACTTGTAATTAAAGGTGGTAGCGGGAAATAAAAATAGTACAAAGGATAACCCGCAAACCAATCATTTGACCAACCTCTCAGCTGAAAATTGGTAAAAAAGTTTTCTGCAAAGAATTTTGTAGGAACTATGTGTGCACCCATGTCACCACCAGTTGGAAGGGTGTTCAAAAAACTCAAATCAATTCTTAGAAAAACCAACAACAAAGCAAAATATAGAAGTCTTGGGTTAAAGAATTTTTGAAAAGTTTGACTATTCTTCATCTAACTGCTTTCCTAAATATTTAGTTTTTCTAGAACCATTTTCAGTCCACTCTGCATACCAATAGGGCCCATGCGGACAAGTTTGGCAAGCCTCTTTTCCACACTTAATAGATTTTGTACGAAATGAAACCTTTGTTTGATTTTCTAGATCCAATTTATTATCAATCAATAGCTTTAATCTCTTCAAATCAGATTCATTTAGTTCTGAAATTCCTTCTAGAATATCTTTATCAATCATTATTAAAATTTTAGTTGAAAAGATGTAGTGAAGGTGAAAAATAAAATAACCTACCTTAGTGGTGGTATTGGTGGTGCTAAATTTGCTAAAGGGCTTTATGAAGTTTACAAAAAAGACTTAGCAATAATCGTAAATACTGGTGACGATGAATTCATTCATGGAGTTTATCTATGCCCAGATATTGATTCTGTTATCTACGGACTTGCTGAAATTGAGGGAGAATTTGGTTGGGGTATAAAAGATGACAAATTCACTGTTAATTCTCATCTAAATGAATTTTACGATATTGATTTTAAAATTGGCGATAGGGATTTAGCTACCAATTTATTTAGATCACAACTTTTAAACGAAGGAAAAGATTTAATTAAAATAACTAGTTTATTATCTAAACAGTTTGAACTAAATTGCAAAATTTTACCAATGACTAATGACCTCGTGCAAACAAAACTATATACAAAGAATGGTAAAAAGTTAAACTTCCAGGACTATTTTGTGAAAAAAAAGGCAAAACCAAGATTAAGTAAAGTTGGCTACGAGGGATCAAAAAAAGCATCAGTACCTAATGAAGTAATAAACTCAATTAGAAACTCTGAATTAGTAATTGTTGGACCATCAAATCCAATACTTTCAATTGGTCCAATTTTATCCTTAAGCAAAATTAGAAACGAACTTTTAAATCATCCAAAAGTTTATTTAATAAGTCCTTTCATTGGTAAATCTGCAATAAAAGGTCCTTCTGTAAAGAACTTCTTGGATATGGGATTTTCACCAGATTTAAAAGGTTTGAAGAAATTTTATAAAGATTTGGTAGATGTCTTTATCGTGCAACATGGTGATGGAGATAGATCAAATAATGTGGTTGAAGAAAACATTTTATTTAGGTCAAAATCTGATTCAGTTGACTTAGTAAATAAGATACAAACTTATGAGTGAAATAACAATAATTCCCGTAAAAAATTTTCCAGAAATTAATGCTGGTGACGATCTAATAGAGTTACTTATCAATAGTCTTGAAGATTCAAATATATCAATTGAAGAAAATGACATTATTGTATTAACCCAGAAAATAGTTTCAAAAAGTGAGTCAAGACTTAGGAATTTAGAAGATACTTCATTTGAAGAATTACTTGCTGAAGAATCAACCGAAATAATTAGAAAAAGAGGAGATCTTGTTATTGCTAGAACAAAACACGGATTTATTTGCGCTAATGCTGGTATAGATAAATCAAATATTGAAGATGGACATGCTTTGTTATTGCCAATTGATCCTGACAGGTCTGCTAGAAAATATCGTGAACAAATATATACAAAGCTACAAAAAAAAGTTGCAGTAATAATCTCTGACACATTTGGTAGACCGTGGAGGGTTGGTCAGGTAAATTTTGCAATTGGCTCATCAGGAATTGAACCACTAGTTAGCTATATAGGCTCAACTGATACTTTTGAGAACGAATTAAATGCAACTGAAATAGCAATTATTGATGAAATTGCATCATCTGCAGAACTAGTGATGGAAAAAACTTTAAATATACCAATTGCGATATTGAGAGGAGTAAATTACAGGGATTCAAAAAATAATGCTAAAGATTTAATAAGAAAAAAAGATGAAGATTTTTTTCTTTAGGCTTTAAGCCAGTCAACGACTTTTTCCATACCAGCATTTAAGTCATAAACAGGTCTCCATCCAATAGTTGCTAGAGCTTGTGAATTATCAAGAACACTTCTTAGTAGCTCTCCTTCTCTTGCATCTTGATAAATTGGCTCAATATCAGAATTAAATTTATCCTTCATTATTTCAACTAATTGATTAACTGAAGTTTCAACTCCCGTACCGATATTTAAAAATAAATTATCCTCTGATCTGCTAGATAGAATCATTGCTTCTACAACATCCAAAACATAAACATAGTCTCTTGTTTGATTACCATCACCATAAATAATTGGCTGTTGGTTACTTAAAAACTTATTTGAAAAAATAGAAATAACTCCTGCTTCACCATGTGGATCTTGCCTTGGACCAAATACATTTGAAAAATTTAATATTGAATATGACATATTTGTATCTTTGGTAATTATTTGAATTAGTTCATTAAGTCTTTTTTTTGCAACACCGTATGGGGATTGAGGTTCACCGGCATAGTCTTCTTCAGAGGTTGGTACATTCACTGGTTCACCAAATATTGTCCCTCCAGATGAAGAAAAAACAAATTTTTTACAATCAGTTTTTAATAATGTCTTTAGTAGCAAAATTGGTTGAAGAATGTTATGATCAAAATCTAAAGCTGGGTTTGAGACTGAAACTACAACTGATGCCTGAGCTGCTAAATGGAAACATACATCTGGATTAAATTCGGTTATTTTATTTAATGATTTTTCAGAGCCCAAGTCGTCAATGAAAAGTTCATAATTTCCCTCAAAAGATAAGTTCTCTTTTTTTCCAGTCATTAAGTTATCAATTATTAAAATTTCATTATTTTTTATTAATAATTTTTCAACAAGATGAGACCCTATGAACCCAGCGCCTCCAGTGATTAATATTTTCATTGAGTTAAATCTCTAACTATTTCTTCTTCTATTACAGAACCTTCTTTAATTCTAGTTTTTGGTCCAATAATTGAATTCTTTATTTCTGTATTTTTTTCGATAATTGCATAATCTAAGATAACGGTATTTTCAATTACAGCTGAAGGATCAACTTCAGAAGATTCGGAAATCCAATTTTCTTTTTCAGTTGAAATATGGGCCTTAATATAAGACTCCAAAGTGCCAACATCGAGCATTTGACCAGAAACTGTAAATGTAGACAATAGTTTATTTTCTGATAATTCTGGAAACACCCTTCTTTCAAATGAACACGGGATTTCTAAGTTATAAGCTATATCTTTTAAATTACTTTTTCTTAAATGGTACAACCCGAGGCTAATTTTATTTCCAAAACTTTTGTCAGTAGGTTTCTCTATAAATTGTAAGATATTTAAATTTTCATCTACTTGCAAAACTCCGAATCTTGAAGGGTCTTCAACTTCAATTGAGGCAATCATAGAATTTGAAAATGATGTTGATTGTAAAATAAAATCTTCTAAATTTACATCAAGCAATAAATCTCCATTCATACAGTAAAAACTTTCTGGAAAATCATTTAAGTGTTTAATAATATAACCTGCTGTATCGAGCTTTTCAGTTTCAAAAATTATATTTACATCAATGTTTGAATTTTGAGCATACTCCTCCCAATATTGTTTATGTTTAATAGAGCAAATTAAATTAAAGTGGAAATCACCTATCTTTAGAAATTTTGCAATTATGAGATCAATGATTTTTTCACCTTGAATTGTTAAAAGAGCTTTTGGAATGCCTTCAGACAGAGGCTTGAGTCGAGTGGCTTCACCACCAGTTAAAAGATAAATTTCATTAGTCATTATGAAATAATTTTAGCAATTTACTGACTTCATCTTTGTTAGATAAAGACATAACTCCATCCCATATAAACTCTGCTTTTTCTGTTGAAAAAAGCTTACTTAAATTTTTAGTAAATTTATTTTTTAGAAGCGGGACAGCTTCCTCTCTTCTTGTAGGGTGACCTATAGGATTAATAACCGTTTCTAATTTTGATTTTGAATCATCACTATATTGAATTTCAACTGAATTTGATATATCTCTTTTTGAAAATTCATAATAATTTTCAGTAAATGTTTTATCTTCTTGTACAAAAATATTTTTTCTTAATTCATCTATTCTGTCTATTCCACCAAAATCATCTTCGTACATTTCATATGTTAAATCTCCAAATAATAATGCTGCAGCAACCATGTACTCTAAACTATGATCCCTATCAGAAGCATTCTTTAATACTGTTTTGTTGGAAATAATTCGCACTGCTGGTTCGTGTGTGTAGATATTGATTTGTTTGACAGATTTAATTTTTTCATTAAATTCTGAGCTGAGCTTTATTGCTGCTTCTACAGCTGATTGACCGTGAAACTCAGCTGGGAATAAAACTTTAAATAAAATGTTTTTTAAAACCCAAGAGTCTAATTCTTTGCCAAAAGCCATTCTTTGATTGTCCATATAGACGTTTTCAAACCCCCAATTTTCAGTTGTTTGAATAGTTTCATAAATTTCATCATCAAATTTACTAAATTGGGCTAGCTCCATTCCCCTCTTAGATGCATCTGCTGCAGCCCAACTTTTTCTTTTACCAACATTAGGAAAATGCCTATAGCTTCTAAGGCTTGGACCATCTAATAAAATATTATTTATTGTCCTTCTTACGATTTCTTTGTTGCCATCGTTAATTAAATGTGAATAAACTGCTCCAGAAGCAAGCTTCACATAAAAGACGTGGTCGTAACCTTCTTTATTTAATGATGTACCTAAACATAGAGATCCCTGTATTTCATAAGTCTGGACTAAAGAAGTAATGAAATCTTCAAATAGTAAATGCTGATTGTTAACAAAGTAACTAAAAACACTTCCAAAATTATCAGATGGATGAGCCCATTCTTTTGCTAAAAAAGTATCGTTATAGTCAAACCACCTTGTCAACACCGTAAGTGCAAAACTGATATCTTTGGGGTCTTGAATTTCCTTTACTAATTCAAATGGATTACTACCATCACCAACTTCTTTAGATTGAAATGCAAAATTTATTACTTCTTGATGAGAAGATGCTTCAATAATACAGCCAAAGGTATCAAGAATTGTTAATTTAGCAGCTAATAAAAGTTCCTCATCAATGATTATTTTTTTTGACAGATAATTTGAAATGGAAAGGTCTAGATTTTCAGTCAACTAAGAGATTATCTTTCAGAAGGACCAATATATTTTGCTGCTGGCCTAATTAAAGTATCCTGTTGTCTCTGTTCGAAATAATGTGCCGCCCATCCAGCAGTTCTACCGGCTACGAATATAGGAGTAAATAATTCTGTTAGGAATCCTAATTCATGAAGCAAAAGTCCTCCATAGAAATCAACATTAGGAAATAAATTTTTCTCACTGTCCATTATTGTGTCAATTTTTTTAGCTATTTCAAATTTATTTTTTGCTTCATCTGTTGTACTAAGAACTTCAACCCAATTTTTAACTACAGGACTTCTAGGGTCTTGTATCTTGTAAACTCCATGCCCAAAACCCATGATTTTCTTTTTTTCATCTAATAACTTTAAGACTCCATCATTTGCCTCATCAACAGTGGAATATTGAGAAATCATTTCAACTGCTTTTTCGTTAGCACCACCATGTAACTCACCTTTTAGTGTGCCAATTCCAGAGACTATTGAACTAGTTAAATCTGATCGTGTGGATGCAGTTACTCTTGTAGCAAAAGTTGAAGCATTGAAACCGTGCTCTGCATATAAAATTAAAATATCATCTAATGCTTCTAGTTTTTCTTTACTTGAATTATTGGGCAGTAGTGAACTTGCAACTAAAAATTCTTCATCTAATTCATTTGAATCTTCTTGATTGTAACTAGCAATGACGTAGCAAACTGCTGCAATTAATCTGGTTGTCTGTTCAGTTTTGTCTTCAGAACTTGACTCGCCTAAAAATGAAACAACAACTTTCAAAACATCCATTGGGTGTAAATTTTCTTTAGAAGTTTCTATTAAACCATTGAGGTAATTGTCATTACTAAGATTGTTGTAATGTTCTGTATAAAATTTATTAAAATTTTCACTATTTAAATCATCATTGAGGATTAACGAAGCAACATTTTCATATGTGTACTCCTCAGTAAGTTTTATAGCGTCGTACCCTCTGTATCTGAGTGAGGTACCTTCTTTACCTACGGTTGAAATAGAAGTTTCACCTGCTATAACACCTCTGAGACCTGGGGAATAATCCATCGTTCAATTGTACAATAAAGTGTTGATTAAGGCCAGAAAAATGAAAGCCATAACTGATGATTTGTATAAAAAAAGATTAGTATCTCAATATGGCTGAAATACATAAACTTGAGGAGCAATCTAGATTTGGATCTAGTTTTGTTGCTGGAGTAATTATATTTGCTATCACTACTCTTATAGCTGGCTGGATAGGATTTTTCTTGTTCCTACCAATAAAATCTGGAATGGAAGTAGTTACTAATCTTGAAGAAAAATTTTTACCAAGAGCAGAAGGTATGGTTCTAAATTTTGTCTCACTCTCTGAACCCTCAACCATCATAACTTCAGACAATAAAATATTAGATGAGCTTCATGACGGACTTAACAGAGACCCTATTGCATTGTCAGATGTACCACCATTTGTAGTAAATACTCTTCTTGCTGCTGAGGATAGCAACTTTTATACCCATGAAGGTGTTGACTTTATTGCGATTTTAAGTGCTGTCTTAGACAACTTACGAGGTGTAACAAGAGGTGGTTCAACAATTACATCTCAAGTTGCTAAACAGTCATTTGTTGGAGACGAAATATCAATACGAAGAAAAGTTGCTGAAGCTGTTGTTGCAGCAGAGCTTGAAAGAAGATATACAAAAGACCAGATACTTGAGTACTATATAAATTCAATTTACTGGGGTTCAGGTGCATACGGAATTCAATCAGCAGCATATGAGTACTTTGGTAAAGATGTCAGAGATATTACCTTAGATGAAGCTGCAACCCTAGTTGTTATTATCAGAAGCCCTGCATACTACAATCCAAGAAAATATCCAGACA
>CBFHGZ010000010.1:15502-17396 GCA_965655535.1 Candidatus Actinomarina sp.
GATTTAGTTTACAAGAAAACTTAATTCAAATAGATATAGAAAGTGAAACACAGTTTATCTATAAACCATGTGCTGATAAAAGTGAGTACAACAGATCAATCAAATTATTAGACACTTCAGGAATGATTTCACTGGAAGAAGCAACTAGAAGATCTATTAATACAGTATTTGCTCAGATGGCTTCTGAAATTGGTGGACAAAAATTAGCAAATACTGCAAACAGAATTGGAATTGTATCAGATATTGATCCTGTAATATCTTTAACCTTAGGAGCTGGAGCGGTAACTCCAATCGAAATGGCATCAGCATACTCTTCTTTCGCAACAAATGGTGTACTAGCTCCTACATACTTAATAGAAAGAATTGAAGATTCAAATGGAGATGTTTTATACCAACATATTGTTTCAAGAAGAATTTCTATTCCTGACCCTGGTGCAGCAGCTGCGGTAAGAAAGACATTAGAAGTTGCAGCCCAATATGGTACAGGAACAAGAGCTGTACTGGATGATAGGCCAATAGCTGGAAAAACAGGTACACACCAAGGATTTAGAGAGGCATGGTTCATAGGCTTCATTCCACAATATACATCATCTATATGGATTGGATTTGCAGAAGAACAGCTGCCGCTGACAGATGTTGAAATTAAAGGTGAAGTAATTAGAAATGTATCTGGTGGTAGAGTTCCAGCACCTATTTGGAAAGAGTTTATGACAAAGGTGGTTGAAAATCTTCCAATAGAAGAGTGGCCAGATGATCCGAGTGATATTAATAAGTATTATGAAATTCCAACAGTCAATATACCTCAATTAATAGGTTTAAATATTATAGATGCTGAAGAAATAGCATTTAGCTCTTACCTCTTACCAGAAATAGTTTTAGTTGAATCTGAGGAAGCTCCTGGTTTAGTTTTAACTCAAAATATTGAACAAGACGAAGAAGTTGCAGAAGGTACTGTTATTCAGCTAGAAGTATCTTCTGTTAAGAACTCAGCAGCAATTCCTAACATTCCACCATGTCAGCTAAGTCCAGATGAGGCGGAAAGTTTAATTAAACAATTTATGAGAGAAAATAGTGTCATTTTATTTATTAAAAAGAATTTTGAGACTTCTGAAGTTCAAGGATGTGAAGGTAAGGTTATTGGAACAAACGTAGCCCAAGGAAGTGTTGTTTCAACAGGAGATTCTTTAGTATTTATAATTGACGATACTGTAATCGAAGAACCTACTGAAGATCAGTAACTTTATTTTTAATAAAATTATAAAAGCCAATAACCCCAAAACCAGTTCCACCAATTGGATTGATAACATTATTACTTCTTGATCGTGCAGGGCCAGCCATATCTAAATGAATCCAGGGTATTCCCTCTACAAACTCTTCCAACAATAGCGCTGCTGTAATAGCACCTCCAAATCTTCCACCAGTATTTTGCATATCAGCAATGTCAGATTCTATCAATTTCTTATAACTTTGTTCTAATGGAAGTGCATGGTACAACTCATGAGATAACGCGTTACTTTTTATAAAGCTTTCTTCCAGGGTTTTATCGTTAGAAAATACTGCACCGATATCTACTCCTAAAGCTACATAAGAGGCACCAGTTAATGTTGCAACATCACAAATGATATCCGGTTTGAACTCAGATGCATAAGCAAGTGCGTCTGCCATTATAAGTCTTCCTTCTGCATCAGTATTCAAAACTTCTATTGTTTTGTTATTTCTCATAGTTAATACATCTCCTGGTCGGATAGCACTTCCACTAGGCATGTTTTCAACTAAAGGAGTGTATACTTTTAAACCAATTTCTAACTTTTGCTTGGCTACCAATGTAATAATGCCCCATGCAGTTGCAGCACCAGCCATATCTGTCTTCATAGTTTCCATTCCAGCTGGGGAT
>CBFHGZ010000010.1:17494-20834 GCA_965655535.1 Candidatus Actinomarina sp.
AGCTACCAATGTAATAATGCCCCATGCAGTTGCAGCACCAGCCATATCTGTCTTCATAGTTTCCATTCCAGCTGGGGATTTCAATGAAAGACCACCTGAGTCAAATAAAACACCTTTTCCAATGATAGAAATTTGAAACTTTGCACTCTGATTGTACTCACCTATTAATAATTTTGGTTTTCTAGGTGAACCGCTGCCAACACCTAAGATTCCACCAAAGTAATTTTCTGACAGCCAGACGTCGTCATATGAAGTTAATTTAATATCAGTTTCTTCAATTAACTTTTTAACATTATCTTCAAAAAATTCAGGAGATTTGTTTAATGCAGGAGTGTTGACCATATCTCTTGTCCAAAAAATTGAATTAATTTTATTTTTGATTTCTTCAGTAAATTGAGTTTGATCAATAGATATAGTGTTATTTTCATTTTTCTCTGATTTAAATTCATCAAATTGATACTGACTTAAATAAAAACCAAATTCTAAAGATTCAATATTTGCATTTGAAGTCATATCAACAAAATTTAAAGTTGCATCATACTTCAAACTCTTTCCAAGGTTTGCACCAATGCTGACCCAATCAAAAGTACTCTCACATGAGTTAGTTCCGACCATTAAAATATTTTGATTATCTTTTGTTAAATTTTTTGGGATTTTAAGAAAATTATTTTTTTCAGGAGTAAATGAGTTTAAACTAATTAATTCATTTACTTCATCTTTATTATTACATAAATCAAAGAATTCTTCGTTAATCTCGTTTATTAAAACGGTATTGAAATTCATTTACTAGCTGTCCATTCCTCTTCAAAATCTCTTGCCAACATCCAAAGTAAATCAGACAATCTATTTAAATAAACTCCAACAAAAGAATTCTCTACTTTTGTCATTTCTTTCCAGGTAACACATCTTCTTTCTGCCCTTCTAGAAACAACCCTGCACCAGTCAAGTTTTGCTGCAATACTATTTTCACCAGGTACAACAAAATATTCAGGAATGCCATTTTTTTCAGTTAGATAATCAATATCTTTTTCTAAACTTTGAACCATAATTTCTGTTACGAGTGTTTTACCCTCTTCAAGTTTATTTCTGTTTTCATTGTCTGTTGCCAATTCAGCCCCAACTATGAATAAATCTCTTTGTATTCTTAAAATTAACTCTTTAGTTGCAATAGGAAGCTTTTCTTCATGTCTTACAAGTCCTAATGCGGCGACTAATTCGTCAACAGATCCATATGCTTCAGGTGCAATATCGTTTTTAGAAACTTTTTTTCCAAAAAGTAAACTCGTTTTGCCCTTGTCACCTTTTTTTGTATAAATCCTCATATTTGTAGGTTAGTCTTATAACGAAAGTAATAATGTACCTGAAGCGCCCATTGACACAATTAGTGATAAATAACTAAGGCCTGTACTAGCCATGACACCTGTATAAGATTTTTCTTGAAGAGATTTAAATGATCCAAACGACAAAAGACCTGAAGAAATATACAACCCAATTAATACAAAGTTCAATGTCTCTGTTGAAATTATATTAAAAATAGTTGATGAACTGCTGTAGATATCTAAACCAATTGATATTCCTAATAATATTGAGAGCGTAGTAGAAAATTTTGCTATATTTTTCATTCCTTCTCTTTTAATTGTTGGATCCACCAAAAACCAGTGGCCAATCATCATAAGAGAAAACACTGATGAGACTAATAATATTGGTAACAAAACTAGCAAAATATTTGAGCCTACAATGTTATAAATTGACAAAGCAAAGCTTATTAAGCTAAAAATTAATAAGATATTTTTTTGATTCCAGTTGAAACTATTTAAGTAAATAAATAGAAAAAAAATACCTAAAAAAGTAAAGTTTGTTGGAAGTAAAAATCCTGCGATTGAAATTATCGAAATAAACAATATGCTGAAGCCTTTCTTTGGGCTTGTTGAGTTAACAATGTATCCAAGAAAAGGTATACACAATGCTAAAAAGATATAAGTAAATTCGCCCAACTGCATAGGTTATTTACAATGATATATATGTTAAAAGTTAATGTAAAAAAATACGTTTTCGTGCCGTTTTTACTATCTCAACTCAATATTTTATTAATTTTCAATATAAGTAATAAAGAATTGGAGATTAATTTGTATAGCTACTCTATTTCATCATTAATTTATTCGATGCTGTTTTTGATAATTATTGATGCCTACACATTTAATAAAATTGTTGGTGTTGTATTATTTTTAAGTACAACATTTTTAGCACCAATATTTGGATCAAATCTTGCTGGAGAGCTATTTCCAATAACAATTGAAGTCTTTTTTATATATTTTCTTTTTCGTTTGGGATTAAAAATTTTTAAATACTGGAAAAAAACGATAGAATTATGAATTTAAAATCTAAACACCTAAAATAATTACATGAGACAGGGCCAAATTAAATATTTAAAAATAATTTTTGTAACATCATTTTTCCTTGTTTTATTTGGATTTAAATCTAATGCAGCAGCTTTTGAAATAAGATATGGTGAAAATTTTAGTTGTGCAGAAAATGCTGTAGCACCTTTGAGTAGTGTTTTAGATATTCAAACTTTTTTAAATTGCAATGGCTTTGAGCCTGGTCCTTTAGATGGAGTTACAGGGGCAAAAACAACTTCAGCAATAAAAAGCTTTCAATATACTGTAGGACTATCTCCTGATGGAGTTGTGGGACCTGCTACTAGACAAGCTATGCGTGGATATAGTGCTGCAACATTTACCTTTAAAGGAAGTGGATGGGGACATGGAGTTGGATTAAGTCAATATGGAGCAAAAGGTTTAACAGAATTAGGTGCAGACTTTTGCTCTAATACAAGTTCTTGCTCTTCAACTGAAGTTGTTCAATATTACTTTCAAGAGACAAATGTAAAAAATATGAATGATATATCATTAAGCTCACCAAAAATTTCAACAGATGCAAATGAACTATGGGTTGGATTAGCAAGAAATGCTAGTTCAATTACACTTACAACACTTCCATCATCTAGCCCTCCAACATTATCTATTTGCCAAGAAGGGTACAACAACACAGTTGGTGTTCAGGTTTTTCTCACTTCTAGAGGTTTTGATCCTGGAAAAATTGATGGTGTATTTGGAGACAGAACCGCTAATGCTCTTAGAAATTACCAAGCATCAGTTGGAATTAATCAATCTGGCTCAATCGACGAAACCACACTAAACAAAATAAAAGAAGACGCCAGAACTGATGGACCATGTGAATCAGATTTTGGTCCTCTTAAAATTTCTGGTGGTGCAACTATTAATGTAATTTATTCAAATGGATCTTGTTACTTAACTGGTCACCCATTAGTTGCTAAAGT
>CBFHGZ010000011.1:0-2973 GCA_965655535.1 Candidatus Actinomarina sp.
ACTAGGTTGAGTAAAAAAGAAAACATGCCTTTACCCGAACTTTATGTGATTCAATCAGATCAACCGAATGCATTTGCTACAGGTAGAAATCCAAAAAAGGCTAAAGTTGCGGTTACAACAGGGATAATGAGCTTATTGAATCGAGATGAACTCGAGGGAGTATTAGCCCATGAGCTTTCACATATTAAAAATAGAGATATTCTTGTTTCAAGTATTGCAGCAATGCTTGCATCAGCAGTTTCATTCATGTCGAGAATGGCTTTTTGGGGAGGAGGCAATAGAGATAGAAACATGCATCCAGCCTTTGCATTAATTGCATTTATTGCTGCACCTATTGCATCACTCATTATAAGAATGGCAATTTCAAGGACAAGGGAATTTGGTGCTGATGCAACGGGTGCTGAAATATCAGGAAATCCATTAGCTTTAGCTTCAGCATTAGAAAAAATTGATAGATATTCTAAAGTGCCAATGAATGTTAATCCTGCTGTTAGTCAATTGTTTATTTCTGACCCACTGAAGTCATTTGCTGGAAGAGGAATGGGAAGATTATTCTCTACCCATCCACCAACTAGTGAAAGAGTTGCAAGATTGCGTAGGAGGCAAAGTGGTATTCGGTATTAGTAACACACCGTCAATTCAACCTGAACAGGTAGAAGATTGTATTGAAAATGGACATCAGCTTATTGATGTGAGAGAAGATGATGAGTGGCAAGCCGGCCACCACTTAAAGGCAAATCACATAAAAATGGGGGAAATCCCATCAAATTTGGATAAGTTTGATAAAGAAAAAAAATACATAATCGTCTGTAGATCAGGTGGTAGATCTTCAAAAGTTACTGATTTTTTAGTTGATAATGAAATTGATGCTTTAAATTTAACTGGTGGAATGAAAAAGTTTAGTCAAGTATCAACAAATGTAAAAGATTCATTGGGTAATACAGGTCAAATCATATAAACTGTCTTTGTGATAATTTGTATAGGTAATGCTTTAGTTGATGCCTTAGAACAAATCGATGACGAAGTTGTTGATAAGCTCGATTTAAATAAAGCAAGAATGACTTTAGTAGATAAAGATAGGTCTTCATATCTACTGTCACAAATGAATCAACCTTCTTTTGAAGCAGGAGGGTCAGCGGCCAATACTGCTTATTGGATAAGCAAATTAGGTGGTAGTGCTGGATTCATTGGTAGAGTGTCTAATGATAATCTTGGTACAACTTTCAAAGAAAGTTTACAAAAGTCGGGTTTAAAAGACTTAACCATCAAAGATGATGGTGAGGTCCAAACAGGATTGTGCGCTATTTTTATTACTCCTGATGGTGAACGTACAATGAATACATATCTTGGTGCTGGTGAGTTTCTTTCTCCATCTGATATTAATGTAGATGATATTGGGAAAGCTCAGATCCTTTATATGGAAGGCTACCTGTGGGATAAGCCAGATGGCAAAGATGCGTTTGTCTATGCGTCAGAAATAAACAAAAAATCTGGTGGAAAAAATGCAATTACGTTATCAGATGTTTTTTGTGTTGAAGCTCATAGAGATAGTTTTAAGGAATTGATAAAAAATAACATTGATTATGTTTTTTGTAATGAAGATGAACTCAATTCACTAACAATGCTTGATGATACCTCTCAATCGTTTGAATATTTTTTGAATCAATTTCCGAATGTAGAAGTTTTAGTATGCACCCTTGGATCGAAGGGTTCTTTGGTGTTAACACAAGAATCACAGATTCACATAGAAGCAGCTCATGCTGATGTTATAGATAAAACAGGTGCTGGCGATTTTTTTGCAGCAGGTTTTTTATATGGCATTCAAAAGGGTTTAAGCCCAGAAGAATCTGCCGAAATTGGGAATAAGAGTGCAGCACATGTTATTAGTGAAATTGGAGTTAGGCCAAGTAAAACTTTCTAAGGCTTAACCCATTCAATTAAATTTATGTAATCTCTTTCTTTTTCATTCACAGAATAAGACAACTTAACTGGTTCAAATTTTTTATTCTTAGAAAATACTATGAATTGATTTTCTGAATCTATTGCAAGAATTTTCTCGCTGTCATATGACCAAATCAAGCTATTGAAATAGTAGCTTGAAGGCGCTTCAGATTTGAAAACTTCCACGGTATCAGAACCTTTTTGAAAATATATATAAACACTTCTATCTGTATTTTCTATTGTTCGCCATGAGTCTATTAGTACTTCACCATATTCGTTAATATTTTTATTCCTTATGTTTACGGTCTCAACTACATACTCTTTGAGGATTTCTTTATTTTCGGGGTTTATTTCTAACGCATATTCGTTGCTACGAGAATCATTCCAATATCTTACGACTAAGTTTCCTTCGTTATTTAATGTTGTGTTGTAAAAGTAAAAATTTGTGGAATAAGCCAGTAAGTCACTACTACATAAAACTTCTCTTTCTACTATGTTACTTTTGCTTATTTCAATCTCAAATATACAATCATCAACCAAATCTGGTGCAGGTGGAATAATATTTGAACTTATTATTGAACTCTGATAGTAAATTTTTCCATCAATTTCTTCGCTAAAACTATTTGAGTAATCTGGTAATGGTACAACTCCAAATATTCCTACAACAACGATCGTGATAACAAATATAATTACAGAAATTATTAGAGTATTTTTTTTACTCACTTTTATTAAATCCTATGTTTGTTCTGATCGAATTTAAATATAAGCCTAACGAAACAAGAACCCCACCTATTAAAAATAAAATTAATGGTGGCCAAATATTGTCAGGAAGGATTGCTGATATAAGTCTTGGCAAGTTTATAAGTAAAGAAAAACTTCCAACTAGAAAAACAGGCTGTTCTGAGATTTGAATGCTTATCCAAATAATGAAAGTAGATGCTATTACGAGTATTGCTATTTTTATAATTTGATTAGATCTGAGTAAATCTTCAACAAAAATAGCTAGACCAATTAAAAAGACTCCAGATGCAA
>CBFHGZ010000011.1:3072-11746 GCA_965655535.1 Candidatus Actinomarina sp.
CTATTTTTATAATTTGATTAGATCTGAGTAAATCTTCAACAAAAATAGCTAGACCAATTAAAAAGACTCCAGATGCAATTAAATTACCCAACCAAAAAGGTTGAAGCATTCCTGAGTTTGTTACCAAACCCCATACAATCGAAAGTGATATTAAAAATAATCCAAAAGCCCAAATTTCTAAATTTGGAAATAACAAGTTTCCTACTGAACCAAATACAAAAGCAGTATTTAAAAACAAAGCTCCGTGTTGCAATATAAATTTAGTTTTGAAATATAAAAACGTTGTATAAATCATCGCAGTAAGAGAGATAATTAAAAATAAAATTTCTTCACTCAAATCAGTAATATTTAGAGAATTTGTGATGTTAAAAGTAAAAATTAAAAAAGCAACAAAACTTACTAAGGAACCGAAATAAAGTACAGAAGAGACTCTTTCTGTTGAGTTAAAAATAAAGATTTTATTATCCTTGCTTTTTTCACTATAGGATCCAGCAAAATTCAGAAATATTGTCACGATTCCTAAAAATAATAACTGTGCCCAGTAAGCAAGATTATCCCAAATTAATGGAAGAGTTCCTAGGAGTCCTGAAAGCACAAATAGGCCTCCAATTAAAGTTATTGTTTTTGCAATTCTAGATTTATATGTTGAATTATTTTGATAATTCTTTTCAAATTCAAGGATATTGTCATAAGTTTCTTGATTAATTAAATTATTTTTAAGCCACAAAGATAACTGTTCTCGAATATTTTTGTTCACAATATTTACAATAAACTATTGAAAATTAAACTTACTAATATTTTTATTTACTCTAGAATTTATAAAGACTAAGTAAGCCGAGATGCCCGAGCGGCCAAAGGGAGCAGACTGTAAATCTGCCGGTTATGCCTTCGTAGGTTCGAATCCTACTCTCGGCACTATTGCCCTCTTAGCTCAGTTGGTAGAGCACTTCCATGGTAAGGAAGAGGTCTCCGGTTCAAGCCCGGAAGAGGGCTCAAAACTGGAATAGTTTTGGCGGCGTAGCTCAGTTGGTAAGAGCGCACGACTCATAATCGTGAGGTCGGCAGTTCAAGTCTGCCCGCCGCTACTAGTTAAAAAAGGAGAAAAAGATGGCTTCGGATAAGAGACCACCTTTAACGATGGTTTGCACAGAATGCAAAGCTCAAAACTATGTAACTACAAAGAACAAGACTAATGTTCCAGATAGAATGGAATTTAATAAATATTGTCCTAAATGTAGATCTCATAAGTTACATAGAGAAAAAAGATAGCATTTTCTACTTTTAATAATTATCCTTAAATCTGAATGAGTAATGTATCTAAATTGAATGATTACAGTAAAGAAATATCAAATTCTGAGTTAGTAAAAAAATCACAGCTTGGGGATAGATCGGCTTTTGAGCAACTTGTATTAAGACACCAAGAACTTGTATTTTCTTTAGCCTATAAATTAACTGGAAATAGAGAAATGGCTAATGATGTTGCACAAGAAGCTTTTATCAGGGCTTGGAAAGCAATAGAAAAGTTTAGAGGTGATTCTACATTTAGTACGTGGATTTACCGAATTACTGTTAATACTGCTTGGACATTACGAAAAAAAGCAAAAAAGCATAACACATTAAATATTGACGATACATATGAACCTATTGTTATAGATGAAAAAAAAGATCCAGAAATGGTAGCAATTAATTCAGATTTATCATCAGTACTTTCTAAGGCATTAAATAATTTACCTGTAGAACAGAGAATTATTGTTGAGTTAAAAAATATAGAAGGTCGGTCTCACAAAGAAATTGCAGATTATTTGGACATTAGTGTTACTGCTGCAAAGGTTCGTCTTCACAGAGCACATCAAAAACTGCGTCAAATACTAGAGGATGTTGAAAGATGAGAAGTTTGATAGAAAATCTTAAAACGAAGCTTGTGTGTAGAAGAACTAGAACAAAAATGTTGTCTTCTTATTTAAGTAGTGATTATTTTGGGTTTAATGAAAATACTCATGCTTCTTCATGTATCAAGTGTCAGGTTTCAGGAAAAAGATACAAAGCTTTTAAAGATGAATTTGAAAAAGAAGTGAATCAAGAGGTAGAAGTACCTGAGGATTTTGCCTCAAAAGTGATGTCTTCTTTGGATAAAAAAGTAAAAACTACTACAAGTAAGAGCACAAAAATAATATTATTGACATTGCTCGGAATATTATCAATTGTATTTTTAATATTTGGGTACAAACGCTCGTCTAGCAAATTAGAGGAAGAGCTTTAACTAAGGGGTGTAGCTCTAATTGGCAGAGCGACGGTCTCCAAAACCGTAGGTTGTGAGTTCGAGTCTCACCGCCCCTGCAGAGGTAGATTATGAATGATATGAATAGAGAAATGAGAAGGATGAACGAGCGTGAAGAGCGCTTGGCAAAAAAAGCTGATAGAAATGTAGGAAGATATCAAACTGGTGAAAAACCTTCGAGATTTAAAAGAATTGCAAACTATCTTGGTGAAGTAAGAACTGAATTAAAAAGAGTCAATTGGCCAACTAGTTCAACTTTGTATGCATTTACTGTTGTAACAATTGTTACTATTGGATTTTTTACTTTTTTTATTTTTGGAATGGACTTTAGTTTTAAAAATACTTTGATTAACCTATTATCTTTCGGAGAATAAATGACAGAAGATTTAATAACCAAAGAAGATGCTTTAGAAAATAATTCTGAAGAAATTACCGAAGAAGAGGTTGAAGAAGTAGCTGCACCTTCACACCCTTACGACTTACCTGGTGAATGGTTTGTTTTAAATGCGCAATCAGGTCATGAAAAAAAAGTAAAGACAAATATTTTAACAAGAATTAAGAACCTCCACTTAGACGATAGAGTCTACGACGTAGTAATACCTACAGATGAAGTAGTTGAAATTCGTAATGGTAAAAAAGTTAATTTAGAAAAGAAAACATTCCCAGGTTATGTACTTGTAAGGATGGATTTAGATGAGACCACTTGGTACGAAATAAGAAATACACCATCAATTATCGGTTTTGTTGGATCTGGTAAAAGACCTATTCCATTGTCCAGAAGAGAAGTTGAAAGAATATTAGGTTCAAACGAAGAAGTAGAAGTTAAGAAAGATTCTCCTAAATATAAACCAGACTTTGAAGTCGGAGAAACTGTTAGAGTCACTACTGGACCATTTGCAGACTTCAATGGAATTATTGAAGAAATTAATTTAGATCAATCAAAAGTCACAGTTTTAGTTAATATATTTGGACGAGAAACTCCTGTAGAGCTTGGCTTTACAGATATACTAAAGAATTAGGAAAAGGAATATGGCTAAACCAGTAAAAGCATTATTGAAGTTACAAATACCTGGAGGCGGTGCTACACCAGCGCCACCTGTTGGTTCAGCTCTTGGACAATATGGGGTTAATATCATGGACTTTGTCCAAGCATTCAATAATGATACAGCAAGCAGACAAGGCGAAACTGTACCAGTTGAAATCACTATTTATGAAGATAACTCTTTTACTTTTGTGACAAAAACAGCCCCAGCTTCTTATTTAATCAAGAAAGCCATTGCGTTGGATTCAGGCTCAGCTGAGCCACATAAAGTAAAAGTAGCATCAATTACTAGAGATCAGCTCAAGTCTATAGCAGAAGCAAAAATGGAAGATTTGAACGCAAACGACATCGATGCGGCTATAAATATTATTGCAGGCACTGCTCGTTCTATGGGGGTTACTGTAGACAAGTAACAATTAAATTTTGGGAGATAAAGTCGTTAGTACCAAAGGAGAAAAATGAAAAAATATAGTAAAAAACACATACATTCTCAATCAGTAATTCCTACAGATGAGATATCTAAAGAAGAAGCAATAAAGCTTTGTAAAGAAATTGCTACAGCAAAATTTGATGAATCTATTGATGTTGCTTTTTCACTAGGAATAGATCCAAAAAATGCAGAAGAAAATATTCGAACAACCGTCTCTCTTCCAAACGGTACTGGTAAAGAAGTCAAAATCGCTGTTTTCGCTGGTGGAGAAGCTTTGTCTGAAGCAGAAAAAGCTGGAGCAGATATTGTTGGGGGTAAAGAGTTGGCGACAAAAGTTTCATCTGAACAAAAATTAGATGTAGACATCGTAATCTCAACACCTGAAATGATGGCTGAGGTTGGTCAGTTAGGAAAAATATTAGGTCCTAAAGGGCTTATGCCTAATCCAAAAACCGGTACGGTCACTCCAAATGTGGCAAAAGCAGTTGAAGATTTCAAAAAGGGAAAAGTTGAAATGAAAAATGACAAAAATGGTAATGTTCACATTTCAATTGGAAAAGCATCTTTTGATGATGGTCAACTATTAGAAAACTTTAATGAAGTAATTGCTGAGGTAAATAAAGTAAAACCAGCTTCCTCAAAAGGCGAGTACATAAAAAATGTACATATTTCATCAACAATGAGCCCATCTATTAAAGTTGACGTAAATATTTAAAATTTTTATTGTATTTAATTTGAATATCAGTTTATATTTAAGTTTGACAATTTAAACCAAAGACCGTTAGTAAAAAAATAAACCTAACGCAGGTAATCTGACTGGTCCTTGGTATGCAAGGATTTTTTTATGGTAAGAAAAGATAAAGTACAAGCTGTTGCAGATCTTGAAAACTTGTTCGAGTCTGCGAATGCATTAGTGCTTGCTGAATACAGAGGTTTGTCTGTAACTCAACAAACTCAATTAAGAAGAAAGCTTAGAAATGCAGGAGCTTCTTTCAATGTAGTAAAAATGACACTGGCCAAAAGAGCAGCAAAAAATGTTGGTCTTAAAGATTTAGACGAGTATTTTTCTGGTCCAACAGGAATAACAGTAATTGAGTCAGATCCTGTAGAAGCTGCAAAAGTTTTAAAAGAATTTTCAAAAGAAAATGAAGCATTTGTTGTTAAAGGTGGAATTCTTAATTCAGAACCTTTGACAGTAGATCAAATCAACGTACTTGCAAACATAGAACCACGAGATGTTCTTTTAGCAAAAATTGCAGGTGGCTTCAATGCTCCACTAACAAAACTAGCTGCTGGAGCTAAAGCTGTACTCAACAAAGCAGGATATGCTTTTTCTGCTCTTGCAGAACAAAAAGAGTCAAACGGTGAGGTTTCTGAAGTATCGAGTGATAAAAATGAAGATACTTCTGAAGAAGTTAAAAAAGAGGAGGAATAACTAATGGCTAAAATGACTACTGATGAGTTGCTAGGCGTCTTTGAGGAGATGACTGTACTCGAGTTAAAAGAATTTTTAGATGCATTTGAAGAGAAATTCGATGTTACTGCCGCAGCACCTGTAGCTGTTGCTGCTGCACCAGCTGCTGGAGGAGATGACGCTGGAGCAGGCGCAGAGAAGGATTCTTTTGATGTTGTACTTGCAGATGCAGGAGCACAAAAAATTCAAGTTATTAAAGAAGTAAGAGGTTTAACTAATCTTGGCTTAAAAGAGGCTAAAGAATTGGTCGACGGTGCACCATCAGACATATTAACTGGTGCTTCTAAAGAAGATGCTGACAAAGCAAAAGAAGCTTTAGAGGGTGCTGGCGCAACTGTAGAATTAAAATAATTTTACAATTATTTGTTTACTTAAATAGATAAGACTAATATACTCTACCTTTCGGGTAGCTGTTATTTAATTTTTTGAGGAGGCTCGTTGTCCGCTGTTCAGAATTCTAGACTTTCATTTGCAAAAATTCCTAAAGTTCTAGACATTCCAGATTTATTAATTATACAAAAAGATTCTTTCAAATGGTTTATGGAAGAAGGCTTAAATGATATTCTTACTGAAATTTCGCCAATAGAAGATTTTTCAGGACGTTTTTCTCTTGAATTTTTAAATCATTACTTTGAAGAACCACTCAAATCTCTTGAAGATTGCAAAATTACAGACTCCACATATTCACAGCCATTATATGTAACAGCGCAATTTCTAGATAGAGAGACTGGTCAAATAAAACAACAAACAGTTTTCTTAGGTGATTTTCCAATTATGACAGATACTGGAACTTTCATAATCAATGGTACAGAAAGAGTTATAGTAAGCCAGTTAGTACGTTCACCAGGTATATATTTTTCTCAGGAAATTGATAAAACTTCTGATAAAGAAGTATTTATTGGAAAAATGATACCAGGCAGAGGTGCATGGTTAGAGTTCGATACTGACAAAAGAGATACATTAGGTGTTCGAGTTGACAGAAAAAGAAGACAGCATATTACAAGCTTCTTAATGGCACTTGATATCATTGAGTCAAAAGAAGAAGCCATTGAACTACTAGGAGATTATCCATCAGTTCACAATACAATTGAAAGAGATCCTGATACTTCCAGAGAAGCAGCATTAATAGATCTTTACAGAAAACTAAGACCGGGTGAGCCAGCAACTGTTGAGTCCGCTAGAAATCTTGTTAAGCAAATGTTTTACACTCCTAAACGATATGATTTAACAAAAGTTGGTAGATATAAAGTTGAGCAAAAACTTGGTCGTCAATACGGCGAAAAAGACGCTGAAAATTATACAACTGAAGATGACGGAATGCTCAGAATTGAAGACATGATTGACTCCATCAAATATGTTATTGCATTACATGCTGGAGAAGAATCATTTATAAACAATAAAGGAAAAGAAATTTCCGTAAAACTTGATGACATTGATCATTTTGGAAATAGAAGAATAAGGACTGTTGGAGAATTAGTTCAAAATCAAGTAAGAGTTGGATTAAGTAGGTTAGAAAGAGTTGTTAGAGAAAGAATGACGACACAAGAACCTGAAGCTATAACACCACAATCCCTAATTAACATAAGACCAATCCAGGCATCTTTGAAAGAATTTTTTGGAACAAGCCAATTAAGCCAGTTTATGGATCAACCTAACCCTATTGCTGGTTTAACACATAGAAGAAGGTTATCTGCTTTGGGACCAGGTGGTCTTTCAAGAGAAAGAGCTGGTTTCGAAGTTCGAGATGTTCACCCTTCTCATTATGGCAGAATGTGCCCAATCGAAACACCTGAAGGTCCAAATATTGGACTAATTGGTACATTAGCAACATACGGAAGAGTTAATGCGTTTGGTTTTATTGAAACACCATATTGGAAAGTTGAAGATGGTGTAGTTAAAACAACCAAGGCAGTTTATCTTACTGCTGCACAAGAAGATGAGTTCACTATTGCACAAGCAAATGCACCATTAAATGAAAATGGAACTTTTCAAAATAAAAGAGTCCTAGCACGTCAAAATGGTGGCGAAGTTTCTTTTGTTTCAGATAAAGAAATTGATTTTATGGATGTAAGTCCTAAGCAAATCTGTTCAGTAACTACCGCATTGATTCCTTTCTTAGAACATGACGATGCAAACAGAGCATTAATGGGATCTAATATGCAGAGACAGGCTGTGCCTTTAGTGAAAACAGAAGCTCCTTATGTTGGTACAGGTATGGAAGAAAATGTAGCAAGAGATTCAGGTGAAGCTTTAATCTCTAATGTTTCTGGAACCGTTGAAGAAGTCTCAGGTGATGAAATTGTTGTTAAAGAAGAGGGAACCAATAAAAAACATAGATACGAAGTACTTAAGTTTAAAAGATCAAATCAGGCAACAAGCTGGAATCAAAAACCTCTTGTTAGGGTAGGAACAAAAGTTAAGCCAGGAGATGTCTTAGCAGATGGTCCTAGTACCCAAGGTGGAGAGCTTGCTTTAGGTAAAAACTTATTAGTTGGCTATATGCCATGGGACGGTTACAACTTTGAGGATTCGATTGTAATTTCAGAAAGATTAGTAAAAGAGGATGTATTAACATCTGTGCATATTGCCGAACATGAAATTGAGGCAAGAGATACAAAGCTTGGAGAAGAAGAAATAACACGAGATATTCCTAATGTTGCTGAAGAAGTTTTAATGGATCTTGATGAAATGGGAATTGTTAGAATTGGTGCAGAAGTTTCTCCTGGTGATTATTTGGTGGGTAAAGTTACACCAAAAGGTGAAACAGAACTAACTCCTGAAGAAAGATTATTAAGAGCTATTTTTGGTGAAAAAGCTCGAGAAGTTAGAGATACCTCTTTAAGAGTTCCTCATGGTGAAAGAGGAAAAGTTATTGATGTCCAAATTTTAAAGAGAGACGAAGGTGCTGATTTACCTCCAGGAGTCAATCAAAAAGTAAGAGTATACGTAGCAATTCAAAGAAAAATTCAAGTTGGCGACAAGCTTTCTGGTAGACATGGTAATAAGGGTGTAATTTCGAAAATTCTTCCAATAGAAGACATGCCGTACATGGAAGATGGTACTCCGTTAGATATTATGCTATCACCGTTAGGTGTTCCAAGCCGAATGAACCTAGGTCAAATCTTAGAAACTCATTTAGGTTGGGCAGCAAATCAAGGTTGGAGTGAGTATAAGGGCGATACCAAAGCTTCAAAAGGTGCAAAACCTAATACACTCGTGTCTACTCCAGTTTTTGACGGTGCTGATGAAGATGAAATTCATGAAATTCTAAGAAATGTAAATCCTAATCGTGATGGTCAACAAATGATTGATGAAGATGGAAAAACTAAGCTTTATGATGGCCGAACTGGTGAATCTTTTGATTCAAAAATAACCGTTGGATATGCTTATATATTAAAACTTATCCACTTAGTTGATGAAAAAATTCACGCAAGATCTACCGGTCCTTAC